>NZ_CP034145.1:944169-1258892 GCF_003856835.1 Haloplanus aerogenes
GATGGAACATATACGTTCGTACTCAGAGAGATCATCAGGTGCAGCAGACTCACTACAGATTCCCTAAAAGAGGAAACCTGATTATCTGTGGGAGAAGATGCTCCACCGAACCAATATATTTATATTCAAAAAACGATCCTATCGATTGATGACTACCGATAACTCTAAAATAACTTCGGTTTCAATTATTATTCCCACACATAATGAAGAACAGACTATCGAAAGCTGTTTGGATGCGTTAATTTCTGCAGATTGTGAAAGTCACAAAGAAATTTTAGTTGTTGACGGTCAAAGCGAAGACCGGACTCGAGAGCAGATTTCATCGTATGAGCAGGCCCATCAGTGTGTGTCATTATATGATAATCCTCAACAAACAACACCACACGGCATAAATATTGGTCTTGAAAACGCGACTGGTGAGGTCGTTTCTTTTATTAGTGGCCACAGCATCGTTTCCGAGCAATTTTTCAATCACATAATGACCGCATTTGATCGTGCGCCTGATGCTGATGTGGTTGGTGGTCGAATGGTTCCCTCCCCGGAGACCTACTTTGAACACTCAGTGGCAGCCGCACTCATCTCTCGATTAGGAGCAAGTAGTTCACGGTTCCGGCCTGTAGAAGGCTATGTTGAGACGGTGAACTTCGGGGCTTACCGACGTGAAGTTATTGAGACCGTTGGAAAAATGGATACTGACCTCCCACGGGCACAAGATTATGAGTATAACAAGCGAGTTCGTGCCGCTGGCTTCCGTCTCTATCAGTATCCAGAGTTACAAATTAGCTATGTCCCCAGATCAACTCCATTAGCACTTGCAAAACAGTATTATGGCAACGGGTACTGGAAAGCCAACGTCTTCAATAAATTAGACGAATATCCGCTTCCACCACGTGTTTGTGGCTTAGCTATGATCATACTTGGTAGCGTCACTATTCCGTTGTGGCCACTGATGCTCGGAAGTTACCTTATCATTATTAATTTTGTAGCTATCTCATCGATTAGAACGTCGAAAGTAGGGACAGATATGAAGCATATTCCCGGAGCTGTACTCGCATTGTTCATAATGCACTCCAGTTTTGCTTTAGGAATCCTGCACGGCTCGATTTCTCCATAGAAGCTATATGAATTTTAACTATTTCTATAACGGTGAGGAATAACGGGGGCAACAGGAAATTATGAATCATTTCAGAAAACAATGCCCAATTTGTAAGCTGCTCACTGTTCGTTCAGCGACATTCTCAAGCAACTTTCCGGGAAGTCCCGTCAATCGTGGAGACTATACCGTATCCACAAAGACAAACCTAAACGTGCAGACGACCAGTCAGGCAACACTCGTGAATAGCCACCTTGTCTTCATTTAGACTGTCAATGAAAAAATGCATTTCGATGGGTGCGTATCATTCATCCGCAAATCACCTTCCTCTCTTGAGTCGGTAGTTTTTCCTATCGCCTGTGCAAGGCACTCCGGACTCCATTGTCCTACTCACGGAATGCCCTGTCGCTACGGAATCAGGGGTGTTCCTTTCGCAGTTATCACCGGTGATCTCAGTATCGGGATAAATTCCAAACCGGCTTAATCAACAGTGTCAATACAGAATTCTTATCGGCCCTGGAAAAAGAATTCGAGATCATGAAAGCCGTTGTACTCGCGGCTGGGAAAGGCACGCGCCTCCGGCCGCTAACTGAAGATAAGCCCAAGGGAATGGTCGAAGTCAATGGGAAGCCACTCATCACTCACTGTTTCGACAAGTTGATTGAACTTGGTGCGGACGAACTCATCGCCGTTGTCGGCTATATGAAGGAGGTCATCATCGATCACTACGGCGACGAGTACGATGGCATCCCGATTACCTACACCCACCAGCGAGAGCAGAGGGGACTCGCCCATGCCCTCCTGACAGTCGAAGAGTACATCGATGACGATTTCATGTTGATGCTCGGCGACAACATCTTCCGGGCGAATCTCCAGGACGTGGTCCGCCGACAGCACGAAGACCGTACGGACGCCGCTTTTCTCGTCGAGGAAGTGCCGTGGGAGGAGGCCTCCCGCTACGGCGTGTGTGACACCAACCCGTATGGAGAGATCACAGATGTAGTGGAGAAACCGGAAGATCCACCGAGCAACTTAGTGATGACTGGATTCTATACCTTCTCGCCAGCAATCTTCCACGCGTGTCACCTCGTTCAACCATCGGAGCGCAACGAGTACGAAATATCCGATGCCATTGACCTTCTCATCCAGTCGGGGCGGACTATCGACGCTATTGGCCTCGACGGCTGGCGGATCGACATTGGGTACCCTGAAGACCGCGAGGAGGCTGAACGACGCCTCTCAAGTAGTGCGGACTCCAACGCCGTGACGACGACTAAGACAGCTGATCCAGCGGTTGAGACGGGAGAATAATACGCCGGATCATCTATTCTATCTTAAACCTGTGTTGCGATTTCTGTAGACTCTCTGCCAAAGGTCTATATCTCGTGGCGGAAACCAGTGCGTATGAAAGCAGTCGTACTCGCAGCGGGGAAGGGACGGCGACTCTGGCCGCTCACAGAGAACCGGCCAAAGCCAATGCTCCCTGTCGCAAACCGACCAATTCTTGAGCATATCATCGACGCCCTTGTGCAGACAGAGATCACCGAGGTGATTTTAGTTGTCGGCTCGAATCGAGATCGGATTCAAAGTCACTTCGAAGACATCTACGCCGGCTTGGATATCTCGTATGTTGTCCAAGAAACACAGTTAGGAACCGGACATGCGCTGCTACAGGCAGAATCACGACTCGGTGAATATTTTATAGCATTAAATGGCGACCGGATCATCGATACGGCAGTTATTGATGCAGTCATCGATCGCCGGGAAGAGACAAACAGGCCAGTAATGGCGATCACCCGCATTGAACGACCGAGTCGATACGGGGTCGTGGAACTTGAGGGCCAAACCGTCGTTGGGCTGGAAGAACAGCCACATCCCGACCTCACAAAATCAGATTACATCAACGCTGGCGTCTATGCCTTTGGTCCCGAAATCTTCGCTGGCATCCGTCGCATTGAGACGCACGGCGAACAGGCACTGACAGATGCGCTGGCCACATTTATTGACGACCGACGACTTGAAGCAGTTCGCTACCAAGGAACGTGGCTAGATGTCTCGGAACCGTGGGATTTACTCACAGTCAATAATGCGCTTCTTAGGGACCGATCAGAAGACGCTATCTCTGAGAGTGCTACGATCGACACCTCGGCAGTAGTCAGAAATCCAGTAGCTATTGGGGAGAATACGGTTATTCATCCACAGGCAGTCGTGTTGGATGGCGTCAGTCTTGGTGACAACGTTAGTATCGGCGCCGGTTCGATCTTAAAAAACACGATTATTTTATCTGATGTGACAATCAAGAGTGGAACTGTCATGACAGATTGTATCGTTGGGGCAAATACGACACTCGGTCCAAACACGACAGTTGAGGGGGGACATGCTGACGTTGTCCTGTCGGATACAGTGCATCACGATGTCACACTTGGGGGCCTAATTGGCGATAACGTGGCTGGGGGAGGCAATGTTACCATTACCCCGGGGACGATCGTCGGGAACACCACCACACTCGACAGCGGGACCTACGTATCGGGCCGGATTGACGATGGCAGTCACGTACAACGGGGATAATCGCATGTGTGGAATTATTGGTTACATCGGCCCAGATAACACGGGACGGATCGTCCATCAGGGACTCAAAAATCTCGAATATCGAGGGTACGACTCAGCGGGAATCGCACTCACCGGCGAGACGCTTACGCTCGCCAAAACAGAGGGAGAAGTTGACGAACTCACAGCACCACAGTCAGCTGACGCCACGATCGGGATTGGCCACACGCGGTGGAGTACGCATGGCGAGCCGACCGAAACAAACGCCCACCCACACACAGACTGTACTGGCGAGATCGCGGTCGTCCATAATGGGATCATCGAAAACTACGATGCCCTTAAACGGGAACTCAGCGAGCAACATGTCTTTCAGAGTGAGACCGACACCGAAGTGATTCCGCATCTCATCGAGACACATCTTGCTGACGGTATCTCCTTACTGAGCGCGGTTCAGCGAACGACCAAACAACTTGAGGGAAGCTACGCGATCGCTGCAACAGCAGCTGGTCACGATGGAATCGTCGTTGCACGCGAAGATAGTCCCCTGCTGATCGGGCACAGCGATAGCGCGACGTTCATCGGGAGTGACGCCACCGCGTTCATTGAGCATACGAATCGGGTTACCTACCTCGAATCAGGTGACATCGCTCACCTGACTACGGATGACATCGCGATCTATAACGACGGGGAACCCGTTGAACGACCGACCGACACCCTGGACTGGGATGCCGAAGCCGCGGGCAAGAGTGGCTATGAGCATTATATGCTCAAAGAAATCCACGAACAGCCGCGCGCGCTTCGGCAGGCAATCTCCGGTCGAATCGACGACCTAGCTACGAGTGTTGACCTCGAAGTTGATCTCCCGACGGAGTATCTTCAGTCCATCGAAGAGATTCAGATTATCGCCTGTGGAACCTCATATCACGCCGGCCTCTATGCGAAAGAACTCCTCGAAACGCACGCCGAAGTCCCGGTTACTGTCCACATCGCCAGCGAATACGAGTTCAGGGGGGACCGCGATCCGTGGCGGACACTGGTGCTTGCCATCACGCAGAGTGGTGAGACAGCAGATACGCTCTCGGCACTCCGCGAGGCCATTCGGGCAGGCGCACGAACACTCGCACTCACCAACACGCTTGGGAGTACGGTGACCCGGGAAGCTGACGATACGATCTTTATTCGCGCCGGGCCGGAGATTGGCGTCGCAGCAACCAAGACCTTCGTCTCCCAAGTCGCGACCGCCACACTACTCACGGTATATTTAGGACAGGTTCGAGAGACGCTGACATCGCAAGCAGCGACGGAGTTTCTCGAAAGTCTCCGTGATCTTCCTGGGGCTGTCCAACAGGTGTTAGACCAAGAACCGACCATCAAACGCGCCGCCAAAACCTACGCAGACAGTAAGGCGTTCTTCTATGTTGGCCGGAAAACAGGCTACCCAGTGGCGCTTGAAAGCGCCCTCAAACTCAAAGAGATCTCCTACGATCACGCAGAAGGCTTCGCCGCTGGCGAACTGAAACACGGACCACTCGCGCTAGTGACACCTGATACACCCGTTATCGCAATCCTTACTGACCAAGCGGCAGCCGAGAAGACCGTCAACAACGTCAAGGAGGTCGAATCCCGTGGTGCGGCAGTCATCGGCGTAGCTAGCGACCCAGCAATAACAACCAATGTCGATACTATGTTCGAGATTCCAGCCTGTGGGCCGTTAGAGCCAGTCGTTGCGAATGTCGCTCTCCAACTATTTGCGTACCATGTCGCAAACAAAAAAGGACGGCCGATCGACAAACCGCGCAATCTCGCAAAGAGCGTGACCGTTGAGTAAGGGCACTCTGTTCAACGGTTCTAAATGACTGTCTCGTGGAGGCCCGCAGGCTTACCTCACTGTCACTCGCTAATCGGAGATGTTCGTGATCACGGGAGGTCTCGCCTCTCGAACGATCTCATTGGCCGGGCTACAGTCCTATACAGGGAATAAAACGAGCGTTTCACCAGCGTATCTCTGATGGCTTGGGACGAGTTGAATCTTGAACACCACTTTCGGTGGAAACTTCCAGAGCAGGATTTCACGGCGTGGCCATTTTAGTAGAGGTTACCGTCCGACTCTTTGGGAATCCAATTTCCGAAATGGTTTAGTCGCTCTGTTAGCCACTATCGGGCAACATGCGTACTGGTGGGTGCGATGTCATTGATTGATGACGACGGGAATCTATTTGGCGTTATTAATGTTATTGACGCACTCGTTGTACTCTTCGTCCTCGCCGTTATCGCTGCAGGGGCCGCGTTCCTACTGCAACCGGCTGACTCAGGGCCAGATCGCAGCTCAACCCATGTGACGCTTGAGTTAGGGACACAGCCAGACTATCTAATTGCTGCGATCAACGAGGGAGACACATACAGTCCGAATGGAAACACCCAACTCACAGTCACTGATGTCCATCTCACGCCGGCGGATGACGGCACACGGGTCATCGTCCGCGCGGAACTCCAAGGCCCGATGACCGAGGGGGGGGTCGTCTACGCCGATGCCCCACCGCGCTTAGGACGGAGCCTCGACATTCGAACGAATCGATACGTCGTGAGTGGACAGATACGGGCGATCGGTGAACGCGATACGCTTGCGGTCGACACAGCGACGGTTGTCCTCCGAGATACGATGCCAGCCTCCGATGCCCGAGAAGTCGCGGTCGGTGATGAGATCCGCATCGCTGGCCGTACGGTCGCGACGATCAACGATGTTGCCGCCTATGCGACTGGCAATACTACCGAGCGGATGGTGTTCGTAGAAGCCACCCTGCAAACGCATCAAGAACAGGGGCAGGCCCAATTTGGTGGAACGCCACTCCGGCGTGGGCAAGTCGTTCCGCTCCCAACGGAGGACTACATGTACAACGGCCGTGTTGAACGCGTTGGTGAGGGATTCGGCCGGGGGAGCGAAGACGTGTTACTTGAAACGGTTGTAGACGTTGAGACGGCCAACCGCATTGCCGAGGGAGATGTTGCCACCGTCGCGGGGCACCGAACAGCAGAGGTTGAGAGTGTCATGACCTATGCCACGCAGAATCCGGATCGAAAACGAGTATTCGTGGGCGTCTCGCTGAGGACACTCGGATATGGCGAGCGCGAACAGTTTGGGTCGACACCGATCCAACGGGGTAATACTATCAGTCTCGAGGCGGAGAGCTACCAGCTATCGAGTTCTATCGAACGTGTTGGGGCGGTTGAACCCCGGGGCACATCGACAACTCGCACCGTTGTCCTCCGGATGAACGAGGTTCGCGAAGAGTTTGCAGAGTCGATCCGACCAGGGATGACCGAGCGTGCAAATGGAAAGACGATTGCGAGGATTACCGATGTCAATGTGGATCCCTCACTCATTATCACCACCGGCCAAAACGGCTCGGTAAACGTTGTTGATCATCCCATTAACCGTGATGTGATGATCACTGCTGAACTCCGCGTCCGTGAGACGACCAGTGGCATCCGCTTCAAGGGCCAGAGTATCCGGCAACGATCACAAATCGTCATCGACTTGGGAACAATAACGATTGAGGCGACGGTCATCTCTGCGTAGGATAGTATGCCGGCCCACGATTCAGACACGACACCGAAGTCCGATTTGCTGGCTGGTTCCAAGACCGTGGCTCTCTTGCAGTCGGTCCATGAGACGGCCGCCCCTCGACTCTCCACGCTGGGGTCGTGGACGGGAAGCATTATCCGCAACTCTTTGATCTATCGCTGGTTGACCACGGAACCTGAGCCCGAAGTCATTGTCATTGATCTCCAAAACACGCACACGATAGGACCGTTTATTACTCTCTTGGACAGTATTGTCGATGCGTTGGTTCCCTATTTTGAAGAATCGCACCTGAAATCCAGTATCGATGTCCTCGCTACTTGGGCAACTACGGTTGCTGACAGCCGTATCGGTCACCTGCTTGTGAGATTCTTTGAACCGCCAGCAGCTCCTGACCAGACAGAGCAGACGAATCACCACGACGATTCAGAGAGAAACTGACATCCTCCCACGACTGAACAGTAGGTGCCGAAGTAACTGAGTCGTCGTTTTCGTCGTCGGTGACCGACCAGCAGTATGATCCACGTAACCGAGACGAAACAGCTGTCTCGTGCTGCTTCTTCGCTGCTATTCACGGGGCTCAACTTGACCACGAAACCGAACGGACAGTATCCGAGCGAGGACTTCGAGAAAGTCCTCGCTCGGAGCATCTTCGACGATGAATTCGTCTATACGACCGCGAAAGAGCTTCAACTTGCTCGGTGTGAACACATCGATCACCAGCACCGCAGTCCCCTCGCGAAATCGCTTCTCTACCACCTTCGGAACCTCAGCCCGGACGCCATCGACGCTCAGTTCGATGGCGTCCGGGCAGCAACGTTCGCTCACGACCACCCTCAGCGGGCGTTCGCTCGGCCAGTCGACGTTGCACTCAACATTCACGAGTGGCTCTACTACGGCTCGGCCAACACACCGTACGTCTGCGCAATTAATCCAGACCGCAGAACGAATCTCGCCTACGCGTTCGTCACGCTCTGTATCGTCGATCCGGCTGTTCGGTTTACACTCGCGTGGGAGTCGATCGAGACGGATGACTCCCGCACGCTGCGGGAGTCCATCCCCCAAGTCATTACCACTGCACGGCAGTTCGTTCGAATTGTCTGGTGACCAACCGTGATGTCTCGGTAGAATTCGCCGAACCGCTTGCGGAGGCGTACCGGCGTCGCTGCGGAATAGAGACGTCATACCGGAAAATCGGAGAGTTCCTTCCGCGAACGTCGTTGAGTGGTTAGCGTAACATCTGACCACTTGGGATGAACGTATCGATCCAGCCAACAGCGAAGCTCAGTCGGTAG
Organism: Haloplanus aerogenes; assembly: GCF_003856835.1. NCBI lineage: Archaea > Methanobacteriati > Methanobacteriota > Halobacteria > Halobacteriales > Haloferacaceae > Haloplanus > Haloplanus aerogenes. Next base: position 952,685 of record NZ_CP034145.1, read on the forward strand.
CTCAACCGGAGGAACGTCTCGGTGAGGAACTCTCTGAAGTGATCTTTGTCCTCGAAGATCGTAGGTGAAATCTCGCGCTTGATATCCTTCCACAGCGGTTCGATTGCGTTCAACGTCGGCGAATACGGTGGGATGAAGACGAACTTGATGCCGAGTTCGTCGGCCCGTTCCTGTGTGACCCGCGCGTGATGGGAGCCGTAGTTGTCCGCCACGAGCAGAATCCGCCCCACCGGGTTCTGCTCGCGAATCTCCTTGAGTGCCACCACAATCGTCTCCTTCACCAACCGCTTTTTGAACGTGATCACGCTTTGGCCAGTCAGCGCGTAGAATCCGATCGACCGCCATGGAAACGTAACCAACGGCTTCTCAATCGTTACAGTCCGGTCGAACGACCACATTCGTTGAGAATTCTCGAACGGTTGCAGCCACGACTCATCGAAAAAATCCGAAGACGACAGGCACCTCCTCGGCTTCATCGTCGTCCTCGCCGAGCGCCTGCACGAGGCGCTCGGCGAGCATCTCCTCTGCATGGTCGGGACGCTGGGTCCAGCGGACGTGGCTTTGCGTACTTCATCCCGGCACCCCGAAGCTTCCGGCTGAGGTGTGCCGGATGATACGTGACGCCGTAGCGTTCCTCGATGAGCGCGTGAATCAATCGCGGCGTCCAGGGTTGGCCTGCCTCGAGAATCCCACAGAGTTCCTCGAATTGTGCTGCGGTGAGCTTCGGCGGCGGCCGGCCGCCGAAGCTCGGCCACAACCCGTCGACACCACCGTCATTCCACGCGTGTGCCCACCTGTGCGTCATGGATCAGGAGATCCCGACGCGCTTGCCAGCCTCCTCGCGCGTATCGCCTTGGTAGAGGTTCTTGACGTAGCACAACCGCCGGACGAGACAAGTCTCGCCCGCCTTCTGTGCGTCCGTGATCGCCTGTTCGAGCTCTTCCTCCGACAGGTGCTTCACCAACTGCCCTCGCCGACTACTCTTCATCGGGAGATAGCCGCTCTCTCAAAGCTCAACTCTTTCGCAGATCACTCACCGACGTTCGCGGTACGGTTGTTCGAGGGCCTCTGACCGTCTGACGAACGTGTGTGCATAGGGAGCGAACGCCGGTTGATCGAGCTCGCTTCACTCTTCCCCGTTGGTGATCGATCAAATCCGTTCCGAACTTCGGCACCTACTGTGAAGCCAGGAGGTTCACCCACTGGGTAGTATTCAGGCAAACTCTGGGTGAATAAGCCCTTGGTGGGGTTGTCTTGACTGGAAGCCCCGAGTGAAGAGTTTTAGCTTAAATCGAAGCCACTGAACTCAACAGTGCCTTTCGTATCTGTGGAATAACTCCCTCGAACGAAGACACCAACGTCTTGTGTTGCCTGCGCATCAGGGATCGATACCGTATCGACTGTCGTCCAAGTAGCGCCACCATCAATCGAGTACTCCCCGGTGAATTCGGATCCAGATTTAGTCAGTCTGAGCTCCGCGGGATACATGGTTGAGTCAATATTCGTACTACTTTCAATGAACCCATCACCGTCATTGTCCCATTGGAGTGCATAGCCATTCTCCGGCGTTGTTGCGAGAATGAGATCACCTTTCGAAGAGCCATCAGCCGTGATATCGTTTGCTACCATTATTCCAGCTTTAGCCCACAGCCACGTATTCTCCTGACTCTCGACAGTGACCTGTGCGACCACGTCCCCGGACACACTCTCTTCATACACTGCCGCATAATCGTCGTCGTACTTCCAGACATCCATCCCACCTGCCTCAATCGTGTAGTCACCATTCCCGCCAGAGAACGTCGCATCTCCAGCCGCCGTCGTGTCTACTGTGGGACGATTGAGTGACTGTACTGCCACATCGAAGCCACTAAACTCAACAGTACCTTTCGTATCGGTGGAATAGCTACCACGGACAAATGGTCCAATATCCTGTGTCGTCTGTGCCTCAGGAATGGAAACTGTATCGATAGTCGTCCAAGTAGACCCGCCATCGGTCGAGTATTCTCCAGAGAACTCAGATCCAGACTTGGTGAGCCGTAATTCTGCAGGGTAGGAGGTGGAATCAATATTCGTACTACTTTCAATGAACCCATCACCGTCATTGTCCCATTGGAGTGCATAGCCATTCTCCGGCGTTGTTGCGAGAATGAGATCACCTTTCGAAGAGCCATCAGCCGTGATATCGTTTGCTACCATTATTCCAGCTTTAGCCCACAGCCACGTATTCTCCTGACTCTCGACAGTGACCTGTGCGACCACGTCCCCGGACACACTCTCTTCATACACTGCCGCATAATCGTCGTCGTACTTCCAGACATCCATCCCACCTGCCTCAATCGTGTAGTCACCATTCCCGCCAGAGAACGTCGCATCTCCAGCCGCTGTCGTATCCACTGTAGGATTGGCCAAGATAGAAACGGTGATTGACAAACTGTGAGCGGATTCAGTCCCTGAGCTATCGACAGCAGTCACGGAGAACTCGTACGACGTCCCACTTGATAATCCACTTACGGTGGCTGACGTACTGCTCGCTTCAGTCTCCTTCGAGCCGTCAAGGTATACGTTGTAGTGAGTCACGCCAGTCCCATCGTCGGTGGGTGCGTCCCAAGTCAGATCAGCCGTTGAATCAGTCGTACTGAGTCGTGTCAGATTCGTCGGTGCTGAAGGGACGGTCGTCCCGACAGTTGCTTCTGCATCCAGCAACCCACTCCCACTATCCGATCCCGACAGTCCGATGTCTTCCGTATTATTCTGCAACGCCGCCCGTGCCTCTGAACCAGTATATCCGTTCGCCATCAGCAGTCCACCGACCCCACTCACGTGCGGACACGCCATCGACGTCCCGGAGTAGTACGCGTAGCCGCCCGGAATCGTCGATCGGATTGACGAGCCGGGCGCCGCGATGTCGATCTCCGGCCCGGTCGACGAAAAGGACGCCAGATCGTCCGAACTGTCGGTCGCGCTCACGGCGACGACCGAACTGTACTTCGCAGGGTAGGACACACAGTCCGAACAGGGGCCGTCGTTACCCGCGGCAGCGACGACCAGCACGCCCTGATCCGCGGCGTACTGACACGCGTCCTTGAGCGTCGAGTAGTCCGACGAGGAGCCGAGACTCATGCTCGCTACGTCCCAGCCCTGATTCGCCGTATATTCGACGCCGGCGGCGATGTCGGAGAGATAGCCCATCCCGTCGCAGCCGAGGGCCTTGACCGCGTGGAGTGTCACGCCCGGCGCGACGCCAACGACGCCCTCGCTGTTGTCGACGCCGGCAGCGGTGCCCGCGCAGTGGGTGCCGTGGTCGTTGTCGTCGTCCCAGGGTTCGTGGTACGTGTTGCCGTTGCCGCTACAGCTACTCCCGTCGGCGTTCATGCCGGCCTCCACGTACGCCTTGCCCGACCCGAGGTTGTCGTCGAGGTCGGGGTGGTCGCTGTCGATGCCCGTATCGATGATCGCGACGTGCGCGCCGTCGCCGGTGGTGCCGTTATCGTGGACGACATCCGCGTCGATGCGGTCGACGCCCCAGGGGAGCGTCTCGGCGATGGCCTCGAACGTCGCGTCGGGTTCGACGTAGCGGACGTCCGGTCGCTTTTCGAGGCCCTTCCGTGCTTGCTCGGGGAACCGGCCCGCGACAGCCTTGCCCTTGTCGCCGAAGTCGAACCGGTGGCGGACCTCCCGTGCCTGCCGTGCCGCTTCGTCGGCCGCGGCCTTCGTCTTCGTCCCGACGATGACCTGATCCGGCGGCCCGCGGCCCTGGCCGACGCGGTCGTTGTTGCCCGCGGCGCGGTCGTTCCCGACGCCCTCGTTGTTGCCGGCGTGCGACGGCGGTCCGCGTGCCGTCGCCGCGGCGCCGAGCCCGAGCGCGCCGGTGCCGGTCGTGAGTCCGATGAGTAGTCCGCGCCGCGTCGTTCCGAGACGCGACGAGCTGTCGTCAGAATCGACCGACACCTCGTCGCCTGCGTCGCCAGAATTCGTGCCCGATGTATTGGGTGCCTCTGATCCCATACACTACTCAATCGAGAGCGAGGTTTAGAGATGACGGCCCAACTCTCAACCGTGATAACCCGTTCACAGGTTGGGCCTGAAACGGCGATACTGTGTGGCAGTCTGTCATACACTCCAATTCTCACGAAATATGATTCAGAGCATCTCACGCCGGTGATTCGGGCGCAACAGGCAGGGTCTGAGAGTGTCGATTGGCGTCGAAGGGGGTGCCAGAAACGGGGCGTGAGTGGCGATGGGGACGGCGGTCCGATGGGGCTCTCCAGTGCCACGACGATCGGGGATGGCGATCGGTTCACGACGCCGTTCGGACCCCGAAATGTCGGTTGGCGACGGGCACCCATGTCGGCCGACAGTCGACGATCGGAGTGAGCGCCCGATCGGGCCCCACGCTGAACCGATGACCTGCGCCACGACAGTGTCACTAACGTTCTGATTGACTGACCGAATCGGCTCACTGTCGAGATGGGTCTACGGTTAAACGTGAGACACGGATGCACACGAATACGTGCGCCCGTCCACACTGATTGCATCGGCGTGAACAATAGCATCGGTTGTTGCTGGATCACGATGGCTCTCACGTCCCGAGTTCCGTGGCCAGTCGGCCTCCTCAATCTCATGCACCTCGCAGAGCAGTTCGTTGAGTCAGAGGAGTGAGAACGGTGACTAGACGCGTCAACCGCACCAATCAGGTTGGGGGACCAGTAGCAACGTGAAGGAGTTCTTCGCAGATCTACTTATCAACGCGTTCAGTCAGTTCTACATCGAAAATACCTATCTTGTAAATAGTTCTCTGACACCCTCTCTAATGGCGGTATTCATAATAGCAACCTGTCCCAGAGAGGTAATGACGGAGCGTCTCGGGCTGTTCGTGCCCGCCGAACGGGGTTCATAATCAGGATTCAACCCCGGAAACGAGAGTAGAGGAGCCAAAACAGGGGCAACTAGGAAGAGCGACGCCAGTGGGAACGGGGTCACCGCAGTCGCGAAAACGAGAGGAACAAGGCCACAGGGAGAGGGAAGACAGTGAACCAGCTTCCCAAAGGCCTCACCCAGTCAACCAGCGAAGAATCATAAACGGTTCTCGTCTGCTGATTTTGAGTGGAAGGCAGTGTGTACCTGTTAATCCTGCGCTGAATCGACTATCGAAATCTGCCGCTACAGTGCCTGAACAGCCCCTCTTGGACATATTACCAATAGCGATGATCCCACACGAGTTGGTTTCATACTCGCTCCTCGATCACAGTCATACGCCACCTTGCGGGACTCTGAGCCGATTATGACTCTCAAACGAACTCCCTGTCACTTCCAAGCGACGCTCTCCTCACCGGAACTCGCGCTATGCTGACTATGACTCTTCCAGCCGGTCTCGTAACCACTCGGCGGGATACATGGCGGTCAAGCCTGGCGTCTGGATTCGGAACTGTTGCGGGGGCGTGGTTCCTGCATAGGTCTTCGTAACGCGCGGCTCTCCATCAGGGGGATTGTTCAGCGCCTGTAACACGTCATGCCCGGCAGATTGCGTCATCACCACCCAGATTGCCTCCTCCACGTCACAGGAAGCGATTTTATCGAAATCTTCGGGGACTGCGCGTAACACGTCGTGATTAACCCGCTCTGCCTCGACGGCGACGACAATGTCACCCTCGGCGTCCAGCCCCGCAACATCGAGTCGATGCTGATCGTCGAGATCGTAGTACGGAATCACGGTATCAACGCGTGAATCCGGATCTGCGACATATTCTTGTTCGAGATACTGCCGCGCCACCTCGACGGCGAACACATGCTGACTCGATTCTTCGAGATCACCAGCGCCATGACCGTAATCGACGCCCTGCCGATAACTCTCGCCGATAAGCTGTCGACCGTCGGGTGTCACCGTGTAGAGCCGATGGGGATGATCCGTATCGTGGCGTAACACATCCGCATCGACGAGGTCTTGCACGGCTGCAGCATCGATGCCGACGTATTCCTGCAGTCGGATCATCGAATCGTAGAGCAAGTCGTATTCGAGGGGGTCGTACCGCAATTGCTGGGCGTTATAGACGGCTTGAAGGAAGAGCAGCTGGCGGTCGGACCAGTCGGAGACGACCCGTTCCTCAGCAGTCAGCTTCAGATTCAAGTCACAGACCGGAATATCATCGCGATCCGTCTCGGCCAATGACGAACAGCACGCTATGGCGCGCTTCATCCCCGTGATATCCGGATCGTAGCGATTCTGGCACGTCGCACAGCGAAGCGCGTGGAGTGAGGCCACGTACTGCACCGTGGGCGGCAGCCGTTTCGTGTGGGGGAGAGCAGAATCGACGCGGAGGGCGGGCGGCTCCACCTCCTCGTCGGTCTCGGCTTCGTCTCGCTGCGCAACCGTCGGTTCCCCCAGTGTCAATCCAGCGGTGACCATCGTTCGCTCTCGAGCGGCAACCAGTGTCTCGTCAAACGCCTGTTGCTCAGCCGGTGAGAGCGGCCGGTCGCCAGCTGGGTCACCGGGGGGGAGTGGTGCCGACCGGAGGAGAAACGGCCGCGGTTCGGGGCTATCGAAGCCGGCTGGCAGGCTGACGAACCACTGCCCGCGGCGGAGCGCCCGAAGACGATTGCCAACCAGCTGTGGACTCATATCGGTCGTGGCCAGGCGCTCGGCCAGCCGAGGATCGATCGGGACGTTTCCCGTCAGGAAGGTCGAAATATTGTTCAACACCTCCTCGTAGAGATCGGACCCATAGCTTCGCAACTGTGCGGGAAATTGCATCGAGAGCGTGATTGAGCAATCGAAGCCACGCGACTGGGCAAGGAGTTGTTTCAGTAATGCCGAGACAGCGATGCTCGCGGCCTCCTCGATGTAGAGATTCACCAGCGGTTGGGTCCCCTCCGAACGCCGTGTGCGACGACGAAGGGCCGTCCACAGGTTCGAGAGGATGACCAGCGTCAGCACCCGTTGTGCCTCCGTGCGGAGGGACCCCGTATCGAAGACGATCACGACATCCTCATTGAGGTAGTCGGCAAGGTCGAAGTGTGGATCGTCACCCTCAGGCACGTGATTGAAGATACGGGCCAATCGCTGATCGACGGGAATTTTCTCGATGCGATTGGCCACTCCCTGCATGATCTCGTCGAACGAGCGGGCACGATTGGCGACCACACCAGCCAGCATCCGTTCGAGATCCGAATCCGCGACGACGGGTGCAGTCTGGCGTTCATGCATCGTCCGCACAGCCGTGTGGAGATCGCGATGTGAGAAGGCCTCGTACCCACTGACTGGGTCGAACATCGCCTTCACGAGATAGCGGATGACATCCGGCGACCGCACGGCCTGCTCGAAGCGCTCCCGCCCCATGATCTGGGTGAGGATCTCGAGATAGTGATCGACCGTATCCTCGACCGCCGTCTGCCGCGGAACGCCTGCCGCCAGTTCATCACGAATATCGAAGAAGCCGAACGCCGGCAACACAGTCGCACAGTCGAAATACAGGACATTGTCTAGCGTGCCATATCGTGCATAGTGGGCGCGAAGGTACTCCGTGGCCATCCCGTCGCCTTTCGGATCGATCAGGATATCCGCACCTGCAGTCGCCGTGTGATTGGTGAGGATGGCGTTGACCAGACTGGTTGACTTCCCCGACCCCGTCTTGCCAAACCACGCGACATGGAGCGGCTGGAGGGCTGGTGGGAGTACCAGCGGGTCTGCGGCAGGTGTGCCGTCCTGAGTGAGCGGCGTCCCAAGGAGCAACCCCTTACCACGATAGTGCGTGAGCTGTTCGAACGGTGGCCGCGGGAGTGCTGTGCGCTCACCAGGTGTGGGAGCGAGTGCGCGTGCCCCTGCCGCGGTGAGTACATCGCCACCGAGGAGACAGAAATTCGGCGCTTCCGCAGTATCTGCGACGATCCCTCGACTGCGGTTTCTCGTCCACGGAAGATATGCCCGGAGTCCGGTGTAGGACGGCGGATGAATCGTTCGTGAACGGATCTCGTGCGAGAGATTTTCTGCTCTCCCGTTACGGTGCAGTCCCGTGATCTCGTAGCAGGTATGACTGACGCCAGCGAAGGTAGCGGCGAGTTCGCTGACCGCTCGCTCAGCCTGATCAGCGGATGTTTCGGCGTCAGCAATCGCTATGACGCGGGCATTCACGGTGAACGAGTGGCGTGTATCACGAAGCGCAATCTCGTCGAGTCGAGACTCATCTGCCGGAGCGAGGTGCTGGTCGTGATCCGTCGAGGAGCCATAGATGGCCGTTGCCACCTGATCGCTGAGTGTGTCCTGCTTCGCGGCTATCGCGGCACTTCGAGTCGCTGCGTGCGGTGACCAATCTGGATGAGGCTGGAGCAGTGCCTGGTACACCATCGGACAATCAGCAGTCGACATGACCTCAACGACAGCGGCCAGCGGGACGCGCCCGCTATCGGCAGCCTGAAAGTCGCTGAATGGAGTGAGGCGTGTCTGCCAATCACGCCGCCGAGTGACCTGCCCGTAGAATTCAACGGCTGCAATCTGTTCATCAGCCGATTGCGAGAGGAGATCCAGGTCGGGAGCGCGCCGAATTCGCTCAAGTTCGTACGTGTCAGGAAACAATCCGCGGAGAATGCGTTCGAAGGCGTCGAACGCCTCGGTATCAGTTAGTCCGAACAGATACTCGACGGAGCAAGTAGCCTCACCTGTGGAAATAAGCAGGCACTCGATCGTTGGTGGTGGCTGGTTGTTCAGCAGCCGGCCGAAGAACGTCGATGAAGCATCTGCCTCAAGTTGGTGCAGTTGGCGGAAATGTGTCTGCACGACTTCGGGCGAGAGTGGTTCGTCCGTTGGGCGAACACGAAGGTAGGTTCGTGTCGGGTCGGTAGGAACCGGCAGGGACGATCGATCAACATCCGGAGACTGGTCGGCGGCCGGCATGGTGGCGGGCAGGCACCGCCCTGACAGGACGGTGTGTGCTGGCTCTCAATTCGAATCAACAATAATAAATCATAATTATCTAAAATTGACTAGTTAGCTCCCCTCAACTATCGAGACTAAATACACTCACCTGCAAAATCGGATCATCCTGCGGTGGGAATCAGCAATCAGACAGCGAGTAGTTACAGCTGTACGAGAACGCGGTCGCACGACAGGCGACAACGACGCCACGTTGTGTGTCCGTGACGGGACGGACTGGACTCTGTGGAGAGAGCGTGTCGAACGGCGGGGGCACCGTCTATGGCGATATTACTATAGGCCGGTGGACTGCTCGATTCGAGCGTATGACCGACATCCCGCAGAGCCATCGCAAGTTCAGCGATGAGTGATACACACACTCTACCTGACGATCCCGTCGAAGCGGTTCGCGCTCGGGTGCGTGGTAACCTCCATGTCCCCGAGACAGATCACGGCCGACGCATCGTTCACGAACCCAGTGGCACCGAACTTGTCTCTGGTCGACGATTCGAACCGACGAAGTGGATCGATCGACGCTCACAGTTCGGTAATCCCTTCACACTTACCGAGGATGGAGGCGACGTTGACTCGCGTGAACGGGCGATCGCACTCTACAAAGGCTGGTTTCGAGGACAGCTTGCCGAGAACAGTGACTTTGCCCACGCGGTCCACGACCTCTACGGCGAGCGGTTGGGCTGTTGGTGTCTCCCGAGGAAATGCCACGGCGAGGTGATTCTCGAGCATCTCGCGACAGCGTATGGTTCACAGTAGATCGCCAGATCGAGACTCGTCCGTGAAAGGGTCCATACCAGCGGCGGTGCCGACATATGCTCCACGTCCGTCGTCTCGGCGCTCACGGTCAGTATGGTCTACACTTGTGAGGCCTCACCGGTATGCGCAGGGCGCGGCTCGGCACCCAGCACGCGCGGGTTCCCACCACCATCGTCAATCTAGAACAAACGCTCAGAGTAGATGGTGCAAGCAGTCACAAGTCGGCCACTGGCTCAACGCATTCTAGCGGAAACGATTAAGCGGCCTGCACCCAGGTTGGTTCACTCACGCTCGTTTCCCCAAGATCGGTCTGGGTATACCGGTACGCCAGTGTCCCGTTTGCGTATGTGACGGTCGTTTCGATTTCGAGAATACGGCCGCTCTCGGCGACAACAATATGTCCGGTGGCGTTGGTTGCCGCACCGTAGGACTGCGAAACCGCATTCGGGTAGACGCCGGTAACTATGTACACAAGCGCTGTCCGCCCCTGCTGTGTTCGGGTTGCGGTGTGTTCGAGCTTGTACGTCAACAGTTGCGATTTGAGAACGCGACTATCGAACGATTGAGCAACGCGGATGAACGACGCCTCTGATTGGCCAACGAGTGTCTGATTCTGCACACTCCACGTCGAGAGCGTTCCATCAGCGAAATAGAATTCGCGATGAGCTGTCTTCCCATCAATAGCGGCGTACACGTGTTGCTCGCCCGTATCGACCGCCATATCCAGCGTGGTGTTCGTCCGCGGCTCCGTGGATTCAATTACGCGAGACTGATAGGCAATCGTCGCCGATGGCCCGGTTAGTAGTGTGCGATAGTGAGACTGGAACGCAACGGTCGTATTCTCGACTCCCCGTTCCGACCAGCCTGCAGGATAGGCTGCCCCCTCAGAAGTGGAGGGTGACGTTGCAGTGGGAGTGGTAGCTCCTGTCGATGAAGGAGCCGGAGACCCGGTTGAGGTTGGTGTCTCTTGATTGGCTCCTGTGAAGCCAGCACACCCCGCGGTGAACAGGAGGACGGCGATCGCGACAGAGATCCACAGCCGCTGAGCCATAGGAAAACACGATGAAGCAGCCATATCAGAATCACGATTCAGGCTCGTCGTGCTTCTGGAGAGGACCAGTCTGAAACGACGGTTAGTCGCCGGTGAGCTGGCAGCCTCACCGATGTCGATACATGTCGCACCGACAGCGAGCGGCAGATGCACGAAAGCCTGCCCCCCCTAGAGGCAGGCTCGCAAAACATGACAGACTATACTGTCTGTCTGGCAGCGACTGCTGCCAGTGAAGTTTCGAGCGTCGACAAGATAAACATTGATGCCACGGTCAGACGGAATTGTCCCGAGGAGAGCGACCAGAGGGAAGATATCTTGAAAGCCCCCGCGCGCTCGCCACCTGCGACTCGCTGTGCTCCTCACTGCGTTGCGGTGCTTGCATCGTCACCAGAACGCTTCGCGTTCTGGTTGGCTCACGAGAGCTCCGCTCTCGTGAACGTCTCGGCTGGCGAGCGTGCGGCCCCTTTCAGTCCCACCCAGCAGCGACTGACCGGCCAACCGATGCGGGAGGGACTGGAAGGGCGTCTCGCTGGAGGAAAGCGACCGACGTACGCACCGCAGGCCGAAGGCCGAGGAGCACAACGAGACCCCCGACTTCAGCGAGGCGGGGTGATCAAGGTGGTGCCAGTTTCGCCGGCGTATCTGAACATCAGTTGGTCAGACATCCCAGTACGATCTTGACGGTAAACGACCTCATCCCCCCACTCACGGCTGAATCTCCGATCCGTGAAAGGGGCTACCTGTTTCTATCGCGCACTATGCAGAATACAGGTGTATCCACAGGGAGGGTAGTCTCCGCAGGCGTGGACGAATCACTCTGCCGTGCGTTCGCACTCAAAACGCTTCGATTTCTGGGATGTTGCTTCGGAGTAAACCACTGCAATGTCTTCAGGATCGCGAAAGAGGCTGTTCCACACAGTGTTCGCATCGCTATCCGTGTCACAGTTACCTGACGCTCGGCGCTCAGGTAGAGTCGACCCATAATGCTGGTCAATCTCGTATCTGCGGTCGACGGGGGAGCCGTCCGCTCACATCGTGGTTTGTGTGGAGCTATACCGAACGCCCCGCTCGCCGCTGCTCACCGTCTGCTCGCTCGCCCGTTTGGGACGCCAGCGGGTGAGTCGGGTGGTTCCTGCGCGCCTGTCGGTGCTCGGAACCCACCAGACTCACTCCGCTGGCCGCTCGCTCCAGGTGGCGACGGCGCGCGTGGCTCTTTTCTCGGGTCCATCGGCACGCGCCGCTCGCGCCCAGGGGCGCTCGCGAAGGCGCGAGCGGCGCGTGCAGCAGTCACTGTCGGAGCGTGAACGCAGAAAACCGCGAGGACCAGTCGCGGTTGTCGGGCGTCGTGAAACGCCTGTGGAGTGGTATGCCCCAATGTCAACTAAGACCCCATTCGGAGAAGAAGTTTCGGGAGCGGAACAGGAACCGAACAAACACGAAGAGCGCTGGAGCGTCGAGGAAAGTCCCGACCTGCGACCCTCGGTCGAACAGGAAATTCAGGCGACGGTGGATACGAATCACCCGGATGCAACCCCAAGTGGGTTAACACTCGCGGAAGAAGAGCGGTGGAATGCCTGGGAGTGGGAGATCGAGCGAACGCGGGCACGATTCGACCGACGACAGGACTCGGATCGAGAAGCGCGGTCACGGCGGGCGGCAACCCAGATGAGCAGTGAGTGGCAGCGAACGTTCGCCAAGCGGCGGGCAAGCGTCGATCCGTGGGCCGATCCAGACAGAATCGATCCTCGAGAGCAGTTATCCCGTGCAGAACTGGGCGCGGTGAACCGGGAAGCAATGCGATTGGCTGAGCAATTGCCGCGGTGGTCGCGGTCGAAGCTCAGTCGGCGGCTGGCTGAGCGGGTCGTCGACGGGAACGATGTGGCGAGTGCAGTCATCGGGGTATTTGAGGAATTACGGTGGGCGCCCGGACAGGTGATTCCGATTGCAGCGGTCGGAGAGGTGTCTCGGCGCGAGGTCGATATCTGCGGAGAGATCGCCGTGCTGTGGGAACCGTCGCATCCAGCTATCGCGCAAGTGGGGCTGATCGAAGACGAAACGGGACAAACGCGGTTCACAGCGTGGAAGCGATCCGGAGTGCCATCGGTCAGGGAGGGCGAACAAGTGGTGTTCCGAACCGTCGCGACGAACTGGTATCAGGGACGCGTCTCAGTGGCGCTGACGGGGCGCTCAACAATCGCGTTCCCCGAGCGCGAGCGCTGGTGGGCGGAGTAGCGACTCACGCGGTCTTTTTTGATTGTGAAAGTGACGGCGGTCCATCTGGCGGGGAGTGAAGCGTAACGATTTCCCTCCCCGACCGACGGCGCCTCCGCGTCGCTCCGGCCCCGCCCCTCGCGCGGTCTCGGTGTCCGAAGACACCGACTCCTCGCATGCCACGTTCGCGTCTGGGGAGTGTTTATCTGCCCCAAAGGGAGTGCGGGGCATCTTTGACAGCCCCCCGCACACCATGGCCGACCCACACCCACTCACCCAGTTAGATGTATCGACGCGCGTCCTGAAGCGGGCGCAGTACGAAGCCTTCGAGTTCACACTTGAGCCTGACGGAGTGCGCGTCAGAAACGGGAGCTACGCCGATCCCGAGAATCACGAATATCTCGTGCGTGTTGCCGACGGGCTGCCAATCTCGTGTACGTGTCCAGCCGATGCGCGCTTTGCAGGGGCCTGCAAACATCGGCTCGCCGTGGCGATCCGACGCCCAATTCTCACCGCAGCACTGAATGACGCTGGCAGGTCTCGCGATGACAGCAAGACTGACCGGACAGTTGACACGGAGAAGTCCGTCACACCAACCAGCGGAGCAGATACGTAGTGCGAGTGCATACTAGCGTCTGCAGACATGGAGCAAGGTGAACTACCGGCGATAGTTACGACGTGATACCATCCGAGACGTTGCTAGGCGTCGCTAAACTTCCCAGCTGAGAGTTCACCGGTTCCGATTAATCCATCGGCAGAATTCCTTGAAATCCTTGGCGCCCGCGTCGTCAGCGATGTCATGGAGCGTCCCAATACTCACGCTATCATGATATGGGACTGAAACAGTGCGGGATTCGACATCTGCGCCATCTGGGTGTTCCCACTTGAGAATGTAGTGATCGCCAGCAATCCGATCAACCCAGAAATTCCCCTTGTTGCAGAGGACCTTGACGATCTCCTCCCCGGAGAAATCCCGCGTGACCATTCGAATTACGTCAACTACCCCACCCTACTTTGCTCACCCTGACGGGGTCGCTCGTGGAGGGTGGGACTTGTCCGTGAACTCGGCCTCGAACCCTTCCGGGTGGGCGGTGAATCCACCACTCGGCGTCATTGTTCCAGACTTCAGGGCAAGCTGACTATTGCCCGTCCGCCGAGACGACTGTTGGCCCCGACGGACGTACCGCAGTCCGATGTTCTTCGCGGCGTTGTAGTCCGCGTTCGCTTCCGACTCGCACTTCACACACCGGAAGTCGTTGCGAGTCGGGCGATTCTCGTCTGCCGTGAACCCACACTCTGCGCATCGCTTCGACGTGCACGCCGAACCCACCTGCTTCACCGAGACACCGACCGATTCGGCTTTGTACTCCACCTGCTCGTACAGCGTTCGGAACGCCCACTTGTGCCCCCACGACGCTCCCGTGCGGTCACGGATATTGGTTAAGTCCTCGAACGCGATTACGTCACAGCCGTAGCGGAGTGCTTCATCCACAATTGCGTTCGACGCTCGGTGGAGCACATCCCGGACGTAGCGAAGCTCGCGGCCACTCGACTGTTCGAGCGTCCGGTGGGCGCTTCGGGTGCCGGTCTGTTGGAGTCCGGCGCGAACCGTCTCGAACTCGCGGAGGTTGTGGGTCAACTCCCGCCCGCTGAAGAAGTAGGCGGTGCTCGTGACGGCGAGGTTTTCGACACCGAGGTCAACCCCGAGAACCGTTCCGTCCTCGGCGGTGTTCCGTTCGGTGTCAGTCTTGTGTCTGCGGAAGCCGATGTGCAAGAAGTAGTCGCCGTCACGAGCGGTGAGCGTGCTTTCCGTGACGCTCCACGTGTCTGAATCAAGGTACTGCCGCTGGTAGCCATCGTCGGCGTCGGGGAGGGCAAGGTCACATCGGATTCGACTCTCTGTGGTGGAGAGCGACACCGTGTCGTCATCGAACAGCGTCATGGTCCGGATGTCGTACTTCACCGTGGGTGCGGTGAAGGTGGGCTTGCTCACCTTCTTGCCGTTGGACCGGCGTTCGATACAGCCGGTGATGGCCTGAGCAGCCTGGTGGGTGGCGAGAATCGCGTGCTGACTCCCGAGGTCGGTCTGCTCGCGCACGGTATCGTAGGCGAGGGGTTGCACGTCGCTTTTCGCGTTGTACTTGCCCCACGCCATGTCGGTGGCGAGTTGGCAACCACGCTTCCACTCGGAGATAGTGTCTTCGAGGAGGTCGCGTTGCTCGTCCGTGACTTCAAGACGAGTGATTGCCGTCCGACGCACGTAGTCGTCTGCCACACTTCAATGTGATTGAGGGGCTATTTATAGATTGATATTTGTGCCCTGCTTCGCCACGCGCTCCTCCCCTCCCTACCGCTCGCTTCGCTCGCGCTTGAGGAAGGGGACTCCGCGCTACCGCTTTACTTGAGAACGTCCGGCAGCTCGCCACGTCCGAGTGTGTTCTCGTCGGGATCGATTCCGAGGTCTTGCAGCTCCTCAGCAGTGGGTTCACGCCCACCGTCATGTTCGAGCGCGTCGACGACAGCATCAAGATTTTCGAGGGCTTCGTCTCGCGTCTCGCCTTGAGCGGACACCTCGACTTCGAGGTCTCGGGCGGTCCAGGTCCCGTCCTCGTTGTGGGTTAGAGTGATCCGCGGTTCCCGGCCAGCTTCTTGCTCGGAATCGATGCTCATGCCCACAGTACATGTGGAGAACGGATAAATTCTCTCTCCTCTGTAATTCGTGTGGTGTCGGTATTCTAAGCGTGATCCCTCCGGGTTCGACATGGATGTAGTCACTACCGTCGGGGTATGCACGGTTCAGCCGTTGCAAGATGGATCACCATCCAGATGACGATGTCGTCCGACGCCTGCTCCCCAGTGCTGAATGAATTCTGTGTATTCCACACCGTACTCCGATCACGTCTTGAGGTTTCAATTGTTACCTTCCACGAGGCTTATTGGTACACACAGCCAACTATAGGGAATGACACAGTCCGACTCTCGCGGGCTGTTACTCGATCAGTCACAGGACAAAATTTCTCTGATAGACGAACACGGTACATTTACGTATGTCAATGGTGCCGTGCGCCGCATCCTCGGATTCGATCCTGCCGACCTCGTCGGTGAGACTGCCTTCGAGTATATCCATCCCGACGACGTAGAGACGATTCGCCGCGTTTTCGAGCGGACGCTTCGAAGTGAGTCGTTCACCGAAGCAACGGTCGAATATCGGTTTCGTGCGGCTGACGACTCGTGGGTGTGGCTCGAGAGTCGGATGTCGAATCTCACGGATACCGAACTTGACGGGTTCGTCGTCAGCTCCCGAGATGTGACTGACCGGGTTCGAGCCGAACACGAATACGCTGAGACGGCGAGCCGCTTGGAAGAAATCGCCGCTGCCTCCGGGGATGCGCTCTGGATGTTCAATGCCGATTGGTCCGAATTGCTGTTCATGAATCCTGCCTACGAGGAAATTTACGGAATGCCTGTCGAGGAAGTGAAAGCGTCGCCCGAGGCATTTCTGGAGACAATCCATCCAGACGATGTCGTCGCTGTAGAGGACGCTATGGAGTGCCTCTCGGCGGGGAACGCCGTCGATATCGAGTATCGCGTGAATCCCCAGGAACACTACAAACGCTGGGTCTGGGTGCAGGGGCAACCCATCACGCAGGACGGTGAAATCGTTCGGATCGCGGGCTTTACCCGGGATATCACGGATCGGAAGCGGCGGGAGCGGCAATTGTTCGTGATGGACAATCTCCTTCGACACAATCTCCGAAACGATCTGAATGTCATCCTTGGGACGGCGGACCTCATTGAGGGGACCGTGCCGGAGGTAGACGACCAAACGGCGATCATCCGTCGGACGGCCGAGAATCTCCTGCGGAGCGCCCAGAAACAACGTGAGATCATCGAGCTCGTCACGGGACAGGAGCGACGTGAACGGATCGACCTTCAGGAAGTCGTCTCAGAGAGCATCGCAACCGTTCGCGATCGGTATCCGACTGCGACGGTCTCCGTCACGACGTTCGACGCCGTTACCGTGCGAGGCCGACCGGAACTAAAAGCGGCTGTGATCGAACTCCTCGAGAACGCGATTCAGAATTCTGAAGCTGTGAACCCAACGGTGATGGTTCGGTTACAGCAAGTGGGCCACCATGCAGAGCTGAGCGTTGAAGACGAAGCAACACCGATTCCACCGATTGAAGCGGCTGTACTCAAGGGCGAACACGAGATGACCGACGTGTATCACAGCAGTGGACTCGGCTTCTGGCTGGTCTACTGGAGCGTCGAACTCTCGAACGGCACCATTTCCGTTCACTCCGAAGATGGACGAGGTAATCGCATTACTGTCTCGCTCCCCCGAGCAATGGAGTGACAGCACCCGCTACGCGCTCCAGCAACTATCGCAGTGCGGCATTCTCCGTTCATTTAGCCATCTCTGGTAGCTTCGGAGAATTCCATAGCATTCCTCAACAACAATACCCGGTGCTGCGAATAGTCGACATATCCGTGGGGAACACGGAACGGTCCCTGGCGAGTGGAAGGAGAGATGGTGGCACCCGCTAATTCTTGGCAGTTGCTTCGTAAACAGGTGCTATGTCGACCTATCGGACCGCGATCCTCGTCTTGCTACTCGTCTTCGCGGGCTGTAGCGGCACGGGCGGCGATACCGGCAGTCAGTCCGTTGATTCGACCACTGCCACGGACACACCGCCTCCAGCAGCGACGACCACCGCAACAGAGACATCGGAGACGCCGTCCGGGACGCTTGAGATTCATTTCATCAACGTCGATCAATCGGTCAGTACGCTCATTATCGCGCCCTCAGGAGAGACGATGCTCATCGATACCGGCGATTTCAACGACGATGGGGAGTATGTCCTTCAGTATCTCCAGCGTCACGATATCAGGCGAATCGATCATCTGGTCGTGAGCCACAACGACGCCGACCACATCGGCGGGAATGCCGCCGTGATCGACTACTTCGAAACGCAAGCCGATGGGATCGGCGTGATTCACGACCCCGGCATCGCAGCGAGTACGCAAACCTATACCGAGTACCTCGATGCCGTCGAAGCACACGATGTTCGACTCGTCGAGACGCGTGAAGGAGACACGCTGTCGTTCGGTGGCGACGCGGTTGGAGTGCAGGTTCTCGGCCCACCAGATCCATACCTCGAAAATAGCGCCCGCAACGAGAACAGTATCATCCTCCGGTTTACGTTCGGCTCAACGAGCTTCCTGTCTACCGGTGATGCCGAGGACGATCAAGAAGCGTACCTTGTCGATCAGTACGGGACACAGCTCCGCGCTACGGTCCTGAAAGCCGGTCACCACGGGAGCAAAACGAGCACGAGTGGTGCCCTCCTAGACACCGTCAAGCCCGAGACAGTCGTTATTTCGAGTGCGTATGACTCGCGATACGACCATCCAAGCGAGGAGACACTCCAGCGGTTGGCCGAGCGGTCGATACCCACCTACTGGACGGCGACCCACGGCGATATCGTTGTTGTCAGCGACGGTCGCGGTATCTCGGTTCGCACCCAGCAGGCGGCCCCGACCGATCCGCTCGCGCTCCGAGGTGGGAGTGCGGTTGCGCCTGGGACCTCGAACCCGGTCACTGAGCGGGCACGCTTCGGTGGCAGTCCGGTCGCCGAGACGACGGCGACTCCCGACGGTCGTACGTCCTCGACGGCGACCACGACGATGACTGACGGCGGAGCAGCTCCGGGCGAGGCGATCGCCCTCGTCGATATCAACGCCGATGCCGACGGCAACGATAACGAGCATCTGAACGACGAGTACATTATCCTCGAAAACACGGGCGACACAGCTGTCGACCTGTCGGGGTGGACGCTCGCGGATGCAGCGGGCCACACTTATACGTTCCCCGATGGAGTTACCCTCCCCGCTGGCGGACAGGTCACGATACACACTGGGAGCGGAATCGACACTGACACCGATCTTTACTGGGGGCAGG
The DNA here is from genome assembly GCF_003856835.1 of Haloplanus aerogenes. Lineage (NCBI taxonomy): Archaea > Methanobacteriati > Methanobacteriota > Halobacteria > Halobacteriales > Haloferacaceae > Haloplanus > Haloplanus aerogenes. Next base: position 971,582 of record NZ_CP034145.1, read on the forward strand.
GGTCGGCCGTCTGGAACAACGGTGGCGATACAGTCACTGTTCGGACTGCTGATGGAACTATTGTGCTTGAGGAGGAATACTGACTATGGTCACCGATGGCACCTACACCGCAGTCCTTGATCGGTTCGAGGATGACGTGGCAGTGTTAGTGCTTGAATCGGATGACGAAACACTTGGGCAAGTAGTGGTCGACGCCGAAACGATTCCTGCGGAGGGCCAGCATCAAGACGCACTCTTCACTGTCGTGATGTGTGGGGGTGAACTTGCAGAGGTGACGTACCACCCGGACCAAACTGAAGAACGCCGGGAGACCGCACAGTCTCGATTCGATCGGCTTTCGGAGCGATCCGACTCGGACAAGTAAGCGTCGGTGTCTGGCAGGAAGTGGATTCAACCGGCCTTGTTTGGCCAACGACAGGCTCTAGTGACTATATCAGACTCAGACACACACTCTAGTCACCATACAATCACTTTCGCTTATTAAGAATCTCGACAGGGCCTCCCTCAACACGGAGATAGTCAAAATACGCGAATACAGCCGCGCTAAAGTTTCACTACAAATACACCTTGTGGATGGGTGCTGAATCAGCCGGTACTCGACGACCACTCCCGCTCCCACTCCTTGATCAACGGGCCGTATTTGAAACTGATATGCTGGGGACTGGCTAGACGACGATTGAATCCCTGCCCACTGAACCAGCGCCTGTATTCACCGAACCCCGAACGGGAGATATCGCAAGTCGGTGGGGCGAGGTTCGAGCCAACGAGACAGAAATCAAAACCTCGGTGGCAGTGCAAAACGAGAACGACGAGGCCTTTACCGATCTGCTATCGCTCAATATCCAACAGGAAACCTCTATCGCGGGTGTCACAGTCGCCACAGGCATGAGTCGGATAGCGGAACTCCCAACCGGCGAAGGACAAATCGAGGTCACAGCGACCAAATCGCATGCGCTCGTCCCGAACTGGTGGGCTGCACATCTCCGAAACGGCGAGCGCTCAGTGATTCACACGGAACTGAATGCTGAGGCTGATCTCTCCGTGACGACGCTTCCGTTAGTCCTCGATGATCGGGTCAGCACCGTTGAAACCACGCTACTCACAGATCTCAATACGACATCACGACAGGCAGTCACCGACGATACAACAGGGCAGTCCCTATTTATCAGCCACAAAACGAGTGCTGAGTGGATTGACCCGACACCCACAGAGGCAACGGTACTGATCAGAGCTGATGTTGAAAACATTCGCCCAGTGCCGCTGACGCTACGAGAGTTCAATGTTCAGGTCGAACTTAATGATGTGGCGCTGACGGATGCGCGCTTATCCGAAGAATATGTGTTCATTCTTGGCGAGCGTAAATCAATCACGCTCAGATTCCCTGTTGACAATTCACAAATGGCCGCTTGGTGGCCAACACACATCCGGAACGGAGAGCGATCCACCTTGGATAGCCACGTAACTGCAACAGTAAGCAGCAGGAACATCCGCGGACGACAACCATTGGAATTCCTGTCGGCGACTGGTGAGATCACAACCAATCTCTTAGACGGGTGACCTCAATCCACCCATTTAAGTTCGAACTCGATACTCAACGCATCGGGTTCGCCCGTCGGCCCTCTCACGTTCGGCTTTGACCTCGTGCGGGGGGAAGCGCCGCAGCTGTCTGGATTTACTCACCGTCATCATCACCGCATTCCGATCACCGCACACTGATTTCACCGGGACCACTTCGATTGACCAGTGGGCAACGACACCCCCGATCAGCGGGGAAGGGGAGGGAAGGTATGGCGACGACGATCGTCTCGCAGGGACCGTGGGTGCTGGACGATACAGCCGTGGTATGTGCCCTGTCGCGGGCATGTATTGATATGCCTAGTGACATTATAAAATTTCGTCAGACAGGCGTCAGCGTACAGTTGAAACAGTGGGATGAGGTGGTGCTTGAACTCAAGAGATACATTCGGAGTGATCACCCGTCAGCACACACCGCGAGATCTCCCCGGGCATCTGCTACGAATCGTACGCTCCGGCGAGATGCTCGAGGATCACCTCGCCGTGGCGCTGCTGCGGCAGGCACCAACACCCCAGCCGTTCGCCGTACAACTTTTCGACAGCCTTGGCGAACTCATTGTTCTCGACGAGATTCCCACGGAACCAGCCCTCATACAGTGCGACCGACTGCTAGTGAGCGTCGACCTCACCACCGCCCTCAACGAGTGTGAACGGATTCCCGAATCGTGAGCGACGGTCGATCCATCGGGTCGGATCGAATCGGCGCCCCGAAACAAGTTCGGTGCCGCTGGGTTCGTGGACGATGCGCCGGCCACGATCGGCCTCGGGGACGTGGAGATCACCACAGACGCGGGCCCGGACCGCGTTGAGTTGGTTCTCGGTCGGTTCAGGAGTCTCACTCATCGGCAGCTTCCTGCATGACTATCTTGAGTGGTCGTACCCGGTACTCGCCCGTTTCAGTCTGCTGTTCGAGGACTACCTGCTCGGTCTCTGCCGGGGTTGTGATCATCGGGCCTGGGATCTTCGTCCGCTCGATAACCTCGCAGAACTGCCAGTAGCCCGAGTCAGACATCGCTGCCCTCTCGGTGAGACTCGTCTCTCTGCTGGCGCTTTGTGTGCTCGACGAGGTCGGTTAGGGTCCCTGGATGGGTGGATTCGACGTTGTCGTCCGTGAGGGGAAACAGCATATCTCAGTAGTCCCTGGTGGCGAACTTAGCATTCTCGGCGACTACCGGACGGTCTGTTCACTCTCCGTACAGATTCCAAATCGCCGCACTACGGGCCGCTCGAGACTCATCACTAAGATGGACTGGTCGCCCGGTGCCCGGTGTAAGAGTGCGTCGTGCTACTTGACGACCAACCGATCGACGGCCTGCGCCATATACTCCCGTGCGGGCCCAAGCGTCGTGTCGCCCTTCTTCGCAGCTGTCTTCGCTGTTCCGAGCGGCGCACGCTGCACCCCAGCGGCCACGACGTAGTCGTCGACCGTGACACGGGCGACATGGACGGCGACCCACCACGGCCCGTTCTCACCACTGACGACGCCCTGGAAGCTCTCCAGTTGAGTTTTCTCCTCGAGGAGTGTGATCTCTATCTCGCCTTGGATGTCGGAGACTGCCGTCGGTCCGGAGATCCATTCCACCTCGTCGGCGTCGGTGACACCGGCTCGCCTGAGCATTCGCCGAGTCTCCTCACGCTGGAGCAACGCTTTCGTTTCGACCCCGACCAACGGGTTGGCCGACTCCCCGGCGACCGAAGCATTCGGCGTCGACAGGACACCCATCCCGAAGGTAGCACCACCCAGTGGAGCCGGCTGGCCAGCGTCGAACAGTTCGGCAGGGACGAATGGTTGCCCGAGAGTGATCGCGACGAACCGATTTCCAGAGATCCCAACTAGGAAGGGGTTGTTCCCCGTGTCGAACGGATTGTTCCCTGTGTTGAACGGGTTATTTCCCGTATCGAATGGATTGTTCCCCGTGTCGGCAGCACTGAACACCTCCGCCGGCTCTTGGTCCCCGACCGCGAGCAGCACTTTTCCCTCCCCCTCATACATCGAGGAGGAGTCGTACCGCTTCGGCCACCAGCGTTCGCTCGGTTCGAACGGGGTGTCTTGGTGGAGCCAGGTTCGATAGGGGAAAAACGAGGAGACAGGGCCCTCATAGAACGAGCCCTCGTTGACGGAAATCTCGTCGCTACGGGACCCAGATCCAGGGACGAGTACCAGCAGGTCGCCGGGGTCAACCTCACCGTCGCCGCGGATGCCAGCGGGTGCGAGGATACTCACCTGCTCCCCTGGGACTGGGCCGAACCCTTCTAGAAACGGCAGTTCGACTTCCTCAAGACCGAGATCATCTCCGTAGGCAACAACTGCGCCCTCGCTGATGGCACCGCCGTTGACCCGCTCGGTGAACCACCCGATGGGAGTGCGGAGCGGACCGTGTCTGTCGGGCATCTCACTGCCCACCGATCCCGTTCGCGCGTTTGTGGATGCTAGTGTGATTCGTTAATTCGACTTTACTGCCGCCCGGGCCGCTCCGCGTGATGGTCTGCGAGTCTCGTCTCGTCTCAGCGAGTCTCACCGCTTCCTGATCGCTGTCCGGTAGTATCACCGGTGACGCCGCAAACGACTGGCTGGTCACACCCGAACAGCCTGCAAGGGCGACTCCCGTAGTCGTCCCTGCGACCGTGAGGAGACGGCGACGGCTCCAGCCTTCGTCATTGCTGGATAAGAACTCCGATCCTATCATTAGGCTGGTATTCAGCTGGAATATAATAAAAGTCAGGGTGCTGATGTCCTCTTTTTCCGCTTCAGTGCGGAATAAGCGCTTTGTATTCAGCCGGACTCTGAAAATTATCAGAAATATATGGTTTTCAACAGGGCCGCTTAGTTATAGACATAATGGACTCTGCGTCGGGCTGCGGACAGTGATGCCTGGCTCATTCGATAACCTCTGTCGGCTCCTGGAAATCGAGGACATATAGGTCGGCGCCACACTTGCCACAGCCTGGCCACGCTTCCACGAGATCGTCCAGGACATCGTCGTCGACGGAGGTCTCGTAGTCTCCCTTGATGCGGAGATGCTCCTCCGGCGTCTCGTTGAGGTTCGGACACTCCGCGATGATCATGCCGTCGACTCGGTCACGGTGATGGTACCACAGGCGGCGACATCACTATCTTCCCCACCGCTGTACGACCAGACTTTCACTTGCGGATCGTAGGTTCTTGGTTCGGCGTACGAGACCGACCACGAACTCTGGCTCGTGAACTCGCCGAACGAGCCGCCACCGTACTTGTCGTATTGGTAGTCGTCGGCATTTGCCGATTCCGAAGCGTCGATCGTCACCGACTCGCCAACTTGGATGCTCGTCTCCGAGACTGTACACCGGGCGACGGGATCGGTGTTCGTGGCGAACACCAGATTCAGCCCCCCATCGCCACTATACAGCGTATTGCTCGTCGCACCCGCACCGACGGCAGGGCTCGCGCCGAACATGGTGACGCCGATCAGCGTCAGCAAAACGAGGGCAATCCCCCAGTAGCGGCGTGTCGAGTGACTGCTCGACGTTGACCCGTCACGGTGAGTACACTCCTCTGTCTCGTCGTCAGTCGGTGGATTCATTAGTGGTCACTATGTCCGAATCCCGCCCAATCACCCGTCGCTCACCAAAAAACCGCATCTGGACGCTGTCTGTGTCGGGTGCTGTCATGGCGGCCCTGTCTGCCGACCGTCGACCGTTCAGGTTCTCGCGAGCGAACCGATGCGGTCGACTCACCTACTTACCGTCGGTCGTTATGACGGGATCATTGTACACTGATAAAAATACCACTGTTACGTGTCATGAGTATACTATTATGGTGGAGGTAGCTGATTTTCCGTCTCCTAAAACCAGCGTGGAATTCACACAGGAGTCCTCGGCTTCCTGAACGACCGATTCATTTTTTCGCCCCCTGAAGGGTGCGGGGCGACTCCAAACCGAGTGCCTCGCGTGTTCTATGGCCAAGACAGCAATCTACGAGCGTAGTTTCGATGAAGAGAGTGGCAAGACAATTGCGACGAAGACCTGTCCGGAATGTGCAGGCACCCTCGTCACGGAGAGTGCGGAAGTCAGTTGTGCGGACTGTGGACTCGTTATCGACGAGTATCTCCTCGATCACCGACCTGACTGGAACGTATTCGACCGCGATACTGATTCCGAGCGAACGGGTGCACCACTAACACCGACCCGTCACGACTGGGGCCTCTCGAGTGAGATTGGCTACGGTGGTGATGCACAGGGAACGCCACTATCGGGAGCGAAGCGTCGGCAGATTGCCCGGCTACGACAACAGCATCAGCGGGCACAGTGGCAAACCACAGCAGAGCGGAACCTCGCCTACGCCTGCAGCGAAATCAGGCGGATGGCGGGTGCCCTTGATCTTCCGAGATCCGTATGTGAGGAAGCCAGTCTCCTCTATCGGAGGGCACAGCGAAAGCGACTCATCCGCGGTCGATCAATCGAGATGCTGGCGGCAGGCAGCCTGTACGCGACCTGTCGCTGCCGAGGCTATCCGCGCACGATTGCCGAAGTCGCGGAGGTGACCCACTGTGACCAGCCACGTGTCGCACGTAGTTACCGGGTACTGAACACCGAACTCGGGCTAGACGCTCAACTCGTTACGCCAATGAAGCAACTCTCACGATTCGCGGCCGAATGTGAGGCCTCAGCGGATGTCCGGCATCGAGCCCGTGAACTCGCATGCCTGGCGGAGGAACACGGGCTTGCCAATGGCCGGCATCCAGCAGGTGTCGCCGCAGCGTGTCTGTACGTCGCCGGTCTGGACTGTCACGTCAACTACACACAGGTAGAACTCGCAGAGATTGCAGGCGTGACTCCAGTAACCCTTCGCGACCGCTATTATGAACTCCGAGACGTACTCAGTGCGGAACCAACAGACGGGACTACTTCTTCGTGAGGGTGTTCGGATGTTTCCCGGCAAGAGTCGGTATCGGACTGCTAGATCGATCCGACTGGATCGGTGCGCGCGTGGGTACGATCGGGCGTACACTACACCGACGGGGTTTCCAGCGAGCAAGCCAGTGTCTCGGGGAGCGACGCCGAGACGGTTCACGGGAGACCGAGCCTGCCAATTTTTGTGCGCCCTGACGGGTGCGGGCGCAACCACGGAATGCCCGTAGACAACCATGACACCGCCAGAGCAAACAATCATATTCGCCGGTGTGGACGGCCGAACACGCACCGCCTTTCCAGCGTGGTACGCCCAACGACACTCAGATGCCGACCCCGTCTCGTTCGCGGAAGCGATCCGGGCCCTGCCACGAGCTGTTGACACGAAAATTGCGTACAACAACCCCTATACGGACGAGTGGATCCCGACCGACCGATTCAACGCAATCGTGGATCCCGAGCGACTCGAACGCCAAGCTGCGGGCGATACTGACACCGACCCGCTCTTTCACGTCCCGACAGACTCGTATGCCGTCATTACGCCGACAGACGTGTACGCACCGCTTGAAGAGGTCCTCCGAGCGGAAACCCACGAGGGACGCACGCTCGGCGAACTCGTCTTTGGCGAGATTCGACAGTACCGTGGCGGTGGCGAGATCCATATGGACATCTTGTTCGATGGACTCTCCGTCACCCTTCCTGAACGAAATGAGCCGATCACGATGGGCGTCACCTCGGGCTATGACTTCTTCGGTGGGCATGCGGTGTACGTCGAAGGCTTCGCCCGCGATAGCTACTGTGCGAACTCGATTCGCCAGCTGACTGATCGGCAGACCGTGAAACACGTCGGGGAAGTGGGCGACTTTCGGAGTTGGTGGGAGACCGTACTCGCACAGCTCGGTCTCATTGCCGACGATCTCGCGGCGTTCATCGACGATGCCAGTGAGATTACGGTTGACTTCACGCAGGTGCCATTCGATGTGACGGAATTCTACGAGCTGCTTGAGTTCCCTACCTATCTCGCCACCCAAGCGGCGAGCGATGCGCGGGCAGCGGCGACGACACCGACCGAAATCGATCTGTGGACACTCCACTCAGGAGCAACCTACGCCCTGACGCACTTCTTCAACGGAAAGGAAGGAGCCGCACTGGATCGGTACGTCCGGCGAGCCAACGACATTCTGTTCAATCCCGAAGCGACCGTGAACGCCGTCACGCAGACGTACGAACAGCAGGCAGTAGACGCAACGACACATGACGGGCAGACGGGGCTGGATAGCCAGGTGGCACTCGCACAACTTGACCGCGTCGGACAAGAAGTTCGTGCGAAAGCTACCCGATTCGAACGACGCGAGGCAGCCCTCCGGGCGCGACTATCTACGATTACCGAGTAGCCGTTCTCCGATTCCTCTACTTCTTGCGGAGCCGAGCGAAGCCAAGAGATATTTATAATACACTGTCTCAACCGACTACTGATGGATGTTACAGAGGAAGTGTCTCAATTTGAGTTCGATCTGTCTACAGTGCGGCCGAGTGTTGCGGTAGTCGAAGCGCTTGCTGACGCAGAACACGTCGATTCAGCGGAACTCTTCAAGGAGGGAACCACGCTCTACGAGTATATCAATCCGGACGCCCTCAATAGACTGTTCACAGGCCCGCAGTCGGATACTGTCGACGTATCCTTTACCATCAACAAAATCGATGTACAGATACGGGGAGACGGAACCATCGAAATTGAAAAGACGCGCTAACTCTGGGATCTTATCCTACCACCACTCTTCGCGTTTCAGTCACGTCTCGGCCGCATCACGCCCCCACAATGAAAACAGACACCCCCTCTCGGTGAGTTCCATGAACAGTCTGGTGGAGATGCCGATCTACACGTCGCACCTAGTGATACGCTGGATGGATGCTCTACAGATTTAGCTGAGTCAGCGGCGGTGTCTCGGCTGTCATAATCTCTTTACTCATGGCCGAAAATGGGTGACCGATGAATCGCGTTCCTGCTCCGCTGCTGCCGGCATGGACACGCTGGGGGAGCGTACTCGCTGTAGCCGGAATCATTGGCTATTTTTCGGTCGTGGCAACCGCACCAGCCCCACCCCAACCAGGATCGCTCTGGGACAAGAAGCTGCATTTTGTGGCTTATGCAGGGCTCGCGCTGACACTGGCCTATGCGACGGCACCGCCTCACTCACGTGGATTCAAACGGGCGGGACTTGTCCTTGTCACGGCCATCGGCTATGGGGTGCTGGTCGAGTTGATTCAGGCCCCTCTCTCCAACCGCTACTTTGCACTCCTCGATGTACTTGCTAATATCGTCGGGGCACTCCTTGGGATGATCTGGTTCGGTATTGAACGGCGACTCCGATACATCCCTGTCCCGGATGCCAATCTCTGACGAGGCAGTGCTTGCAGACGCCGAATACTCGATCAACTGCTTCCGCTTAAGACAAGCGGACTCAGTTTTGTCTAGCAACAGATGCTATCGCGTACTATGTCCCGAACGTGCGAAATAAAACTACCCACACTGTGCCAGCCTTGTTTAGACGCGATGTAGATCGCCTTCCCCGGTCAATATTTGAACGACAAAATCAGCTTGAGAGGCACTCACGGGATGATTCTGTTCACCGAGTATTGCCACTAACTCGCGCCTTCAGGAGCGTCTAAACAAGGCCCACTGTGCCGAGGCACAACTCCCATCCACAGACATCGACGAGTGTCGACGATTCCACTCATCGATCCCCGAAAGAAGCCACAAAATCTGATGCGAAACCAGTACGCCAGCACGCCTTCGGTCGGCCGTACCCGCCCTAGTTCTGGATGGAAGACCCACCAGCTTAGAACGCTGCCTGAAAAAGTATGTAAGAATACATAATATTTATACATGATTAATGCGCTCAGGACATCGGATACAATCGCTCACACTCATCGCCTCTCCTTGCCAGAGACACGCGTCCGATGTGCTGACCGAGTATCCTCAAAGATATGGATAAATCTGCCAACCCGGATTCAGACCCGGAACGATCCAGCCGTATCGCGTTCGTGACCAACAGTTTCCGTACGCCGCTCTGTGTCACCCTTCTTTTACTCCTCTTCGCGACTGGGCCGGTTACCGCGCAGTCAGTCGGACCCGCCTTCTGTACCTCAGATATGGCGGAGACGATCAAGAACCTCTTCACACTCATTCAGTTCGGAGGGCCACTGCTCGGTGGGGTGATCGCCCTGGGAGCAACAGTTGTACTCCCAACGGTTCGCCGCGTAGATATGAAGCGCGAACTCAAAGAGATGCGCAATCAGGCCGTCCTGTGGGGGGTGATCGTCGCTCCACTCGGAACCGCAATCGTCGGATTCCTGCTCAATAACGTTGTGGCAGGAGGCGCAAGTTGCGGCTTCTGAGCACCGTTGGAGGCACGCTCATCTGGCTGGTCGCCATGCTCGCTCTCACCGCAAGCGCGACACAGGCAACCGCCCATCCACCCCCGTCACCGGAGCATGGCGTGAACGAGACGACATACTGCACCCTCTGGGCAGGGGATACCGACGCAACAAACACGTCGACACTCCACGCCCGAACCGCGAACACGACGAGAGGCGTCTGTGTAGTGGCTGCGGGAACAGACATCCCACTCAATGCCCCACCGGCTGCGGTCGAGCAGTGGAATCGCGGCGACCTCCACGACTTCCCCATAACAGATTCCGATCAGGCCATCGCGCCACCTACGGCGCCGCTCAGTCACGGCCGCTTCATTAAGGATGCCTACACCGCTATCTTCGCAGTACAACCCTCGACGCGAGCCCGGCTCTCACCAGCCGCACAGCCGTTGTACGTCGCCTCGAACGGAACACTACTCGGGACTGTCGATTCCCGCGTGGCCGTTCCTCCAGACGACACGACTGGTTCGCGACGCGTCTATTGGAGCCTCGTCGCCCACGACATCCGAGAGACACGGGTTCGAGTCGCGGGGACCATGATCTCGAATGCGAGCGGGAATCACACACCTACGTTGCCCTACGCGCTCCAAAGCAGTGGCAGCCGGTCACAGGAACTCATTCTCGAAGCCGATATCACAGCCACCTTACGCAAACGCGTCGAGACCTGCATCGCCCGCGATGTCGATGGCAACTGCATCAAGTGGGAGAACACGATAACCTACCCAACGGAGACACTGACTGTCCAGGATCAGCTCGAAGTCGTACCATACGACCTCACGATTTCCGGCTATCGGGCAGCGTATCCGAATGGCGACCTTGGCCTCGTGATCTACAAGAATCAGCCCTGGCTGGGCTATTCCCTCCCGAACGGTGACGTCCACGGTGTCTGGCGCTTCTACGTCGCGCGGAACGAAGACTGGGACACACTTGTGGTGCGGACGGAATCGGGTGAGACTGTACAGGATTCGCCACTCCATCCATTGCAGATCGCGGCGTATCCCATCGAACCCGGGCCGACCGCCTCGCGGCGAACCGTGACCATACTGGAGGCGTATGGCGTCACCACAACGCCACCGACGTTGCCGCCGACAGTGCTGTTGGACATCCTGACGGACCCATATACGTCGAGTTATGGCCTTGCGACTCGCACCAAGACGACCAATCACAACCTTGCCGCGGTGACCGCCTACGGCATCGTCCGCGGGGTCGATGTTGATGCCAAGCCATCTGACTTTGCGGAGATTCCCATCAATCAGAGCGATCTCACTGTGACAGTCCGACAGACCACCCCTGAAACGATGACCGTGCGAGTGCAGGTACAGGATGCGCAGACAGGTGCGCCAATCAACACCGCCGGACGTGAGGGGTATGTCGTTCTGGCGGACACGCGCGTAAACACGAGCGGTAACGGGACTGTGACGACGACACTGCCGCGAACGTCCGGTGGGATTGCGGCGCGATACGAGCCGGGGCGATGGTGGACTGCCAGTCCCGGGTATACCGGCGATTCTGATGTCGCGTACGTACACGGAACGGTACTGCAGGCACTCAGCGTGCTGTATCAACTGGCAATCCCTGTGTCGCTCTTCCTGGTCGGTGTGTTTCTTATCGATCGGATTACCGGCTGGCGCGTCTGGCCACCCTGGAGGCGAGTGTGATGAATCCGAAGACACTCCTCTCACGGCGGTCCCTCCTCCGGTCGACACTGGCGATCGGACTCAGCACGACAGCCGGCTGTTCGGGAGCAGGATCTCCGCAACGAACGGAAACTGACTCACGTGTTCGCACGGCACCGGTGGTCCAGCGTATCGCCTACGAGAGTGCTGAGATGGTGGTTACACTGCGTGAAGCCCATGATGTCTCACAGCTCAATCTGATCGCTCCCGATGGGAGCCTGTTTGCCCAGACACCCGTCGCGACTGGTGCAACCTCGGCGAGGATACAGATTCTTGATATCAAACCCGGAATCGGCGGTTATGAACACTACGAACCGGGGCGCTACGAACTGGTCGCAATACAGGAGTCTGGTTCCCAGTCGATCACTCTAGAACTACGACCGAACGTACAAATCGTCGATATTCGTCAATATCTGGAGGGAGAGAAGGCAGTCGACCTCGGCAACCTTGTAATAACGGTTGAAAATATAGGAACGGCACCAACATGGATATATGATATAACATATCGAGAAGCACCAAATACGGCGGTGAATCGACCTCTTGTTGAGGGAGCTGGCGTACCCCAAATAACGGTGCCAAAATCGGCGGAGAATCTGATACTAGCGCCTCACCAAAAACGGCGATATGTTGGGTCAACCTCGCCCCTTCTTCTTGCTAATCAAAAAAGACAGAATTGTAATGAGTCAGTTTCAATGGATGTTATCGTAGGAGTCGCCGCTGGTGCTCCACTGCAAGAGCGAATTGTGGTGATGTTCGGGGGCGAGGCTCATTCAGCAGGCCTCCTCGGCGAGTATGTTTGCAGTGATATCTCTGTCGTGGTTACGGAGAACAGTAATCTAGAGAGTAGTAAGCAACGCAAGAGGGGCGCTCTATGAGCGCACTCGGCGATGTTATAGTTGATTCGCTTCAAGAGCTTCTTAGAGTATTATTTACTCCGATCACTAATCTCATTCAAACTCATGCGAACTCCTTGGTCAGTCTCATAGTTGGAACTCCACATCCAAATGCAGTCTTCAGCCGACCTACGAACGGCGCGTGGCCGAATATCTATGACTACTATTGGGATGGGATCGTTCCGCTCGCCTTATTCCTCTGGGCATTAGCTATCGGGCTTGTCATCTTTCTCGAGTCGACGAGTCACCTCTTCAGCAGCTATCACCGATCCAAACTCAAGAAACGTGCCCTCTCCGGCCTGCTCGGCATCTTGGCATGGTGGTGGATTGCCGCCCTCTCACTCCGCTTCATCGAGGCACTTACCGGGTATATCGTTCCCGACCTTTCGTCGATCACGCTCTTTCAGACGCTCTCGTTCGCAGCGATGGGAGTACTGGGCCTCGTCATTGCCCTCGCGTCTGACTTTCTCCTGTTCGTTCTGCTCATCATACTCTACTTCACACGACACCTCGTGCTCTATCTGTTCGTCCTGCTGATGCCGCTCCTCATCGTCTTCTGGATTCCAGGTGTCGGTCCCTTCTCGCTCGTCTCGCGATTTATGCGGCGACTTGCTGGCTTCTACGTCCCCTTTCTGTTCATGACCGTGCCAGTCGCCATCCTCTTCCGAGTCGGCGATCTCATGGGGCAGAGTTTCAGTCTCTCAATGGGTGGCTTCGGGGCGTGGCTAACCGCGCTAATCATGCCGATTGTGGCTGTCCTTTGCCCGCTGGTACTGTTCTGGCAGGCTGGCGCGATCTTCTTCGTCACAGATCGAGCCGCACGCCACGCCTCAACCCCGCGAGCACAGGATCGAACAGCGCGAGCGCGGGAGACAGGACAAGCGAGCGTCTTGGGCAGCCGCAATTTTCTCCGCGGCGCTGGTGGCAAACCCGCGATTCGGGGCAATGGACAGACGGTCCTCAACTCCGGGAATTCACGGGCACACGTGGCTGGTGCACGATTGAATGCCAGTGGCTCCCGTCTCCGCGACCGGTTTAAACGGCAGAATAGACGTGGCGGGAACGGCGGCACGGCTGCCACGGGATCAGAGCGTGCTGAATTCAGCCGGGCGGCAAACTTTGAGAACCTGCAAAATCGGACGGCAACGCGCACCTCGGACGGCACGTCTCGGGGCAGCCGCACCGACAGGGACGACGACCCACCACGATACATCCAGTAACTATGGCTACCAACGATCCAGCAAAACGCATCCCGAAATCACTCAGAACCGACGCAACACTCCTTGGAACATACACGCTTGCCGATATCGTGGTGGCCGTCTTGCCCGGCGTGATCGTGATCTTGCTCCTCCAAATCGTCGTCCCCACGCCGGTAATCATCGGTGGGTATCACCTCCAGACGATCACGCTTCCGCTCGCTGGTAGTGCAATCGTATGTGGGCTCCTATTCGTCTATCTCACGCCAGCCCATCTGAGTAGCCTAGAGTGGATTGAGACGGTCGTTCGATTTGCTCGACACCCGAAACGGGCCACGCACGAAGACGCGAAGCAGTATACGCAGATTGAGCGAGTATATCCGCGTCGCGACGCACTCGAGCGGACCGACGGGGCACTCCTCGGGATGGTGCAAGTGCAGCCACCGACGATGGCACTCGCAACCGATCACGAATGGCAGGCGAAAGCCGAGTCCTTCCAGAACTTCTGCAATACGGTCGTTGACTTTCCAATCCAGCTCTATGCAACGACCCAGCCATTCCCTGTCGAGAGGTATCTTGCCCAGTACGACTCACGGCTTGAGGCGGCAGATGTGCGCGCAAATCCACAGCTAGCCGCGCTCATTCGAGACTATCTCTCATGGTATGCGGACGAGCTTGACCAGCGACGAATGACGATCCGGGATCACTACATCGTCATCCCGGTCGCGCCTCATGAAGTCCGATTCGAACGCGAAAGCCTCCGGCAGAAACTCGCGCGGCTTCCAGTACTCGGGATCCTTCTCACAACCTGGTTCGACTCGCACGCCACGGCCCGACAGGCAGCAATGTTCGATGCGCTTGAGACCCGTCTCCGACGCGTTGAGGCAGGCATCGCCCAGATCGATGGCTGTACCGCTACGCGTGTGAGCGCCGAAGACGCCACCCAGCTTCTCGTCGACTTCTGGGCCGGTGAATCTCACGAATACGGCGACCTTAGATCAGTTCTCCGAACACGACCACTCGTCGGTGAGAGAACATGATCTGGGAGAGACTCGCCTTCTGGAAGCGATCCGCAACATCGGAGACCGATCCCGTCGTGACCGCTCAGCCGACGGATCGTCCACTCGGGACAGCCACAGATGTGCATCAGACGGTGATCACACCCTCGAGTATCGAACAGACGCCGAACGACGTTCGAACGGGTGGGCAGTGGGCACGGACGCTCTGGATTGGCGAATATCCAGACGCCCCGGCCGATGGCCTCTTTGAAACCCTCTATTCGAGCGCCGATACGCGAACCACGGATATCACGATCCATCTCGATCCGCGTGACACCGCACGGACACTCGACTCCCTCGGCAACAAAATCGAGGATTTGGAGGCGGATTACGAATATCTCGCCGCGAAACGGCGCGCCGGTGCACGCGCCGTGCAAAAAGATCTAGCGGACTATCAAGAACTGTACGATACGCTCCGGAACACCCCGATGACTGCCTTCGATATCTCGATGTACCTCACTGTCCGCGGCGCAGAGGCGACCGAGATCGATTCGGATGCTGTCGCTCGGACAGCGCGGCGCTCGCCCGCCAATCTTACCCCAGTGACGCCGCGCTGGGCACAGCTCGATGCATTGGTCTCTGCGAGTCCGATTGCACTCGATCACCTGAACGACGCCTACGACACGCGAACCCCGATGTTAGCCGGCGCCGTCGGCGCGATGTTCCCGTTTGTTGCGGGGGCCGTTGCCGAGCCTGGAATCGAATATGGAACCTATGCACTCACGGAGAGCCCGCTCATCCTCGACCGGTTCAACCGCGAGACTGGCTATTGCGCAATGGTGATCGGAAAACTCGGCACGGGCAAATCCTTCTCGACAAAGCTCCAGCTCCTTCGGCGGGCAATGTATGATGCAGACACGAGTCTCGTTATGCTCGACCCGCTGGGGAGTTTTGCTGGGGTGAACGCCGCACTCGATGGTGAGCGCATCACCGTCGGTGGGACACGCGGATTCAACCCGTTGGACCTCCAGCCAACGCCAGCGTCCGTCCTCGCGAACGTTCCCGATCTCGATCCGTGGAGTCAGCAGATTGCGTGGGTGCTGACGTTCTTCGAGTCGTTCTTTACCAGTGTTGCGACCAATCCCCTTGGCGAGCGCAAGCAGACCTTACGCCGAGCCGTACAGGAGGCCTATCGACAGCACGGGATCACACGTGATCCGGCGACGCATGGCCATCCATCACCGACGATTCGGGAAGTGATAGTCGCTCTTGAGGAGCTATTGGCCGATCCAACGGCGTTTGACTACGTGACCGATGGTGAGCAGGAAAGTGTACGCCGTGATGCCGAAGCGTTGCTAAAGGACCTCCGACCGTCGTTCCAAGCTGGCGGTGATCTGGCCAACCTCGCGAAGCCAACGGAATTCGAACTCGATGCACCCGTGATTTATCTCGACCTGCATCAGGAGGAGGGGACGCAAGGACGAGCAGAGACGAGTTTGATGATGCAGGTCCTGTTCAATGCGGTCTACGAGCGGGCCAAAAGCACGGCGAAGCGGGTGCTGTTTGCCATCGACGAAGCGCATTACCTGCTGTCAGATGCGGCCTCGCTCGACTTTCTCGAAACAGCTGTTCGCCATAGCCGACATTACGACCTCTCATTACAATTTATCACGCAAACCGGCGGTGAGTTCGCCTTGACACCGGAGACGCGAACAATCGCGAATCTCTGTTCGATAACACTGATCCATCGGGTGCAGGAGGACGCGACCAAACTCGCGGAGTGGTTTGGATTGAGTGACCGTGAAGTGAACTGGGTTCGCACCGCAAAGGCAGGCAACGACGCGGATGGGTATTCAGAAGCACTCCTCGGGGTCGATGAAGAAGGCTGGTTCCCACTCCGCGTTCGCGCCAGCCCGTTCGAAGCCGCGGTCATCACGAACGGCCCTTCCGAGACGGGAATTCCGCAGTCTGAGACCCTCGCTCAGAAGTCAGACCCAGACACACAGGCGACCCCCACACGGTCGGCAGCCGTCACTGAGCGATCCGCAGTCCGGGATGAACGGAATCCCAGATAATGAATCCGAACGCCCTCCCGATCTCACTTCGAGATCGTCAGCAGTGGGTCTGTTGGGCCTCCCACGAACGGCAGGGCAAACAGACGAAAGTCCCCCTCGATCCAACAACGGGAGAATTCGCATCGACTGCCGATCCGGAGACCTGGAGTACGTTCGAAGCTGCGCTTGGTCGCGCGAGAGACCCGGCAGTGTCGGGGATCGGCTTCGTCTTCACGAGGGAGGATCCCTACGTTGGTATTGACCTCGATGACTGCCGAAATCCCGAGACGGGTGCACTCACGGATGCAGTCATACCCATGCTCCACAGACTCCACTCCTATACAGAGATCTCACCGTCGGGCACTGGTCTCCACATCATTGTCCGGGGTACACTCCCAGCCGGCCAACGACGGCGAGGATCCGTTGAGATGTACGACCACGGACGATTCTTCACTATGACCGGTGATCGATTACCAACACTCCCCGAATCAGTGTGTGAGCGCGCTGCGGCGCTCGCGTCGGTCTATCAGACTGTTGTCGCTCGCTCTACACAACCAGAGCAACCTGCGGTTACCCCATCAACGGACCGCCAACTCGCGTTTGAGTCGCGCTTAGATGACCAGCAGGTGCTGGAAAGCGCGCAATCCGCTTCGAATGGGGAGAAGTTCACCAGTCTCTGGAACGGCACAATCAGTCCTTATGACAGCCACTCCGAAGCGGATGTGGCGCTCTGTTGTTTGCTCGCGTTCTGGACGGGGGGAGAATCGACCCAGATAGACCGACTCTTTCGACAGTCTGGACTAATCCGACCGAAATGGGATGAGGTTCATTATGCGGATGGAGCGACCTATGGCGAACGAACGATCGAACGAGCGTGTTCTCATGTTACAAAGACATACACCGGCGAGTCTTAGCTCGCTATTTCGCCTTCTGCGGAAGGTGTCATCGACACCTCTCGACAAACACGGCCGAACTCCGTAGCGCTATTACGTCGTAAGATGTCCGAGCGGAGCAATATTACCAGTCAACTGGGCCGACATCCGTCTGGCAACGCACCAACGCTGATAGTGTGACCACTAATGAACACGATGACGGAGGACTTAAGCGCTCAATCACGAACCATATAGAGTGATGAAGGGCTGGCGGTACCGTAGTTTTGCCGTTGGCGGCGTCGCCTTACTCTCCGGCAGTGCCGTTCTTCTCATTAACAATGGAACCGTCCAAGCGCTAGCAAGCACCCTCCCGGTGGTATCGCAATTACCTGTGGAGCCACCGGGCACCGCTGAATTTACGTGGGAGGTGTTGACGACCGTCGCGGTCTTCATCGCGGCGTTTCTCCCGCTCTATCGACCCCGCCCCCGCCGGACGATAGATACCCTCTCTCTCGCCGCAAAACGCGTGGTTCTGGGACTGCTGATGCTCACGGCGATTGGCTATTTCGACTACACCTATCGTATTCCGCGTCTGTCCCTCCTCATGCTGACCCCGCTTCTTTTGGGCGGGTTGCCAGCGTGGTTCGTATGGATTGGACAGCGGCCTACTGGACGGCCCGACCGAAGCCTCATCGTGGGAGACAATCCGCGGACGATCGAAGAGGTTATTCGACAGCTTGACCTGCCAGTCGTGGGGTATCTCTGTCCAACCAGCCCCTTCCGAATCGCGACCGACACGCCGACGGAAGCGATTCCGGATGGTGGCACCACCCTCGCAGGTGTCGAGCGGCTAGGTGGACTGTCGCGGATTGAGGACGTTCTTGTGAGCCACAATATCGATACCGTCGTCCTCGCATTCGAACACCCGGATCGGGCTGAATTCTTCGGGGCATTGGATGCCTGCTACGAACACGGGGTTGCGGCCAAAGTCCATCCAGAACACACGGATAGCGTCTTGATCTCCGGAGAGAGTACCGACCGACTGGTCGATATCGAACTCGAACCGTGGGATATCCAAGATTACGTGATGAAGCGGGGCTTCGACATCATCTTTTCAGTCTGTGGCTTACTTGTGTTGAGCCCCGTCATCATCGGAATCGCAGCTGCGATCAAACTCGATGATGGCGGTTCGATTCTATACACGCAAGAACGGACCGCCATCTTCGGCGAAACCTTCGACGTGTACAAGTTCCGGAGCATGATGCCGGCAGGAGAATCCGCAACACCGATCGATGACGCCGACAACGACCGTATCACTGACGTGGGACACTTCCTCCGACGGACGCATCTCGATGAAATTCCACAACTCTGGTCAGTCTTAGTGGGCGATATGAGTGTAGTTGGGCCGCGAGCCGTGTGGACGGCGGAAGAATCGCTGTTGGAGGCCGAAACCCAGTCATGGCGCCAACGGTGGTTCGTCAAGCCAGGACTGACGGGGCTTGCGCAAGTGAATGGCGTGACGAGTACGAATCCGACCGAAAAGCTTCGGTTGGACTTGCAGTATGTCCGTCAGCAATCGTTCCGCTTCGATATGAAATTAGTCGCTCAACAGGTCTGGATGGTGTTGGAAGACGTGCTGAGAACACTGAAAGAGAAAGAAGAAAGCCAGTAGCACGCTCACTCCGAACACCCCACTCGATCTCGTTTCAGCGGGCGAACCAACCGACGTGCTTTGCAGCTTGACCTGAATAGGTTTCACCCCGTATGAGATATCGCAATTTCGGCTCACCTGAGGAGTAGGAGATATGACTCTGGCGTCCTTAGAGTTCAGCCCTACGACCAGCGACCCTCTTGGTTCGTAAGTCGCAGATACTAATGGCTGACTAGCTCTTGGCTCAGGAGAGCGCCACCGTCTCATTCTGCATGACTGCGGATTCTGAAACATGCACAGGATTTCCATTGACAGTATAATTCCCGGGATAGGGTACCGTAACGGCATAGCGGCCAGCAGCGGAGGATTCCACGGTTCGTGAATAGGTGAATTGCTGACCACTAACCGACTGTGTCGTCGTAATTGAGATCTCGGTAGATGGTGGAGCAGTGCCAACGAGCCGGGCGCCGGAGACAAGTGCAAACGCCTTCACGGAGCCATCTGGACTCACGTAGATTGCACGGTAGTGCGAAAGAGCAGGAGCGGATCTCGTCTCACTTCCATAGTGTGTCTGCAGACGGGTTTGAAGGGATCGTTCGTCAAATTCTGCAATCTCTGGTGAAAACTCAACTGTGACAACGAAGCCAGCACGGTCACGAAGTGTCCGATACCATTTCTCGCCATTTGTCGCGACAAGAAAGTCCCCATAATTCGACTGGGCATAGCTATAGGATCTAGCCTGTCCGTTGACGAAGTAATTGTACATTCGGTTGCGATCCCACTGACTGAACACGTAATTCTCGGGATACTCCCAGCCCTGCTCAGCGGCGAATCCCTCCATCTGTTGTGCCGCCTGATACTGACTATCGGAGATAGCAAGCTGGTTTGATTTAATCGGGATCTGAACGAAGCTCATACTCCCCAGCAAGAGAAAAATGACGAGTAGTGAGACAGTCGTGTGTCTGTCTGGAAGCTGCGGAGAGAGAACAGTCGATTGCTGTCGATCATGCGCTTCGGGACGAGAGGCGTCTTCTCCGTAGGATAAGGGACGAGCAATATCGACGCGAGACGCGAGATGAACAAATCCAACGCCCGCAACCACAGCAATCGGGATTGCTAATTCGCCCGCGAAGCGGAGCTGAATCACTGCTAACACAAGCAAAAACCATCCATACACGACCGGGACAAGGATGGCCGAATCGTGATCCCGGTAAGCCCGGAACGACAACCAGCCGAGGTAGGGGAGTGCCAAGAATAGAACCCATCCAAAGAGGAACGCCGGCCCGAAAATAGAGCCAAGCCGTCCACTAATGAGCGAGGCAGTCTCTGCGATACCCTCAGTCTCCAAGAGAAAATCGATCCCCCGATTCAGTCCGACCGCCAACGCGGGGAATATCTCGGGCAATATAATGAACAATACACCAACGGTGCCGAGTTCCACGCCACCCAAGAGCCGAGCGGAGATTCCGATTCGGCTTGCAATGAGGCTCAGCACGAGGAGGCCGGCACTGCCGACAAAGAGCAACAACGGTGCCGAGGCCACGACAAGCGTGTGCCATCCCAAGCTCTGATGGACCAGATAGGTGAGTAGGGAACCAAGGGCAAGACCGCTCACCAGCGGCAGCTCAGCCCGAAGCAGCGAACGCTTTGCGTGAAGAGTGATCAGCGAGCGGACAAAGATATAGAATCCGAGTGGGAGCAAGAGGAGTGGGCCCGCCTCCCACGCCAACGTCTGCCCGGCCACAGCAATCCCAAGTCCTGCAGACGCGATCCATGTCGACCGGTTACGGAAATCGTTGTCTTCAGCGAGCACCACCAGCGCCAGCATCGTCAGTGCCAGCCAGACGTAATCGAATGCGTGATGGTCCGCAAAGCCAAGGGCAGTGCGCAATACGTGCATCGGGGTGATTGCGAGCATACCGACTGCTGCCAATCCAACGCGCCGATCAGCGAAGAGTCGCGTGCCGAGTACGTACAGAATAGCCCCGACGCTAACTGCTGACACAACAGGATACCACGCAAGCACAGTCCCAGCAGCGACGCTATCGCCACCGAGAAGGCGAGAACCGAGCCAGAGCGTCGCTAGCAGGAGTGGTTCGCCCTTGCTGATCGTCTCCGGGAATGAAGAGAGAATCTCGAGTGTCGTGACCCCATTGGACTGTGTAAGCAACTGCTCCAGCCAATAGCGATAGTAGTATGGATCGTTCGCGAGTAGGACGATATCATCACCGCGAAACACGTGTGAATACGGCAGTAGGCGGAGTACGACGAGAAATAGTAACGCACCGAAGACCATACTGGTACTCTCTATGTCTACGTCCGGGATCGTTATCCGGGGACTCGTAGTTTCCTCGGTCGGTGTCGTAGGGGCTGACTCACCGCTGAGAGCGGCCTTAACAGCCTGTCGATCAGAGAGTTGATAGCCATTGTCTGATTGCTCGGCAATCCCCCGAGACACAAGCTCACCAAATAACCCCGAGTCAAATGGAATCTCCTCAAATGTCCATTCGCCTCGCTGATCTATTTCAAGAAGCGTCTGGAGATCTTCCTCAGCATCAGGATGGTCGTCCAGAAAGGACGCCGTCGCCTCACGCGCGCCAGACATTACTCACGGAGATAATAGAATCGAGCGCATAAAACCCGCGGCATTCCCCACGACTGACACAGCTCCGCCTCATCTACACCAGTCCACCAACTTCGTGAACCGCTCTGCATCTCGGCCACACTCTCCGCGAACTATGGTGATAGGAGTTGTGGGTAAGAGACAGGTCTTTAGGCGCGGGAGGAGGCCAAACGGAGAAAATGCCCGCTTGCCAAGCCATCGATTCATCATGGCCACTCGAAGGCGAGTGAGAAATGAGTCAAAGTAGCCCCGTAAGACTCTTAGACGCATATATCCTAATATATCGTATGGTCAAAACCATTCGAGTCTCGGAGGAGTACCACAAGTGGCTCAGCGCCCACAAGGAGGGCGACGAGACGATGGAGGAAACGCTGCGCCGGATGACGCGCGGCCCTCACCCTGGCGACGTTGCCGGCCTCTTGACCGAGGAGGAAGCCGAGGACGCCAAGGAAGCGGTGAACCGCCTGCGCGGGCGTGACCGCGACCGCTTCGATACCGCCCGCAGCGCATTTGAAAGCGAGGGCACAGACGAATGATCATCGATTCCTCGTATCTCTTCGACCTGATGGCTGAGGACCCGGATGCATTCTCGAAGGGTGCGGAACTCGTCGAGGACGGCGAGATGCAGTGGTTGCCAACTCCGGTGGTCGCTGAGGCCTACTACGGCGTCTTTACGGCCCGCAGCAATACCACCAAGAAGGAGGTGCGGAATCGCATCCTCGGGTACCCGCGCATCGACGTTGACGAAGAGATTGCGCGGAAAGCCGGGGAACTACTCGCGGCGGCAGACGACCGTGTGGGAGGGAACGCCAGCGTTGGGGCGAACGATGGGTACATCGCCGCGATGGCCGACGTCCTTGACGACGCGGTCCTGACAGACAACGTCGAAGATTTCGAAGCGTTGGGTGTGCCAGTCGAGACCTACTAAGTTCTAACTGTTTTCAGACGCTAAGTCCCCTTCCTCAAGGAGCAACGCAGGCCGAAGGCCGAGTAGCGCAGTAGGGAGGGGATACAGCGTCATCATCGTTTTCCAGACACTCCGCGACGACCGGCCCACAGGCCCACGTCAACTACAACTATTATTTACACATGTTGTGTAAAAGAAGAAATCACGACTTCATCGGGGGATGGCTGACGAGGTTCACAGCGATAATCAAGATCATTCAATGCCAAACAGAATCTCACGTGAACACGGCCAACGATGACCGTTGTCACTGGTGGAGTAATCTCAATAAAAGAAACCGCAATCGGATGACCGCTTTCGGCGGTCAGTCGTAGTTAGCTTAGTTGTCGCGCCGGGCGGCCAGCAGCGCAGCCGCGATGAGCGCGATGACCGCGACGATGGCACCGAAGCCGGGGCCGCCGCCTTCAGTCGTCTCCGTCGGCGTGGCCGTGTCCGTCGGCGTCGGTTCCGGCGTCGGTTCCGGCGTCGGTTCCGGCGTCGGTTCCGGCGTCGGTTCCGGCGTCGCGGTGTCCGTCGGCGTCGGTTCCGGCGTCTCCGTCGGTTCCGGCGTCGCCGTCTGGACGTTCTGGACGATCTCTACCTCGATGAGGTCCGTACCCTCGCCGTCGTCGGCTTCGAGGTTATACGTGCCCGTCTGCACGTCTTCGAGCTCGAGTTCGACTTGCCACGTGCCGTCATACGACCACTCGTCGGTCGTCGTCAGCGCAATCGAGTCACCGTCCTGCGTTTGCAGTTCGGTGGTGATCGCGTTGTCGTCCGGACGCAGGTTCGTCGTTCCTTCAATGACCATCGTGTCATCAACGCCCACCGGGTTCACGCCGGAGGCTTCCATGCCCTCGGGGTAGACCGAGTCGATGCTCGTCCGAGCATCCGAGAGCTGGAAGTTCGCCGTGACCATCCGGTCGTCACTCGCGACAGCTTCGGTCGTCTGGTCCGTAAGCCGCGCACGGACCTGCGAACCGGTCAGGTCTGCATCGCCAAGGTCAGTGACGAATTCCGAGATGGATTCATCATCCGGCAGACCCTCACCGTAGGTGTCGTCACGACCGTTCGTGAGCACGTGGACGCTCACTTGGCCTTCGGACAGGTCGCCGAGATTGACCTCGTCCTCTTCGAACGTGTTGTCGTCGTCGACACTGATCTGTTCGTAGCCAGTGTTACCGCGCTCGTCGACGAACACGACATCAACGTTCTGGGAGCCAAGCGCCACACCCGACACGTTCACAACGTTATCGGTGGTCGAGACCTGGCCGCCAACGGTTTGGATTTGCGCAGTCAGTTCAGTATCGACCACGCGAAGGGATGTCTGTACACTCGTTCCAGTGTTGAACTCAGACACCTCCACGTCTTCTTCGATGCTGCCAGTACCACCGACATCTGCGGCGTCAATGGCACCGAAGCGGTACGTACCAGGCAGCGAGAGGATATCGTTGCCGGGGCCGTTACCGCCGCCGGGACCCAGCTGAACGTCTTCGACTTCGTAGGTGTCGTCTGCGTCGACGTTCACCGAATCTTCACCGTCGATCTGGACGAGTTCGAACTCGCCTTCACGACGAGCGTAGAAGGCAACATCCTCGATCCCTTCGTCAGCGGTCCCGTTGAGATCGATTTCGCTACCGACGACGTAGGTGTCGTCCGGCGAATTGATCGTGATTTCGCCTTCCTCGATAGTGAGCGTCGGATCGTCTTCTAATCGATCCTCGTTGTCGAGGAAGTTCGAGACCTCACCTTCCGTGATTTCGCCATCAGAGCCATTGTAGAGTTCGACATCGACATCAGTCGTGTCGAGGCTGGAGGTGTCGATCTGGCCGACACCAACGCCCGTGTCGTCGTCAATCTCAACGACGGCCCAGGCGTAGTCGTCACTCGAACCGCGGTGAGCGACATCACCGACGTTCCGGAAGATGCGCTCTGCCGCCTCATCGTCGACCTCCACACCATCGCGGAAGTCGCCGCTCTCGATACCGACGACGTGGAAGTCACCGGCGTTCGAACCACGGATCGTGTAAGTCACGTCCTGACCGCGCGTGGTCGTGTCCTCTTCAAGGTCGAGCGTAGCGTCATCGTCACCAGTGACGGTGACGGTCGTGCTCTGGGAAGCCTGACCGAAGTCGAGATTCTCGACACCAGCCACTTCGAACGTGTAGGTGCCGGTGTTGAGATCGGAGAGGTCCACATCCCACTCGACTTCACCGTCATCGATATCCCCTTCAGATCGGACAGCGTCGCCCTCGACCGCATCGCCGGTCACTTCGAGGCCGTCATCATTCTCGACGGTCAGTTCGATGTTTTCGGCTTCCTCATAGTTCCACGTGGCCACAGCGGTGAGCGCACCAGCGCCACTTTCATCGTCACCCTGCGGAACCGAGCCGCCAGCGATATCGGCTCCGTTCTCGTTCAGGACTTCGAAGTTCGTCACGCGCGGCGTGATGACCGTAACGGAATACGGATCACCGTCGGGCGCTGTGGAGTCGTTTACAGTGTAGGTCCCCGTCGGTTGATCATCTTCAACCGGGAAGGTCAGGGGTACACCCTCCTCGTCACCACCCGTTTTCACGGGGGTTTGATCGCTCCATTCGTCGCTGTATTGAATATCCTCTTCACCTTGGAAGATCGTGTCACCGGGCTCAATATAGCCGATGTCTTCCTTTGACGTGTCGAATTCTCCGTCACCATTAGCAAGATCTGATCGGGCCAGAGCGTTCCCGGAGAGCGCCATGGTACCGGCGAAGATCGACAGTACCATGAGCGCCGCCAGGGTAATGGCGCGGATTTTGTCGTTTGTCGTTGTCATAGTTGTCTGTATGTTCGCAGTGGCAATCCAGTTGAACACTTTCATGCCGAGTTTGCGGGAGGGCCATTGCAGCCTCCGCTGGTAGGGGCATTAGGGATGTACCTCGCTCGTTATAAGTGTCTTGTGGTGCCGGAGTACCGTATGACCCTTGTCAGACGTACACACAGTGGCCATATTGGGTGTTTTGCAGTGAGCGGCCAATGATAGGAGAATAGTGTCATTAGAGATTCACTACCGCGGGTCCTGACTTCAACCACTGGTTTACGCATGTCTGTTTTCACCGAGTTGAGTCTGCTGAACTCTGGCGAAATATCTCGACGATGACGCAATCATTCTCATTGATGGCCCATCTTGGTTGCAAGTAGTTGAGCATCACTTAGGGCCGAATCCCAGCATGCCACACAGATATCAAAATGTAATTGAACGACTTTCTGCGAAGAAAGAGCGTCATTACGTGGTCCAAATGGCTTTCACGTCGCCTTCTGGGAGTGATTGTTGCCACTCCACTGTGAGGTCAGCTGCCTCGGTCTCCGCCGGAACGGAGTATACGAGGTCTCCCCGACGTACAGTCCGTCCGGCAAGCTCAGCACCTTCGTATGGATCAGTACTGATTTCTTGATGCTGTGGCCGGCGTTCACCGTCAAGCTTAAGAACGAAATCCGAGGCTGGTGGGGCGGCCTGAGGGTTCTCTAGCCGATTCCGAACCTCAACACGCATGACTACCCATCTGTCGCCGTCTGAAGGAGTCATAGGCGTCGGCGTGGCCGTCTGGTCTGTTGCGGCACTGTTGGATGAGGATGGGTACTCGGACTGGAACGAGCCACCGAGTACATTGAGATAGAAGCCTGTCGGTGTGGCGTAAAAATTCCCAAATGTAAGCCGTTTCGGACGGACTTCAATGGTCCACTGAGATGAAAAGGCTGCCAGTCGAAACTGAACGTTCCCTAAATACCTTGGAGAAAACTCGGGACTAGTCCATGCTTTTGTCTCTCCAGCGGGGATCGACAGTTGAAGAGTCCCTCGCTCTTTCCACGGCCCGTCGTTAGTCCGCATACTAACAGCGGACTCAAACGTACGGTTGGAGGATCCAAGATTCCGAATACGTATCGTGAAGGTCTGCGGAACGTTCAACATCGTTGAGTCTGGCGAGTCAATGCTGACAAGTTCAAAATTCGAGGCTCCGGTTTCGGTTCCAGTTTGTGTCCCCCCTCCATTATCCGAACATCCAGCGAGGGCGGTAGTGCCAACTAGAGCGAGGAACGCACGTCGTCTCATAGGTGACGAACTCTACCGCCGAAAATAAATGATGACCGATCCTCTGCGGATAGCTCTCTATGAGTACAGCGTACCCGTGACGAGGAATCAAGCATTCAATGAAGTTTCACGATGGAAGTTCAGAGGTAACTGACCGAAATTGATGTAATCACATCACTCGTTCAGTAACGTAGCAGTGGTCTCACAGTACGTATCAGAGCAAGCGCTCGCTGAGACATACGATCCGGAAACGGGCTGGGAGACGGTCCAACAGTATCGAGAGGCGAAACGGCTCGCTGACAATCAGCCGACTATCGCGCGGGCTGAAATCGCTCGACAAGTTGGCCGGCCACCGAGTGCGGTTCGAGGATGGCTTGCTGAGGGCAAGATTCCTCGCGTCGTAAAGGGCCTCAACACGGCCCGTGATCGTGGCTGGATCGGCATTGAAGAGACCGCAGAACGATTCCGTGCACTCAACCAACTCGTGGCGTGGATATTCTCTGGTGGTGGTCTGAGATCGGATGCGTTCGTTCCCGTATTTTCAGTTGATGACCAACTAACGCTCGCAACGATCCACCAGTTACTGCGAGAGGTGAATGTCTCGTACCGAATCCGGGAGCAGGACGACCCAGATCGGCATCTGGAGATCATCCCGAAGGACGGTGCATCGATACTCGGCCGTGTCCTGACCATCCTTGGCGCACCAAAGGGTGTCAAGGCGAGGAAAGACCAGTTGACCTTGCCGTCCTATCTCACAGATACCGACAACGCACATCGGCGCGATTTTCTCCGAATCTACGTGCTAAATCGGGGGAGAGAATTGGCTAATCAAGAAACTGCAGGAGTACACTTGTATGGGCTGAACTCACCGAGCTACTGTCAGGAGTTGAAGGAGCTAATTGAGGCGGCGACATCCGGGACCGCGACAGTTAGCAGTCAGAACCGGATATGGATCTCATCTGAATCGGTCCACGATCTAGCGGGCGAGAAGCCACTTCGATCGGGACTCGCGACAAACGCCGTATTTGGCTCACTTACCCCGCCGACCGAACGAGCAGTCGCGTCAACATACCGGCAGGAGAAAACACCAGGTGGCTATCAGTACTGGCAGCTGTTTAACGAAGTCCGTGAAAGCGATGCCTCGCGAGCAGAGTTAAGCGCACGCACCGGGCTCCGCGAGTCAACCATCAGAAGCTGGAAGCGGGGAAGCAGCCCATATGTTCACAACGGGCTCGAAACGACGCAAACACATGGATGGCTCACCCCTCCAGCAGAGAGTGACATCGCACTAGGACTGACATCCCTCCTTGGCTGGCTTATTGCGCAAGGGTCGCTTCGAGACACCTATTATCCAACCTTCGGCCTGCAATCTCCGGATCAGGAGCCGCACTTCTCTAGGATTGCTGCGGAGGTTGGAGTGTCATATTCCGTCGTGCACAGAGAGAGTGCGAGTCGACGAACGGAGATTCGACCAACTGAAGATGGGGCAGTACTGGGCCGAGTGCTTTACGCGCTTGGTGCTCCACGCGGAACTAAAGCTGAACAAGGCTGTCTTCTCCCAGTCTATCTCCACCATCATGCGTCACACGCGCGCCGATTCGTCAGGAGCTGGTGTCTGCACCATGCCCATAGCGATGGTCAGAGAACGATCAATATCCCCCCACGATTCGGACATCAATTCCCGAAGGCGCTCGAAACACTTCTCGTTGCACGACTCTCATGGGACGTTGACTGGAAGAACGAGCGAAAACTGGTCGTCCAGCCAAGCGAGGAATGGGATGGCAGCATTTGGGACCTATCCTGAGAAGTGACCCGACTCACCAGCACCTAGCAACCTCACAAACACTGAGACTCCCAAGCCACTCCCTCAGATAACGAGCGCAAGCACTCAGTCTCAGTGATCGTTTTTAACTTCTCGCCGCACCTATATCCTTCCAGATGCCCGACGCTCCTGACTCGCTGGCCGCCTTCATCGAGAGCGGGGAGAGACGTGATCTGTCGCTGGCCGTCGTCAACTGATGCGTAGCGCGGAGTCCCCTTCCTCAAGCGCGTGCAGAGCGAGCGGTAGGGAGGGGAGGAGCGCGTTCGCCACACCAAGCTAACACTCTCTACTTTCACTCTGCTTGGCGACTAGTTAAATACACGCAGTCCTATGATTGGGTGTGGACGAGTGGGTACGTCGAACCGCGATAACTCGCCTTTCGGTCGACGACGAGCAACGCGAGTTGTTCGAACAAACCATCAGTGCGTACAAGCGCGGCTGTCAGATTGCGACCAATCTCGCTTGGAAGCGTTGCAACGAGAAACGCGAGGCCCAATCCCTCGCCTACGAACCCATACGCGAGAAGACTGCGCTGGGCTCCCAGCACGCACTTCTTGCCACTCATCAAGCTGCCGAAGCTATCACAGGATGTATCGCACGGCGCTCGACGGGCAAGAAAACCAGCAAACCCCAGTTCACTGCTTCCACGGTGACCTATGATACGCGGTCGATGACGCTGTTCGATGACGAGACTGTCTCGCTTGCCACCACCACGGATCGGGTTCGCTGTCCACTCGTCCTTCCCGACGACGAAGATGGCTACCAGCGTCAGTACCTCGACTCCGACGACTGGCAAGTCACCGAAAGCACACTTACCGCTCGCGACGGCGAGTACTTCCTGCATCTTGGATTCCGCCGACGCAAGAACGAGACTGAACGTGATACCGCCGAGGACGGAACGGTCCTCGGGGTCGACCTCGGCATCGAAAACCTCGCCGTCACGAGTACCGCTCACTTCGTCAGCGGGCGTGAGTTAACGCACACTCTGCGTGAGTTCGAGAACGTACGTGCTGGGCTCCAACAGACAGGGACCCGAAGCGCTCATCGCACGCTCGTGCGCTCGAGTGGGCGGGAACTCCGATATATTCGAGACGTGCTCCATCAAACGTCGAACTCGATTGTCGAGGAAGCGCTCCGATACGATTGCGACGTGATCGCTTTCGAGAACCTAAGCCACATCCGCGCTCGGACGAGAGCGTCATGGGGTCACAGATGGGCGTTTCGGACGCTCTACGAGCAGGTCGAGTACAAAGCAGAAGCCGTCGGACTCACGGTGAAGCAAGTCCTCGCGCGGAACACGTCAAAGCGATGTGCAGAGTGTCGGTTCACGGCCACAGAAAATCGGCCGACTCGGAACACGTTCCACTGTCAGGAGTGTGGCGCCCGAGCGAACGCGGACTACAATGCAGCGAAGAACATCGGACTGCGGTATGTCCGTCAAGGCCATCAGTCGTCTCGGCGGACGGGCACCAGTCAGCTGGCCCTGAAGTCTGGAACGGTGACGCCGAAGGGCGGATTTACCGCCTACCCCAACGGGTTTGAGGCCGAGTTCACGGACAAGCCCCGTCCTTAGACGCGAGCTTAGCGAGCGTCAGGACGGGGTAGTTGACCTCCGATCTCTACATCACGGGCACGAAAGCGCTCGGGGACGTCTCCCTCCCCGCAGTGATCGCGAAACTGGAGGAGATGCCGTTCCGGGTGCGTGGCTATCTTTCGCCGAGGAGAGAATCCCGCCGTTTACGGCGGGAGTGAATCCGACACTTCCCACAAATCCACCGCCGATGGCAAGGACGGATATTCAACGTTAATCCGGATCGTTAAGTAGGTTTGTCTACATAGGCTATGTGTGGCGATTCAGGTCACTCGCACCTACGTTGGTTCCATTCAGAACCACTGGCAGGTCTGCAATGGCCTCGATTCGCTCGGTGATTCCGCCTCGAAAATCTGGAACATCGCACGCTGGACAGCCGACCGCGTATGGGATGAAACCGGCGAAATTCCAGATGAAGGCGTGCTGAAATCGTATATGAAGAACCGCGAGTGCTGGAAAGACTTGAACGCGCAATCCAGTCAGAAAGTCATCGAAGAACTTTCTGACGCTTTCCAGTCGTGGTTCGACCTGCGACAGAACGACCCAGAGGCGAATCCGCCCGGCTACCGCAAACACGGCGACACCCGGCCCAAGAGTACGGTCACGTTCAAAGCAGACGGCTTCAAACACGACCCCGAACACAACCGCGTCCGACTCAGCAAAGGCTCAAATCTGAAAGAGCATTTCTCGGACTTTATCCTCTGCGAGTACCAGACTCGCCCCGACGTTGACCTCTCAGAAGTTAACCGAGTGCAGAACGTTCGCGCCGTCTGGAACGGCGACGAGTGGGAACTACACTTCGTCTGCAAAGTCGAACTCGAAACCAACGACTCCGCAGGCGACGGTGTTGCTGGTATCGATCTTGGTATCAAGAACATCGCCACGGTTGCGTTCCCCGACGAATACGTCCTGTATCCCGGCAACTCGCCCAAGCAGGACAAGCACTACTTCACCCGAGCAGAGTACGATACCGAGGGTGAGGACGGCCCGTCAGAGCAGTCGATGTGGGCGCGTCGGAAGCTCGCTGACCACGAAACGCACTTCTACCACACGTTGACGGACACCATCATCACCGAGTGTGTCGAACGCGGTGTTGGGGCGGTCGCGGTGAGTTGGCCGGAAGACGTGCGCGAGTCCGACTGGGGCAAGACCGGCAATAAGAAGTTGCATTCGTGGGCGTTCGACCGCATCTACCAGTACCTCGAATACAAAGGCGAGAGACGTGGCGTCGAGGTGCTGAAAGAGAATGAATGGGATACGTCGAAGACGTGTTCACGATGTGGGGACGACACGAAGTCGAACCGTGTCGAACGTGGATTGTACGTCTGCTCATCGTGCGAGTTGGTAGCCAACGCGGATTGCAACGGGGCGGAGAACATGCGGCAGAAGATAACTCCGAGTCCTCACGGTGAGGATAGGAGTAACGGCTGTGTGGCACAGCCATCGACATACTTGTTCGACCGCGAGAGCGGGATGTTTCGCACGAGAGAACAAGCCGTGTCGTAGACCAGCAAATATCCCAACTGCGGTACGGGAAGCCCCGTTGTTCACGACGGGGAGGATGTCACCCGGTCTCGAACTCGGAGAAACTCCCGCTCATCATGATCTCGCGCTACATCGAACAGCTCGCCTGGCAACACGAGTCAGGACGCCTCCGGTCGTCGTTCCAGCGGCTCTCCCGACTCGACGACGAACGCGGAACCCGGGACGTGTACCGAACGCTGGGCGAGACGGACCTCAATGTCCACGTCTACGGCGTCCCCGACTGGCTCCCGCCGAAGACGTTTCCGGGCGTCATCCACGCCGGCTACCACGGCGAGTTCCGCTCCTCGTGGTTCGTGGTCTTCCACTCGGAAGCCGCGGACGCCCGCACGGCGGCACTGGTCGCCGAGCGGGTCGACACGAACGAGTGGGAGGCGTTGTGGACGTTCGACGACGAGCGGGTTCGGGCCGTCAACCGGTATATCGAGCGATCGCTGTGAACTCTTCGCACCACCGTCGCTCGGGAGCGGGAGGCACTTTTAATTGAATGGGTTGTCCGGCGTCTCCAGACGGGTGAGGCCCTCGATGCTGTCGAAATCGTCGTCGAACGAGTACAGGAATTCGACATCGATCCGCTGCATGTACGCGACGACCGTCGCGTCCCCGAATGCGAGTCCGTCGTGAGCCTCAAACAGTTCCACTGCGCGGTGAAAGTCCTTCTGAGCGGCGTGGACCAGTTCGAAGCCGGCCGAATCCGAGAGCCGGTCGCGGAGGTCAACCGCTATATCGTGGCGCTGGCGCTCATGGATCCAGTTTAGGGACTCCAGAAGCACGTAGTTCGTGATTCGAGCAGTCGGGAGTTCTCCTCGGTCGATGGCGTGGACAATGGCTTCTGCCTGTTCGTGGCGGCTGTCGGCGCTCGTATCCTTGTAGTCGATGAGGATGTTCGAATCGACGACTGTGACCGCCATTCAGACGTTCTCCATGAATGTGGGATCTTCTTCATGGCCGGCGAGGTCGTGCGTTTCGAGGCCATCACCACCCATCGGTGCCTGCAGGTCGTCATCCTCGAACGCACCGTAGCGCTGTCGGACGACTTCGACGGAGAGGCGTCCCTCCTCGCTGATATTCCAGCGGAGCTTGTCGCCGGCCTCGATGTCGAGACGCCGACGGAGCGACGCCGGGATCGTGACCATTCCCCGATCGTTGACCGTGGTTTCCTCGGAAGCATCTTCGGTCGACATACTCGGCAGTACGGACCCGTTGCGTGATACATGTTGCGCCACATGCGCAGTTGACCGCCTCCCACAGCCGAAACCGTGTGTGTTCGCCTTGCGTGTTCTATGGCCAGCTCACGACCGTCGTCGCCCAGCACGGACGCGGATTCCGAGTACCGTCCCCCCGACTAGACAGGCCCCGAGCGCCGCGTACCAGACGAGATGTACGGGACTGTCGGGCGTCAGGGCCGTCTCGATCAGCGCCATGCCGACGAGGTACGCGACGACACCACCCGCGGCGACGGACCGTACGTCCACGTCGGTAACATGCGCGAACGCCGCACCGAGGACGAGCGCGAGGAAGCACACGACGCCGAGCGTAACCGGCTCGCCGACGACGGCGGCGAGCCGTGTCCAGTAGACGACGCGTGGCGGCCAGAGCACGAGGCCGGCGAGGAAGACGAAGGCGGCACTCGCCGCCACCGAGCGAAGCGAGGAGGGCATCGTCGACCGTTCGTCTCCGGGTGGGAAAACGGTGCGGGTCGGGAACGTGTGCGCCGTTGCCGGCGTGTACGGCACCGCCAACGTGGTTTACTGGGGTACTGGCTCGCTGTCCGAGCGCGTCTCCGTCCCCGGTTGCTCGCCCGCGGCGAGCGCGTCGATGACGTCTTCGACCGTCCGAGCGGCGTCGCCGTCACCGCAGGGTGCCACGTCGACGAGCAGGCCGTCACGATACGTCGCGATGCACAGCATCGGCAAGACGAGCTGGTCGTCCGACGCACCCGTGATCGTCGAGCGCGTGGTTCGAACCTCGAACGGGGGCTCGACGTGTCGGTCCTGTCGCTCGGCCCACGCCTCGAACGCGCGAACGACCTCGCGAAGTTCCGTGTCGTCGCTCACGTCGAGCAGGTCGAGACTGACTGCCCGTGGCCAGAGCTGAATGTGGACGCTGTCGATTCGATGCTGCCGGTCGAGTCGCTTCAACCGGGCGACGAGGTCGTTCCGCCGCTTCACGACGGAAGCGTCGGCTCGCACGTAGAGACGGACGGTGAGGGGGGAATTGGGGTCCATGTATCTCTGTGTGATTAGGTATCTGACACCTCTGCTAGTAGAACGCGACGGAGAATATATCGTTCGGTCGCGGTTCCCCCACTGTGCGAATGGGATGGATACGCCGAGGGCGGGGTGTTTCACCTACTGGGAACGACGGGAAGGAGTTATCCCTCGGCCCGCCAACATATATCTATGGCAACAATACTCCTGGCCACCGACGGCAGCGAGTACGCGCGGAAGGCGGCCGAGCAGGCGATCGATATCGCGGAAGAGCGGGCAGCAACGCTCCACGTCATCTGTGTCGTCGACAAGCGCCGCTTCGACGAACCCGCGCTCAGTTCGGCCGAACTCGAGACGATCTACGCGGAGGATCACGCGTCGATCAACGTCGCGGAAGTCACGGCGATGGCCGACGAGCGGGCGGTAACCGTCGCGGGGGACACGCGTCACGGGATTCCCCACGAGGTCATCCTCGACTACGCCGACGAGGTAGATGCGGACTGCATCGTCATCGGCGAACACGGCAACCACGAGGAACATTTCTCCGGCGTCGGGCGGAAAGTCACGGACCTGGCCGACCGAGACGTGATGATCGTCGAAGCCAACGCGGCGTGAGCCCGCGATCACCGCCGGATAACGCATGCTGACGCGATTAGCGCACGTACTCGACCGACTCGCCTCGTCGCGACTCCTGCCGATCGTCGCCCTCGGCGGCATCGTTCTGTTCCTGTTTGCCGTCCGACTGCTGGGGACGGCGACGGACGCCGCAGCACCACTCATCGAACGCGTGTTCGTTCGGATCGTCGTCGGCGACGCCGCCGCGCTCGGCCTAGGCTGGCTCGGCGCGTACGTGCTCGCCAACGGATCGGTGATCGCAGCAGTCGCCGTCTCGCTGTTCACCGCCGATATCGTGTCACCCCCTCAGCTGTTCCTGCTGGTCGCGGGCTCACGCCTCGGCGCCGCAGCGATCGTCGTCTTCGTCGGCACCCTCGACTACGTCCAGAAAGCGGAGTACTCCCTGCGGAAATCCGTCAGCATGGGGCTGCTTACCTTCCTCCTGACGCTCTCGATCTACCTTCCGGTCACGGTGATCGGCTATCTCGCCCTCCCGTCTCTCCAGGGACCGTTTCGTGCCGTCAGTCGCGGCTGGTCCATCGACCCCACGCCGCTTGCGGTGTTCGACCCGCTCACCGTCGCGATAACGACCCGGATCGGACCACTACTCTCCGTTCTCCTGGCGGTCGCGGTGCTGTTCGGGAGTCTGAATCTGTTCGACCGCCTCCTCGGGACCGTCGACACGACGACGCTCCGGCAACACGTGTTCAGTCACTTCCAGCGTACGTCCGTCTCGTTCGTGCTCGGGCTGGTCGTCACGGGGGTGACCACGAGCGTCGCCTTCTCGCTCGGCGTCATCGTCCCGCTGTACAATCGCGGCTACGTCGAACGCGACGAACTCATCCCGTACGTCCTCGGAGCGAACCTCGGCACGCTGCTCGACACGTTGCTCGTGGCGGTCGTCCTCGACTCGGCTATCGGGGTCGCCGTCGTCCTCGAACTCTTGGTGATCGCGACGGTGGTGACGCTGGGGGCGCTCGCCGTCCGCGGGCCGTACAGTCGCTTCGTCGTCGCCGTCGACGAGCGACTGCTCACCGACCGGTCGGCGTTTCTCGCCTTCGTGGCGCTTCTCGTCCTCGCGCCGCTGGCGCTGTTGCTCGTGCCGCTGGTCCTCCGCTGATCTGCCCGGTGAAGACGTGGCCACCGGGGCGAGAACCTATGGCGGCCTCCGTCGTACGGACCGGTATGGTGGACCACGTCCTCGTTCCGATGGACGAGTCGCCGCTGGCCGAGCGTGCCCTCGACTTCGCGCTCGAGGTGCATCCGGACGCCACCCTCACCGTCCTGCGCGTCGTCGACTACGTCGAGGAGAGCTACAAGGCGCAGATGCTGGTCGGTCCGGACGAGATCCGCGAGCGAGCGCTGGAACGGGCCGACGCCCTGTTCGAGGAGGTCCGCGAACGCACCGCGGACCACGGCGGCGAGGTCCGAACCGTCACGGAGTTCGGGAAGCCATCACGGATCATTCCGAGATACGCCGCGGAACACGACGTCGACCATATCGTGCTCGGCAGTCACGGCCGCTCGCTCGTCTCCCGGGTGCTGGTCGGCGACGTGGCCCAGACGATCGTCGACCGGGCGGCGGTCCCGGTCACGCTCGTGCGGTGACCGGGCCGAACGCGGACATCGTCCCCTGCACCGCGTTTAAGTGGCGTCGAGGGCATAGATCGGCCATGTACGAACGGATTCTGGTGCCCACCGACGGAAGCGAGGTGGCCGAGGCCGCAGTCGATGCGGCGATCACGCTCGCGACCCGGTTCGACGCCGACCTCCACATCGTGCACGTGCTGGAAGCCGGGGAGTTGCCGCCGGGAGTCGAGGACGAGGGGGCCGACGAATCCGCCGTTCGCGGTCGCGAAGCCGTCTCGTCGGCTGCCGACCGGGCGGCCGCGGCGGGTGTCGACGCGACGCCCACCGTCGTCGACACCGGCGGATCGGTACCCGAGGCGATCTGTCGATACGCCGACGAGCAGGGGTGCGACTGTATCGTGGCCGGAACGTACGGCCGGACCGGCCTCGACCGGTTCATCCTCGGGAGCGTCGCGGAACGGCTCTTGCGCGAATCGCCGATTCCGGTCCTGACGGTCCACGAAGAGACCGTCGTCGATCCGGCGCTCGACAGGATTCTGGTGCCGACCGACGGGAGCGCGTGCGCGAGAGCGGCCGTCGATCAGGCGATCGAACTGGCACTGGCGACCGACGCCACGCTCCACGTCGTCCACGTCGTCGACTCCGGTATCGTCGACACGGGTCCGATCCCCGCGGCGCTCGAAGAGGCGGGGGAGCGAGCGATCCAACAGGTCGTTGAGCGGGCCGACGCGGCCGGCGTCTCGGCGACCGAACGGTCGCTGCTGAACGGCACTCCCCACCAGGAAATCGTGGACTACGCCGACGAGAACGGCATCGAGTGCATCGTGATGGGCACCCACGGCCGAACGGGCGTGGATCGCTATCTCCTCGGCAGCGTCGCCGAGCGCGTCGTTCGCCTGTCGGACAGTCCGGTCCTCGCGGTCAAATCTGCGGACTGATGCGGATGGTTGTGACTGTGTCCCGACTGTCGCCGACCACGGGGGGCGGCGACAGCCGGGAATGACTCACAACGGTCCGTATGAGCCATCGAACAGCGGGGGAGCGCCGGCACCGGTCGGATCGACGGCGGGGGGCCCACCCGTCTCACTGAGCGGGAATTTCGAGGCCGCCTTTTGCGTCGGCGGCGGTCGGATGTAGTACAACACTTATGACACTGTGGCGACTCGTCAGGATACGGATATCCTCCCATCCATCTCTCGACCAATGAGTTCCGCGGCGTCGTCCGAGTCGACAGCAGAGCGCGGGAATGACACCGAGGCGTCGTGGCACAGTCTGACGCCCGACGAGGCGTTCGACCGGGTCGACAGCGACGAGGGAGGGCTCACGGCCGAGGAGGCCCGGACCCGGCGCGAGGAGTACGGCCCGAACGAGATTCGTGAAGGCGAGGAAATCTCCCCGCTGAAGATTTTCCTCTCGCAGTTTCAGGACTTCCTCATCTACCTGCTCGTCCTCGCCGCCCTCCTCTCGCTCGGCGTCGGGCTGTTCCCGGGGTTCGAGCCCCACTACACCGACGCCGCGTTGATCCTCCTGATCCTGCTCGCGAACGGTATCTTCGGCTTCGTCCAGGACTATCAGGCCGAGCGGTCCATCGAGGCGCTGCGGAAGATGTCCTCGCCCGAGGCGACGGTGGTACGGGACGGCGAGAAGGTCACCGTCGCCTCGACCGAACTCGTCCCCGGCGATGTCGTCGTTCTCGAACAGGGCGACGCCGTGCCCGCCGACGCCCGACTCGTCGAGACGAGCAGTCTGGAGACGAACGAGTCGGCGCTCACCGGCGAGAGCGCCAACGTCTCGAAGACGGTCGACGCCGTCGAACGGGACACGCCGCTCGCGGAGCGGACGGGCATGGTCTACATGAACACCTCGGTCGCGCGGGGCCGGGGGACGGCCGTCGTCGTCCGCACCGGCATGGACACCGAAGTCGGGAGTATCGCCACCCAGATTCAGCAGGCCGGGGACGATCAGACGCCGTTTCAGGAGGAAGTCGACCACCTCGGAAAACAGATCGGCTACGGCGTCATCGGCCTCATCGCCCTCATCGCCGTCGTCCAGTTCGCCCTCACGGCGGCGTCGCCGCTGACCATCCTCCTCGTCGGCGTCACGCTCGCCGTCGCCGCCGTGCCCGAAGGGTTGCCGGCGGTCGTCACGTTCACCCTCGCGCTGGGGTCGCGCCGCCTCGTCGAGCGCAACGCGCTCGTCAGGCGGCTTCCGGTCGTCGAGAGCCTGGGCTCGGTCGACGTCATCGTGACGGACAAGACGGGCACGCTCACGGAGAACCGGATGACCGTCACTCGGCTCTACACGGCGGGCGAGACGTACACCGTGACGGGCGCCGGCATGGAGACCGGGGGCGAGTTCCGACTGGACGACGAGGCGGTCGACCCGGCCGCCGTCGCCCCGCTCCTTCGGTGTGGCGCCATCTGTAACAACGCGGAACGGGCCGCCGACTCCGAGACCGAGTATCTCGGCGACCCGACCGAAGCGGCGCTGCTCGTCGCGGCGGAGAAGGGCGGCATCGACCGCGACCACGACCGCCTCCGCGAGATTCCGTTCTCCTCGGAGCGAAAACGGATGACCGTCGTCGTCGACGGCGACACGCCCACCGCCTACATGAAAGGCGCGCCCGAGGAAGTGCTCGACCACTGTGACCGCATCCTCGAGGACGGCGACCCGACCGAACTCACCGACGAGAAGCGTACGGAGATTCTCGATACCAACGACGCCTTCGCGAGCGACGCCCTGCGCATCCTCGGATTCGCGTCCAAGGACGTGCCGAACCCCGACGCGAGCGAGGAGGAGATCGAGCGCGGGCTAACCTTCCTCGGCCTTCAGGGGATGATCGACCCGCCGCGCGACGAGGTTCCGGGCGCCGTCGCGGACTGCCGCGACGCGGGCATCAGGGTCGTCATGGTCACGGGGGACAACGTCGAGACGGCCAAAGCCATCGGCGAGCAGGTGGGGTTCGATCCCGAAGGCGCGACGACGGGGCGGGAAGTCGAGCGTCTCTCGACGGATGAACTCCGGGAGACCGTCGAGGACGTGGAGGTGTTCGCCCGCGTCAACCCCGAGCACAAGGTGCGAATCCTCGAAGCGCTGCAGGCGAACGACCACAACGTGGCGATGACGGGCGACGGAGTCAACGACGCGCCGGCGCTCCGGAACGCCGACGTGGGCATCGCGATGGGACGACGCGGCACCGACGTCGCCAAACAGGCCAGCGACATGATCCTGCAGGACGACAACTTCGCGACCATCCGCGACGCCATCGCGGAGGGGCGCGGCATCTTCGACAACATCCGGAAGTTCGTCAACTACCTCCTCTCCGCGAACGCCGGCGAAGTGCTCGTGGTCTTCCTGGGCGTCCTCGTCGGGACGCTTCTGTTTCCCGGACTGTTCGCCGAGCAGGCCGAAGCGCTGGTCCTCACGCCCATCATGCTCCTCTGGATCAACCTCGTGACCGACGGCCTCCCAGCGCTCGCCCTCGGCGCCGACCCACAGGCCGAGAACATCCTCGACCGCCCCCCGCGGGAGTCGGACGAACCGGTCATCGACCGGCACATGATGGCCTCTATCGCCGGCATCGGGGCAATCATGACCGTCACCGGCCTCGCGCTCTTTTTCTACGGCCTACGAACGGCCGCGGACCTGATGCGGGCCCAGACGGTCCTCTTTACCTTCCTCGTGGTGGTCGAAGTGATCCGCATCCAGGTGATCCGGTCGCGGTACGACCTCTCGCTCGTCTCGAATCCCTGGTTGCTCGGCGCCATCGGTGTCACCCTGCTCCTACAGCTTCTCGTCCTCTACACGCCACTCAACGTCTTCTTCGACGTGCGCCCCATCACGCTCCAGGGGTGGACGTGGATCGGCACCGCCTTCGTCGGCTTCCTCGGCCTCAATCTCGCATTGAGTGCGCTCCTGGATCGGATCTTCACCTCGCGAATCGGGTGACGCCCCCCGACGACCACGGGGGATCGGAGCCATTATACATCTTGTTGCTTAGTTGTCAACTAGAGATGGTCGCAACAATCGTGAGCGCGGCGAGTACGAAATACGACAACTATCCGGAATCGTCGTCGCGGGAGCTATTCGGCGAGGCGGCCGCCGAGGCGTTCGACGGGATCGATCTCACGCCCGCCGACCTCGACGCCGTGTACGTCGGGAACTTCATGGGGGATCTCATCGAGGATCAGGGGCACATGGGGCCGCTCCTGGCGGACCACGTCGGCGCGCGCGAGGCGGCGTCGATCCGCGTCGAGAGCGCCTGTGCGTCCGGCGGTGCCACGGTCGCGCAGGCGGTGCAGGCCATCGAGGCGGGGGCAGCGGAGGCAGTCCTCGTGGGCGGCGTCGAACAGATGTCGCTCGCCGACATCGCGCACGTGACGGACGCCCTCGCCAACGCGGCTGACGACGTGTACGAGAACGAGCAGGGGTTGACCTTCCCCGGCATCTACGCACTGATCGCTCGGCGCTACATGCACGAGTTCGGCGTGACACAGGCGGATCTGGCCGCCGTCTCGGTCAAGAACCGCAACAACGCCGTCGCCAATCCCCTCGCGCAGTTCCAGGAGGAAGTGTCACGCGAGGACGTGCTGGAGTCGAAGCCGATCGCCACGCCGTTGCGACTCTACGATGCCTGTCCGGTGTCGGACGGTGCCAGCGTCGTCGTCGTGGTCAGTGAGACGTTCGCGACGGCCCACGACCTCGACGCGTCGGCCCGCATCCTCGGCACGGGCCAGTCGAGCGACGCCGTCGCCTTGCAGGATCGGGCGACGATCACGCACATGCCGGCGGCGGAGCGTGCCGCTACCGCCGCCTACGACGACGCGGGAGTCACCCCCGTGGATATCGACGTGGCGGAGGTCCACGACTGCTTCACCATCGCGGAGATCGTGGCGCTCGAAGCGCTGGGCTTCTACGAGCTCGGCGAGGGTGCCCGCGGTGCGGTCGAGGGCGAGACGGCGCTCGACGGGCGACTCCCGGTCAACCCGTCGGGTGGCCTGCTCGGCAAGGGACATCCCGTCGGAGCGACCGGCGTCGGCCAACTCGTCGAACTGACGAAGCAACTCGACGGACGACACCCGAACCAGGTCGACGACGCCGACACCGCCCTCGCCCACAACGTCGGCGGGAGTGGCGCGAGTACGACCGTGACCATCCTCGGAGGTGCGTGACCGTGCCCGCCTGGTTCGACGACTTCACGGCCGCCATCGATGCGCACGAGCAGGAGTGTCTCGTCTGTGAGGCGTGTGGCGACCGGACGTTGCCGCCGCGGCAGTTCTGTCCCGCCTGTGCCGCGACCGAGTTGACCCCCGAACCGCTTCCCGACCGGGGCGAGATTCTGTCGTACACGGAGATTTCGGTGACGATTCCGAAGTTCCGCGGCGAGACCCCCTACACGGTCGTCCTCGTCGAACTGGCCGAGGGCGTCCAACTGACGGGGCAACTCCGGGAGGCGACCGCCGACGAGATCGAACTCGGCGACGAGGTGCGCCTCGATACGGAGCCACGGGACGACGGACTCGCGCTCATCACGTTCCACCCGGCGTCGACGTGATCGGTACCGCGGACGTGTCCGCGGCGACGACCGCTCAGTGGGCAGTCCACCCGCCGTCGACGGGGACGTTCGCGCCGGTCATGTAGGACGCCTTCTCCGAGGCGAGAAAGGCGATGACGGGTGCGATTTCCGACGGCTGGGCGGGGCGGTTCATCGGCGTGTTCGCTTCCAGAAACTTGTAGAAGCGCTCGTCCTCCAGCAGATCTTCGGTCATCGGCGTGTCGACGAACCCGGGACAGACGCTGTTGACGCGCACGCCCTCCTCGGCGTAGTCGATCGCCACTTGCTGTGTGAGGTTGACCACCCCGCCCTTGGCCGCGGAGTAGGCAGCGGCCCCCTTCCCACCGACCAGCCCGTAGATCGAAGCGGTGTTGACGATACAGCCGTTCGACGCCTCCAGGTGGGGCAGCGCCGCCTTCATCCCGTGCATCACGCCGTCGAGGTCGATCCGGACGACCTGCTGCCACTCGTCGAGCGACATCTCCGTGATACTCGTCTCGCTCCCGACACCCGCGTTGTTCACCATGACGTCCAACCCGCCGTACGTGTCGACAGTCGACTCGACGAGCGCCTCGACCTGTTCGTACTCGCTCACGTCCGTCTCGACGAACTCACACCCGATGTCGTCGGCCGCCGCCTGCCCCGTCTCCGCAGTCCGATTCGCGATGACGACCTCCGCCCCCTCGGCGGCGAACTCCGCCGCCGTCGCTTTGCCGATCCCGGTCGATCCACCCGTGACGATGGCGGTCTTTCCGTCTAACATGTGCCCAGAATGGTTCCGCAGTTGAGGTGAAACGGGGCCTATATTCCCGGTCGATGGGAATCCGAGGAGGACATATGACCGCTGAGAAACATTTCTTACGGAGTCGGCGGCACTCTATCCATGACGAACCAGAACGACGACGACGGAGCAACTGGCGGTCGCCGCCACCCCGTCGTCCCGGCACCCGTCGCCGGGGCGCTCGGGTGGCACCGCGCCGTAACGAGGGCGGTCACCGACGCCGCCAGGAAGGAGCAGATTGCAGACGACCGGCTCGCGGCCATGGCGTCGGTCGAGGTCGGGGA
The DNA here is from genome assembly GCF_003856835.1 of Haloplanus aerogenes. NCBI lineage: Archaea > Methanobacteriati > Methanobacteriota > Halobacteria > Halobacteriales > Haloferacaceae > Haloplanus > Haloplanus aerogenes. The sequence goes on from NZ_CP034145.1 coordinate 1,014,443, forward strand.
AACGCCGCACGACGTGGTGTACAGGGAGAACAAGCTCGAACTCCGGCAGTATCACGCGCTGACCGAGACCCAGCACGACGTGCCGATTCTGATCGTGTACGCGCTGATCAACCGGCCGTACATCCTGGACCTGCAACCGAATCGGTCGGTCGTTCGTCGCCTGCTGGAAGCCGGCCACGACGTCTACCTGATCGACTGGGGCGAACCGTCGCAACTCGACGCCTCGCTCGGACTGTACGATTACGTCGAACGCTATCTCGACAACTGCGTCGACGTGGTGCGAGAGCGGGCCGACCGGGCGTCGGTCAACCTCCTCGGCTACTGTATGGGCGGCACGATGGCGACGATCTACGCCGCCCGACACCCCGAGAAGGTAGCGACGCTCGGCCTGATGGCGGCCGGCCTCTACTTCGACGACACCGGCGGCATCCTCGAACGGTGGGGTGACGAGGCGTACTTCGACCCGCGGGATCTCACGGAGACGTTCGGCACGGTCCCCGCGGAGTTTCTCGACGCCGGCTTCGCGCTCATGGACCCGGTCGCGAACTACCTCACGAAGTACGTCCACCTGTACGACCGCCTCGACAACGAGGATTTCGTCGAGAACTTCGCCCGGATGGAGCGCTGGCTTGCCGACGGCGTCGACGTGGCCGGCGACGCCTACGCGGAGTTCGTAGAAGACATCTACCAGGACAATCTCCTCTATCGAAACGAGTTGACGATCGGCGGCGACCCGGTCGACATCACGCGGATCGACATGCCCGTCCTGCAGATCGTCGGCGAACACGACCACCTCGTCCCGAGCGAGGCGAGTCTGAAGTTCAACGACGCCATCCCCGCCGAGGTGACGGTGGTGACGTACCCGACCGGACACGTCGGCATGTCGATGTCCGAAGCCGCCCATCGCGACATCTGGCCGGAGGTCGCCGAGTGGTTCTTCGAGCGGTCGGGCGCACCCTCGCTCGCCGACGTGATCGGCGAGGGACTCGAAGAGATCCTCGGCGTCGACGTCGAGACCGACGTGACCCAGGGCGGTGCCGACGAGGTCGAGATCCGGATCGCGGACGACACCGGCCTCCTCGCTCGCGGCGTCGTCGACCGGGACGCGCGGGCTATCCGTGCGTTCGTCGAGGACGCCCTCGATATCGAGGTTCGGATCGACGAGGGACCCGGCGCCATCGTCGTACAGGTTCGCAGTGACGACGCGACCGGGACAGCCGTGGTGTCGGGGATCGGTGACGCCATCAGCGAGGAAATCGCGGAGGGGGCCGAGGACGTCGACCTCGCGGTCGCGACGGAGTTGAGGGATATCGACGGGATCGGGCCGACGTACGCGGCACGCCTGCACGACGCGGGGATCGGGAGCGTCGTGGCGCTCGCCGCTGCCGACTCCGCGTCCGTCGCCGACGCGGCCGACGCCACGAGGACGCAGAGTCGACGCTGGATTGCTGCCGCCCGTGACCTGGTCGACAGCGCGGGTGGGGCGGGGAGTGTCGGCACGGCACCGGCCCTCGAAACCGTCGACGGGATCGGATCGACCTACGCCGAGCGACTGCGGCGGGCCGGCATCCGTAGCATCGCGGATCTCGCGGACGCGTCCGTTGACGCGGTGGCCGCCGCTGCCGACGTGAGCGTCGACAGGGCGACTGATTGGATCGAACGGGCCGAACGCGACGACAGCTGACCCGTCGACCGTCGGTAGGGGCAGACGGGTCGCCCGAAACGTCGTGCCGCACGCCGGTCGAACCGAGGGGCAGATACGGTCGGAGACCGTAGTCCCACGTATGGACCCGACGTTCGTCTACGACGACGACTGCGGATTCTGCACGTGGTGGGCCGACCAGGTCGCGGATCGAACCGATCTCCGTCTCGTCGGCTTCTCGGAACTCACACCGGCGCTGCGCGAACGACTGCCCGACGACTACGAGGACTGCGTCCACCTCGTGACCGACGAGGCGGTGTACTCGTGCGGCGCCGCCGCCGAGCAAGCGCTGGTTCGGACGGAAATAGCCGCGGACGCCGATCCAGTCGTCGACTTCTTCCGTCAGTTCGAGGATTACGAGCGCCTCCGGGAGCGGGCGTATCGCTGGATCGCTGATCGGCGCGACAAACTCGGCCTCGTCGTCTCGAAGACGCCGCCTGCACGGGACCGAACGGGGGAGTGAGCGCCACGAGGCGAGCGAGCCAGTGGTGACCAGTGTGCAAAGCGGGCGCACGGAATGCGAGTCGATCAGCCCTTGCCGATCAGCCCTTGCCGATCAGGCTGGCGTCGGACGGCCCCGACCACACGGAAGCAACGTCTTCAGTGACGTACGATATCAAGAATTTCATAGTATTCTTGCTACCTTATATTTCGGTCTCGAATATCCGATTCACCGACTCCATTTGCGTCACACCTCCACCGATGCGGCGCCGAAACGCGTTGCGATCGACGACCGCCGAAATCGGGTCAGAAAGCGGCGACAGCGGCCGAAAACTGCCGTTGATCCTGACCGATAGCTTATCTCGTGTGGTGCGGTGTAAAGAGATCACTCAAACCGCTCGAAGACGGTTTTGAACGTCCATAGAGCTGCCTTATCGACAAACTCCTCACGTCTGCTGACGATCGAGGTGTTGGGAATCTGGCGTCGTCTGCACCGCACCCACGCACCACTTTTGAATATGCCAATTACCATATCAATAGAGAATATTACCAGTTTCAATAGATAATCATCTTTCCCCGACTGCTCCGTGCAATAGGTATATGAGGCACCTCGGCGTACTGCCGGGCAACGATATGGCACCGAATGGTGACGGGCCCCCGTCGAGCAAGGTCGCGAGACTCATCGAGACGTACGATGTCGACGATGGCCTCGGTGACGAACTCGAGCGACTGTGGACGGCGGACGGGTCGGAGCGAAAGAGCCTCCGTGATCTCGCCGCCTACTTCAACCGACAGCTGCTCGAAGCGGCGCTCGCGTCGACCAGTACGACCACCGTCGACGGCGAAGTGGCCAACCTCTACCGTCTCCTGACGGCGGACGACGTGAGTAGCGGCATGCGGACGGAAGCGCGCACGCGACTCGAGCGGGCGGGAGTCGACGTGGAGCAACTGGAGCGGGACTTCGTGACCTACCAAGCGATCCGGTCGTATCTCCAGACGTATCGCGACGCGGAGTACGAGTCGACGAGCGACGAGGAGAGCGTCCAGAACGTCCTCGAGACGGTACAGCGCCTCCGGTCACGGCTCCAGTCCGTCGTCGAGAACGGACTCACCCGACTCCGTTCGACCGATCGGCTGACGCTTGGCGAGTTCCGCCTCTTCATCGACATCGATGTCCTCTGCGAGGCTTGTGGCGCCCAGTACGGCGTCGTCGACCTCCTGAAACGTGGCGGCTGCGACTGCGACTCCAGCGCTGCCGACGAGTGAATAACAGCACTAAGCCCGTTATTTTGAGAACGTCTCGTGGCCGGCGTCAGATGTCGGTGACGCGCGCGTACGCGTCGTCGAGGGCCTGTGCGTCTTCCGGCAGGAGTGCCACGACGAGGAACGTCGGGTACTCGGCCATGTACGCCACCAAATTGGCGAGCCGTTCGGAGTCGATCGCCTCGAGCGAGTCCAGCAGCATGAACGGCACCGTCTCGTACACCTCGTGGACGAGATAGCCCGCGAGGGCGAACACGAGGCCGGTCACTTCGCGTTCGCTTTCGCTGAGGTGGTCGACCGTGTCCTCGTACGTCGCGCCCGTATCGGTACTGCGGACGACGTGGAGTTCGAACGCCGTCCGCTCGACCGTCCGCCGCCCCTGACGAATCTCCTGCTCGATGGGTTCGATCCAGATGCGTTCGAGATTCGCGTAGCCGAGGATGTCGAGGACGGCGTCCATGTGGTCGTTGAACTGCTCGACGGACTCGGATTCGATTCGGTCGATGCGCGTCCGAAGGTCGGTCAGTTCCTCTCGGACCGCCTCGCGTTCCTCTTCCAGTCGGTGTTCCTCGGCCAGTCGGTCCTCGACGGTCGCGATGCGGTCGGTCACGTCGTCGAGGTCCGACTCGAGCCGCCCCAGTTCGAATTCCAACTGGTTGGCTTCCTTGTGTAAGTCGAGGATTTCCCCAAACTCCTCGTCTTCGAGCGTCTCGACTTCGGCTTCGAGGTCGTCGATGTCGTCGTTGAGGCGCTCGCGCTCCTCGCGGAGGTCGGCAAGGCGCTCGTTTCGCTGTTCGAGTTCCGCCTCGATGTCGTCGAGTTTGCGCTCGACGCGTTCTCGACGACGCTGCCGGTCCCGGAGTTCGCGTTGCTCGTCGCGTAGCTCCTCCAGCTCCGCCTCCAGCTCGCGAATCGTCTCGAGTTTCTCCTGTCGAACCGAGCGCAGCTGATCGAGAGTCTCCGTAATGCGCTCCGTATCGACCTCCGACCCGCAGGTCCAGCAGACGACAGTGTCCTCGACGAGTTCGTCGGTCACCGCACCGTCGTCCGCCCGAAGCACGCCGGCGAGCGCGTTCTCGTCCCCGTCGAGCAGTTCCTCGTTGAACTGGATGACATCCTGCAGGTTGCTCATTTCGCTCTCCAGCCGATCCGTCCGATTTCGGAGCCGGGTGATCTCACGGTCGAGTTCGTCGTGCTCCCCCATCGGGGCCTCGGGGAGGTCGTCCAACTCCGATTCGAGTTCACGCCGTTCGGTCGTCAGCGACTCGATGCTCTGCTGTTCGAGGTCGATATCGGAGCGAATCTGTTCGAGCGCCGAGCGCTTGTCCCGGAGATCCTCCAAGCGTGCTTCGAGTTCCCGCTTCTCGTCGCGCGTCTCGTCGACATCGGCGTCCAGCGACTCGATTTCGGCCTCCTTTGCCCTCAGCGCCTCGCGCTTCTCCTCGATGTCGGCTTCGAGTCGGGTTCGCTCCTCCTCCAGTTCGGGGAGCTCTCCCTTCAGCGACTCCAGCTCGGAGAGTTCGTCGTCGATCCGCGACTTCTCCTGTTCGCGCTCCCGAATCTCGGCCTGGATTTCCGCCGTGTCGACCGGTCGCATGATGAGTTGGCGCAGATCTGCACCCATGGCGACGGCCTGTCGAGCTTCGTTCGATTCGAGCAGGAAGGCGAAGAGATCGGCGAGTTCGGTGTCGTCGAGATACGGAGTCCCGCTGGTCGCGACGGTACCGTTCGTCCGTGTTAGCGTCCGGATGTACTTCTCGCCGCCGAGTTCGAGTTCGATCCGCCCCTCCTCGGCGTCGCCTTTCAACGACACGTCGTCGCTGCCGAGGACGCCCATGATCGACCGAAGGAAGGAGGTTCGATTTGTTGCATTGCGGCCGGTCAACACCGTGACTCCGGGGGCGATGTCGACCGTCGTCTCGTCGATTCCCCCCACGTTGGTTACTCGAAACGTGGCTGGGTGCTCCAGCGAACGCGTCTCGGTCATATGCGTACCCATGACATACCCACAGTAAAATGTTACTGTCGACACCCCTCAGACTGCGGAGTGGATAACAAGCATACGCGTGTTATTTTGCTACGCACCGTCGGACGATGCCAGCTGACTGATCTCGCGTTCGACGTTCTCGACAGCGTTCTGGAGGATGTCGACCGACCGACCGACTGAGGCCTCGTCGAGCTCGAAGCGGTACGCCGGGCCACCGATGGACAGGCCGCCGAGAACCGTGCCGTCGTCCAGCGTGACGGGAGCGGCGATGGACCGGAACCCGACTTCCAGCTCCTCGTCGTTCGTCGCGTACCCTTGCTCCCGGACGGTGTCGAGTTCCGCCAACAGCGTCTCCCGGTCGGTAATGGTGCTGTCGGTCGTCGCCGGGAGTCCACGGCGGTCGAGAATCTCCTCGACGCGCTCAGTCGGCAGTTCCGAGAGGACGGCCTTGCCGGGTGCGGAGTTGTGCATCCGGAACTTGCTTCCGACCTTCAGAAAGGTACTCCCAACTGCCGGGTTGTTCGGGTTCGCGTCGCCCATCACGTACTCGATGGAGTACATGTAGCCGTTCTCCGCGACGGCGAAGTTCGCCTCCTCGTTCGTCGATTCGGCGAGTCGGTACACCTGAATCTTCGCCGGCGTGTAGTCTTCCCGCCGATTCCGGGCGTGTTCGCCAAACTCCAGAAAGCGGAGCCCGATGTGATACTCCCCGCGCTCCTCGACCAGCAATCCCTCGTGGACGAGCGTCGCTAGGTGGTTGTGAACGGTGCTTTTCGCCAGATCGAGTGCCGCCGCCAGCTCGGTCAGCGTTGCCCCGTCACGACGCTGTATCTCCCGCCCGATCCTGATCGACGTCTGCGTCGTCTTGACCGGCCGCGCGCGATTGTCGTTCATGCAACCGAGTTGGCACGTGCGACCATAAGCGTTCGGTATGTGTGAACTCCGACTCGGGCCGATTCGACGGGAATCGAGTTCTTTCCGGCCACAGTATCCGAGATATATTAGTACGATGCATAATATGCCGGCTCGGGAAGCACCTTCGCCTCTCGCACGCGGAGGCTGTGTCCGGTCGGTGTCGCGATTGCTCGACGCTGGTATAAACGGCTCCCGAATTATTCACACATCGTGAACAATCGTGCCAGTCACGTACCGACAGCTCGTCCAAATCGGCCGACTGCGCAACGAACGGCGGGTGGGCCGGAAACCGCGAGTGCGACGACGGGACTGTCGCGTTCACGTCGTGTGGGAACAATCGACTTGGAGGGACCGCCGATCGAAGGTCGGCGATGCTGCGGCTAGCCGGCATTGCGTCGCTGAAAAAGAGCCAACGTATCGATGCGCGTCGCCCTACACGTCGTCGCAGTTCACCGTCGATTCGGCGACCAGTCGGGGCGCTCCCGGTGGACGTACTCCCCGTATCCCGGTTCGCCGACGACTTCGCCGTCGTCCGCGATGAGTTCACCCCGGAGGAAGGTCTTTTTCACGCGACCCGTCACCTCTCGACCCTCGTAGATCGAGTAGTCGGCGACCGACGCGTTGTCGGCGGCGGAGATTGTGTACTCCTCGTTCGGATCGAAGACGACGATGTCGGCGTCCGTCCCGGGTTCGAGCGTCCCCTTGCCGGGGAGGCCGAACGTGCGGGCCGGGTTGGTACACATGACGCGCACGAGGAAGGGGTACGAGAAGCCGCGCTCGTTGACCGCCTCGTCGTGGAACACGGGCAGCGTCGTCTGCAGGCTGTTGACGCCGAAGGAGCTGTCCCACCAGTGTTCGACCTCCTTGTCGGCGCGGCGGAAGGCGACGTGGTCGGTGGAAACGACGCTCAGCGCGCCGTCGTGCAGGTGGTCGAAGAGCGCGTCTCGGTCCGCGGGCGTCCGCAGCGGCGGAGCCTGAATCGCGAGGCTCCCCTGTGCCTCGTACGCGGACTCGTCCAGCGCCGCGTAGTGGGTGCAGGTCTCGCCGCGTACCTCGCTCCCGTCGGTCTGGAAGTCCTCGAGGACATCCGCGGCCTTCGCACACGAGGTGTGGATGCCGTAGTACTTGGCACCCGCCTCCTGTGCCATCCGAACGGCGTCTTCCGCGGCCATTGCCTCGGCGTAGTCCGGCCGAGCGCGCGGGTACTCGCGCGGATGTCCCTCGCCGTTCGCCTTGAGCCGGTCTGTCAGGTGGTTACAGACCGACGCATCCTCCGTGTGGAGGACTGCAACGGCGTCGCGTTCGGCAACCTCCTCGAACACCTGGTTCATGAACCCGTTCGAGAGGCCGATCTCGTAGGCCGTGAACATCTTGATCGAGGTGACGCCCTCCTCCACCACGGCGTCCAGTTCGTCGAAAACGGCCGGGTCCTCGCGCGTGATGACGCCGTGGAGTCCGAAGTCGATCAGCGAGTCCTCACCCTTGCGCTTCTGGCGCTCCACCGCTTCCATCAGGGTGCCTTTCTCGTCCCAGACGCTGAGGTCACCGAGCCACGCCTCCCACGCGAAATTGACACAGGAGGTGACGCCGCCCAGCGCGGCCGCACTCGTCCCCGTCTCGTAGGAGTCGTTCGAGAGGTAGCCGTCGATGTGCACGTGCGGATCGACGACACCCGGCATTACCAACTTCCCCGACGCGTCCACGACTTCTTCGGCTTCGGGCATGCTCTTTGCATCCCCGATGGCGGTGATGGTCCCACCGTCGACCGCGAGGTCCGCCTCTAGGAGACGCTCTGGCGTTACTATCGTCCCGTCGCTAATGACCAAGTCGGCGGTCATGGGCTAGTCCACTGGGCGCGGCATCTTAACTGTGACTATCGTACCCATACCGTATGCTATCCCGCCACGGACCAAAATCTATATATAGTTGGACAAGAACCTTACTCGCGGACATGTCTGTGTCAGCGAATGACATAGGGTGATCTGCCATGTCAGAAGAAACAAATTCCGAAGGGTTGGAACCGATTCCGGCTGACGAACGAGAGATGGGCCTCACACACTACATCCCCGTGTGGTGGTCCTCGATGATCGTCGTCCAGTCGTTCGCAGTAGCGTTCTTTGCGATTCATCCACAGGGTGCGTTGAACCTCGTCCAAGCGATCATCGCCGTCGGGGTCAGCGCGTTCGTCATCGCCCTGTTTTTCGTGTTCAACGGTCTGCCGGGGTACGAAACGGGGATCCCCTTCTCGGCGCAGACTCGGTCGTCGTTCGGCGTGAGGGGCGCCAACATCCCGAACTTCATGCGCGCGATTCCGGCTATCGCGTGGCTCGGCATCGGTAACTGGATCGGGGCGAACGCCATGAACGTCATCACCATGACGCTCTGGGGCTTCGGGAACGAGTTCGTCTACTTCGGTCTGTTCACGCTCTTCAACATCCTCCTCTCGATCAAGGGCGTGACCTCGATCAAGTGGTTCGACTCCATCGCCGCTGGCGTCATCATCGTCCTCATGTCCTACACGGTGTACGTCGTCTGGACGGCGAACACGCTCCCGGACACGCTCGTGACCTACGACGGCACGTGGGGGATGGGCTTCTGGACCGTGATCGCCGCGTCCGTGGGCACCGTCATCACGGGTGGCCTGAACGCGTCGGACATGAGTCGGCACCTGAAGCCATCCGACGGGTCGGGGAACCACATCGTCGGTCACTTGCTCGGCCTCGCGCCACCACTCCTGTTCATGATGGTCGTCGGACTGGTGTTCGGCATCTTCACTGGGAATCCGAACCCTATCGAGGCGATCATGAACGTCGCGCCGAGTCCGCTGCTCGGGGCGCTCATGCTCATCTTCGTGTTGACCGCCCAAATCTCGACGAACTTGACGATGAACATCCTGCCGCCCACGCATATCTTCCAGGACTCGTTCGGTGTGTCTTGGAAGACGGGCGTCATCCTCACCGGCATCCTGTCCGTGCTGACCTTCCCGTGGGTGCTGTTCACCAGCCAGTGGTTCTTCACCTTCATCAACTTCTACGCGCTCTTCCTCGGGCCTGCCCTCGGCGTCATGATCGCCGACTACTGGCTCGTCCGGAAGCGCGACACCGACATTCCGGAGCTGTACAAGCGCGACGAATCCTCGAAGTTCTGGTACTGGAAGGGATTCTCCGTCGCTGGCGTCGGAAGCCTCGTCGTCGGTGCGCTCGTCAGCGTGCCGCTGATGGAGATCTCGTGGATGATCGGTCTCCCCACGGCGTTCGTCACGTACACCGCGCTCCGAACGTACGGCGTCGAGGAGATGTTCAGTACCGGCGACGCGTCGGTGGTGGCGGATGGGGGGCAAAGCGAGCAATGACTGAACGGATCGACAGTCAGTAATTGGATTCGGAACGGTAGCGAGCAGTACCAGCGACTCCGACGACGCCGCGGCTATTTTTGAGCAGCGCGTGTGACGAGACGGGTCGTACAGGCGCCTCTCGTCACCGCGGGTGACGCGACTGTTCGGTCAGGATAGCGAACGGGCAGCCGACGCCATGGGTAGCCTCACTCCGCGGCGAGATCGGCTAGCGCCGTCGCCATCACCTGCGTCACAGCCGCACAACTGTCCCAGTCGGTCCACTCCATCGGACTGTGCGACACGCCGTCGCGCGACGGTGCAAACAGCATTCCTGCGTCGGTGACCTTGGCGATATGCATGGTGTCGTGGCCGGCGCCGGAGTGGAGTTCGAGCGCGTCGACCGACGACGCGGACGCCGCCGCGCGCAACGCGTCCGTACACCGGTCGGACATACCGATCGGTTCGATGTCGTACGGTCGTTCGAACGTCGTCACGACCCCGCGTTCGTCTTCGAGCGCCGACAGCCGCTCGCGAACGCGGTCGACGATCAGCTCCATCGGCTCGTAGGACACGTCGCGAACGTCGATACCCAGCTCGACGCGTCCCGGAACCACGTTGATCGCGTTCGGCGCGACGTCGAGTTTTCCGACCGTCCCGACCACCGTCTCACCGTACTCCTCGACGACTTCGTTCGTCGTTCGCTCCACGTCGAGGACGACCTCACTCGCCGCCGCCAGCGCGTCACGCCGGTCGTGCATCGCCGTACAGCCGGAGTGGTTTGCCTCGCCAGCGATTTCGATCAGACAGCGAATCGTCCCCGTGATGGATGTGACGATGCCGACTGGGGCGCCGGCGTCTTCGAGCCGCTCGCTCTGCTCGACGTGGAGTTCGAGCCACGAGTCCCAGTCGCTGGCGTCGATCCGGCCGGTGCCACGGAAGCCGATGTCGGTCAGCGCCTCGTCGAGCGTCACACCCTCGTCGTCTTCGAGCGCGAGGGCGGCCTCGACGGTGCGCTGGCCGCTGGCGACCGACGAGCCAAGGACGCCGTCGGAGAAGCGCGACCCTTCCTCTTCGGTGAAGCACACGACGTCGAGCGGGCGCGCGAGCGAGACGTCCGCGGACTGGAGCGCGCGGATCGCCTCTAGTGCGCCGTAGACGCCGAGGACGCCGTCGAAGATGCCGCCGCGGGGCACGGAGTCGAGGTGGCTCCCGGTCGCGACCGCGGGCGCCGTCGGGTCGGCCGTCTCCGGAACCCACCGCCCGGCGATGTTGCCGACAGCGTCGACGCGCACGTCGAGACCCGCCGCCTCCAACCGATTCACGAAGTACTCGCGGGCGCTTCTGTTCGCCTCCGTCCCCGTCAGGACCGTTCGACAGTTCCCCTCGTCGACCGGGACGGCACCGTACTCGGCGTTCGTTCTGATGTCGTTTCGGAGTCGCTCCTCGTCGACACAGTCGTGGATCTCTCGGGGCATGCCTGCTAACCGTGTCAAGATACACCACACAGCCTGTTGAAGATACCGGAAAAACCGTTCCGAAACCGCGCCCGCGTCGCTACTTCTCGCGGACGACGATGTCCATCATGCCGTCTTCGAGCGTCGCCTGCTCCAGCTCCGCCAGCTCCTCGCGGCTCGCGTTGAGCGTCGCGACGTGATTCCCCGCCAGTTCGCCCGCGGGACTCTTGAAGCACGTCGGCCCACACGGGACGAGGATCTCCTGTTCGTTGCGGTAACCGGGGTAGAGCAGGATGTCACCCCGCGACGGGTAGACGGTGTGATTCTCGCGCGGAATCTCCGGCAGGTCGACCTCGTCGATGTTGATCCACGTCGCGTGACCGCTCCACCGGACGTGCATCAACTGTGACTCCAGCGGGAGGAACTCACGCAGTGCTGCGACCGACTCCGGCGCCTCGTCGGGGAGGAGGTCGGCGGTGAAACTCTGCCCCTCGATGTCGAACTCGAGTTGCCGCATGATGAGACACGCAGTAGCATAGAATATAAGCGTTGTGGAGAATGTACCGCATCGAGGCGGCTTTGCGGCCGGTCACGCTGGCGACCACCGATGACTCGCGTGGGGCGTGAACGACCCCGTCACGACGAGTTGCGTCGACACGGGAGCGACTGACCACAAAACTTATTACATTCGAGAGCAGCAGTCGACGCGTCCGGAACCAAGTGGCAACCATCGCTGGGACGACTAGTGTGATCCATCTACGCCAGTCCGGACGCGTCGATCATCTCCCCTACCGCGGGTCGACTACCAGCGGTGACGGCCTGCCTCCCCGTCGCCGTTTTCGCGAACCCCGGCTCGTCCTGTCCACACGTGCCCGAGTAGTATCGCCGTGTGACCGATACCAAATAGTATAAAATCAAGAATGACTATTTCTATTATATATTAGAGATCTTACCTTCCCGCCGAGTTATCTAAAAGATGGATTCAAAGCGTTTCAGCGCTTCTTATCACTAAATACGTCTATAGAGGTGTGAATGATGGCATCGGCGATTAAAAAAAGCACTATTTCCACAATTTAGCCCCTCCCCTATTCCTTTTATTGTGCGTTTTATTGGGAATGATGTGCTATTTACTCTATTCCAATCGTATTCTGAACAATATGTACGATCTAACTTTATCATTACCCTTCTACAGTAATGAATCATTTCTGATATAGACTGAACGGCAACTTAGCGTGAGTGGATCCGGATCAAACACCGGTCGACACCCCCGTTTCCAGACGGTCAGCAGACGCCGTAACGGCTGTTTCGGGGTCGGCCTCGCGTCGAACTTCGCGCTCCTGGCGAGTCTGGAACTCGCGAGCATCGCGCTCGGCGTTGGCGGCGTGCTCTGGTTCGCCGTGATCGAGTCGTCACTCGTCCCGCGTCCCACCCGCCAGATAGTAGCGAATTCGGTCGGTCGTCGACTCGGCCACCTTCACGAACTCGACGACGCTGGCATCGAACCGACGTCGAAGGCGGTCGAGTACGGGCCGTCGATCCACAAAGTGATTCTCACGTACATCGAGGAACACGACATCGATCTCGTTGTCGTCGGCACTCACGGGCGAACCGGCTTCGATCGATACGTGCTGGGCAGCGTCACCGACTATCTCGTCCGCACGTCTCCCATTCCCGTGTTGACGGCCCGGGCGCCACCGACGGACACGTAACGTCTGCGGGCGAGCGAACGCATCGAATACAGGCCTGTCAGTAGCAGGAAATGCACGTAACCACATTCTCTATCGAGGGTTGTGTTGTTGAATTGGTCGCTAGCGAGGAGACCTAGTGAGTAGCCCTCTCGCGATCAGTACCTGCCCAAAATCCGAACGGCTTCGATCGGTGACCGAGTCTCCGTACTGGCTGTACCCACTCCGCATCGAGTTTTCCTCGGTTGACGAGCGCGTTTATTCGAGGTGGCCGGAGGTACACGAATAGGAACTCCGAGACCACGAATTCCCCGCTCATAATGACGAGGGGTCTCTCATCAACGGGTACAGATCGATCCAACACCCCCATTGTCGGGTGAGGGTCTCGTAGGGGTGGCTGCAGTGAGCGACACCGGTGTCCAGTACGGATCGGTGTCTCGATGTTGTCACAGGCCCCAGAAGAACGCGATGCCAGCCGTCGTGACGACGGTCAGGACGAGCTGGAGCGGCGCACCGACGCGCGCGAAGTCGGAGAATTTGTACCCACCGGGGCCGTAGACCATGAGATTCGTCTGGTAGCCGACCGGGCTGAGCAGGGGCGTGCTGGCGGCGAACGTCACCGCGAGGGCGAACGCGAAGGCGTTGACGCCGAGTTGACCAGCGACCTCCACGGCGATGGGGAGCATCAATACGATACTGGCGTTGTTGCTCATCATCTCCGTGATGATCGCGGTCCCCAGGTAGAATACCGCGAGCATCACGAGCGGCGGCAGCACGGTGCCCTCGGTGGCGATGCCCGACGCGATCAGATCCGCCGTCCCGGAGGCCTCGAACGCGATTCCCAGGGGAATGACCCCCGCGAGCAGGAAGATGACGTCCCAGTCGACGGCCTCGTAGGCGTCCGCGGGGCGGAGGATACCCGAAAAGAGCATCGCGACGACGCCCGCGAGCGCACTGACCATTATCGGGAGGTACTCGAGGGCGGCCAGTCCGACGACGGCGGCGACGATGCCCAGTGCGATAGGCATCCGTGTCCGGTCGAAATCCTCCCAGCGTCTGTCACTGGAGACGACGATATTGCTGTCATCCCGGAGTCGGTCGAGGACGTCCTCGCTCGTCTGGACGAGTAACACGTCACCGCCCTGTAGGCGCACGTCCCGGAGGCGCTGACGAATCACCTCGTTCCCCCGGCGGACGGCAAGCACGGTCGCGTCGTAGTTTCGCTCGAATCCCGCGACGCCGTTTCGTCTGTTCAACCACGTCCCGGGGAGCAACACGATCTCCGTGAGCGAAACTTCGTCCCTGGCTTCCTCCGCTTTTTCCGTACCCTCGTCGTCGTTCGTGGCCGGATTGGGTGTCGCCGACGGCCGGTTCCACGCGTGGTGCTCGGGCACGAATCCTTCGGGGAGCGGTTCGTCCCCGTCCGCTACGGCGTCGAGGAGTTCCGGGAGGAAATCGAGGTGTTCGTCCCCGATGACCTGTTCGAGCGTCTCCTGGCTCGCTCTGACCGAGAGGACGTCGCCGGCGCGGATCCGCTCGCTGGAAAGGCCGCGAACGATGCTGCGGCCGTTGCGCACGATCTCGAACACGTCCAGGTCAAGGTCGCCGCGCCGCACCTCTCGCACCTGCGACCCGACGAGGTCGGAATTCTCGTGGACGACGACGTCGGTCAAGTAGTCAGCCATGCCGAATTGGTCCGTGGGAGTCCCCTCGGCCGCGATTCGGGCTGGCGTGAGATACCGACCAACCGTGAGGAGGTACAGTATGCCGACGGCCAGCACGACGGCGCCGAGCTGCGTGAATTCGAACAGTGAGAACGGTTCTGCGGTCGGGCCGCCGACCTGCGCCCAGATCTGGCTCGCGAGCAGGTTCGTCGACGTGCCGATCACGGTGAGCATCCCGCCCAGCATCGCGGCGAACGAGAGGGGGATCAGCAGCTTCGACGGCGAGGTGCCGGTCTTTCGGGCGAGGGTCGTGACGGCCGGGATGAGTACTGCGACGATGGGCGTGTTGTTGATGAAACCCGCCGACGGGCCCGCCAGTCCGACCGTCGCGAGGAGTTGGCGGAATTCGCTGTCGCCCGCGAACGACTCCATTTTCAGCGTGAGTATCTGGATGACACCGGTCTGTCGCACCCCCTCGCTGAGGATGAACATCGCCAGCACAGTGATGGTCGCAGGGTTCGAGAAGCCCGAGACGCCTTCCTCGGGGGAGACGCCCGTCCACGGATCGAGGAGGATCAACACGACCATCAGGGCGATCGCGGTGGTGTCGATCGAAACCGGCTGGAAGATGAACAGGACGAGCGCGACGACGACGAGCGCAAGAACCACCAGTACGTCGACAGAGACCGGCAGTTGCACGGGAAACTGCTGGAGTAGTGCTAGCGGTGCCAGGATGGGGTCGTAGGGTACGGTCGTCACGAATCAACCGTACGTAAATTGCTGCGATGGCGACATAGTAGTACGGTTCACGCCTCTACACCCTCGGTGTTCGGCTAACACGGGCAGAAATACTCGGGTTCCTTGTGAACAGCGGACTTCGATCGTTCTTGGTCCGTTACTCAGCGTCCTATACAACAATTTCCCCATTCACGGCCGTACCTAGACACGGGATGTCTGGATTCTCGTCACCGTTCCGGTTTCGTGCCCGGAGATCCTCGGGGACTCACACTGCCTTTTTTACTGTTATCGACCATGGCTACTTACAGGGACTTCTCCTCTGGAAATGGACGAACACCCGATTCAAACGCCGTGGGCGAAATCGTCTGATGAGATCGTAGCGCATTACGATGTTTCTGTAGACGAGGGGCTGAGTGAGGACGAAGCCGAAAGACGGCGCGAGCGGGTCGGCCCGAATGCGTTGCGCGAAGCCGAACAGCGGAGCTGGTTGGGGGTTCTGGTTGACCAGTTCAAGAGCTTCATCGTCCTGTTGCTGGCGGTGGCGGGTGTGGCAGCCTTTGCATTGAACGAGAACATCGAGGGCGTCGCTATCTTCGTCGTCCTCCTCATCAACGGACTCATCGGATTCGTCACCGAGATGCGGGCCATCAAGTCGATGGAGAGCCTCCAGGAGATGGTCGAGATCGAAGCCCGCGTTCGGCGTGCAGGGGAGAGCAGGGATGTTCCCGCGGAAGATCTGGTCCCGGGAGACATCGTGGTCCTCAACGCCGGGAACGTCGTTCCGGCCGACCTTCGAGTGATCGAGCCCTCCAAGCTCCAGGCCGACGAATCAGCACTCACCGGCGAGTCCGTTCCCGTCGGAAAGACGAGCGACGTCCTCGAGGAAGAGGTGCCCCTCGCCGAGCGGGAGAACATGCTCTACAAGGGCACGAGCGTGACGCGGGGGACCGCCGAAGCGATCGTGGTGGCCACGGGGATGGACACGGAACTGGGCAAGATTTCGGCGTCCCTTCAGGGGGAGGCTGAGGAGAAGACGCCGCTCCAACAGAAGCTCGATGGTCTCGGGCAGAAGCTCGTTCCGTTCCTGCTCGTCGTGGCAGCGATCGTCCTCGTCTCGGGCTGGCTCAGAGGCCAGGATCTGTACCTGATGGTCGAGACGGCCATCGCACTGGCTATCGCGACCATTCCGGAGGGACTTCCAGTCGTCGCCACGCTCGTACTCGCACGCGGGATGTGGCGGATGGCGGATCGCAACGCCCTGATCAACAACCTCGCCTCCGTCGAGACGCTGGGATCGACGAACGTCATCTGTACCGACAAGACGGGCACGCTGACGGAGAACAAGATGACCGTCAGCCAGTACGAGCTGGCCAACGGCTCGGTCGCTGTCACCGGGACCGGACTCGACACCGAGGGGACGTTCCAGCACGGCGACGAGGAACGGGATCAGCCACAGGATCCCGCCCTCCAGGAAGCGCTAGAGGTGGGCGTTCTCTGTAACAACGCGTCCGTGACTGAGGAGGATGGCGAGACGGTCGTGACGGGTGATCCGACGGAAGCTGCCCTCCTGATAGCGGGATTGAAGGGCGGCGTAGACCGGGACGGTCTCCTCGAATCGATGCCCGAAGCTCGCGAGGTGTCCTTCGACCCCTCCGTCAAGATGATGGCGACCTACCACGAGCTAAACGGGAGCTACAGGGTCGCCGTGAAGGGTGCCCCGGAGGCGGTCGTCGAGTCGTCCACCCGACTGGTGACGGGCGACGACACCGAGGCGCTCTCGGAAGATGACAAAGAAGAGTGGATCCGGAAGAGCGAGAATATGGCCGAAGACGGATTGCGGGTTCTCGCTCTCGCCAGGAAGGACGTCAAGAGTACGGACGCCCCGCCGTACGAAGAGCTGTCGCTGCTCGGGCTCGTTGCGATGATCGATCCACCACGCAAGGAGGTCAAATCGACCATTAAGAACTGTCTGGACGCGGGGTTGCGAATCGTTATGGTGACCGGTGACCACCCCGGGACGGCCAGAAACATCGCCCGGAGTGTCGGGTTGATGGACCCGGAGGACGACGAGGTCATCCAGGGGAGCGAACTCGACGACCCCGAGAACCTGTCCCAGGACGAGATGGAGCGGTTCACGAACGCGTCGGTCTTCGCGCGGGTCTCCCCGGAGAACAAGCTCGACCTGATCGGAATTCACCAGGCAGTCGGGTCGATCGTGGCCATGACCGGCGACGGGGTCAACGACGCGCCGGCGCTGAAGCGGGCCGACATCGGCGTCGCCATGGGTCAGCGGGGAACGCAAGTGGCTCAGGAGGCGTCGGACATGATCCTTCGGGACGACAACTTCACGAGTATCTACCACGCCATCAGGGAGGGGCGGATCATCTTCCGGAACATCCGGAAGTTCGTGTTGTATCTCATGTCCTGCAACCTCAGCGAACTGCTGGCCATTCTGATCGCCGCGCTGCTGGGCTTTCCGCTCCCGTTGCTCCCCCTACAGATCCTCTTTCTCAACGTCGTGACCGACATCTTCCCGGCGTTCGCATTAGGGGCGTGCGGGGGCAGCAAGGAAATTATGAACACGCCACCGAGGGGTCCCGACGAGCCGATCCTGACCCGCACGCACTGGACCGAACTGGGGCTGTACGGAACGATGATCGCAGTCGCGACTGTCGGCGCGTTCGTGATCGGGGGAAGCATGTACGCCGGCGGCATGGGGGCCGACGAGGTCGTCACCATGTCGTTCCTCACGCTGGCGTTCGCCCAGCTCTGGCACGTGTTCAACATGCGAGAGCTCACGTCGGGCATCGTGCGCAACGAAGTCACTGCAAACGCGTACGTTTGGGGTGCCCTCGGCCTGTCCGCTCTGCTGGTGATTGGCACCCTCTACCTGCCGGGGGTTTCGCTGGCACTGAGCACCGCCCCCATCGGCTTCGAAAGCTGGCTGGTGGTACTCGGAATGAGCCTGCTCCCTCTCGGCGCCGGACAGGTTGTCCTGGAGTTTCGCCGCCGATTTGGCACGCCGAACCTGGGGACAAGGCTCGAAGATCTGTTGTTCGACTGATTTCGAGCGGTCGGTCAGCTGACCTCGCTCTCGTCGATCCGAGACCAGTTATCCAAGCCGACTCGGAGAGTGGCTTTGAGTGCGCCGAGGACGACGGGACCGAAGAACAGTCCCATAATTCCGAATGCGTACGCCCCGCCGAGGATACCGAGGAGGATGACGGCGGGATTGAGCTTCGCGTACCTGTCGACGGCGAATGGACGGAGATAGTCGTCGGTGATCCCAACCACGACGACGCTGTAGACGAATAATCCGAGGGCGAGCAGCGGTTCGCTCGTGAGATACAGGTAGACCACCGCGCCACCCCAGACGGGGATCGCACCGACGAGCGGAACCATCGCGAGAACCATCATGACGCCCGTCCAGAACACGGCGTTGGGGACGCCAGTGGCGGCAAGTCCGACTCCGGCGACGGCCCCCTGGACGATGGCGACGGAGACGTGTCCGAAGATAACGCCCCACATCACGTCGTTGGTCTCGCCGTAGAGGTCGCGCTGGATGTCCATTGGGAGCGGGACCGTTCGGTGGAGCCAGTTGACCAAGTCATCACTGTCTTTGAGGAGGTAGTAGACGAGAAAGAGCGCTAACGCGATCCCGATGAGGTGGAAGGTGATCGTACCGAACGCTTGAGTCGACCGTTCGAATACGATCGTTCCGATTTCCCGTCCTGAGCTGACGAGTTCGCCGGCGATATCGACCTCTTGTCCGGTGAGTTCCTCGATTCGGGATTCGACCACTTCGATCTGCCCCGGGTCAGTGTTTAAGTCTTGCAGAATCCGGTCGGCACCGTTCACGACCGTCGCGAGGATAACCACGAACGGTGCGACGAATCCGGCAACTGCCAGGATCACGAGCGAGAGTGCGGCGACCATCGGCGATACGTACGCTTCGAGACGGATCTGCAGCGGATAGAGCACGTAGGCGAGGAGGACGGCACCGAGGACGTACTGGATAAACGGCTGGAGCAGCATGGCCGATAGCACGAGGAGGGTGACGACGAGGGCGAGGACAAACCCCTTGCTGAGGTTCACAACTGTGAATTTGTCGAGCAATGACAAAAAGATTCGACATCATCACAGATTTAGATCACTTTTACTGCTAGCGACTGCCAGGATCAATCGGACTCGAATCGAAGCCAGTCGGCCACAGCCCCACTTATCCGTCTGTGTGCCCTACGAGATACCGTATGCCCGAAGAAGTCCTCTTTCAGTCAGAGGGGTCCCAGAGTCGAGCGGAGATTGCGTCGTATCTTCGTCGAGTCGCAGACAAACTCGATGCTGGCGGCGACATCACCCTGACCACCGGCGAGCAGTCGGTGACGATGACACCCCCTGCCCAACCGACGTTCGAGGTGAAAGCCGAGCGCGAAGGACCGACCGATAGTCCTGGTGAGCTGAGTATTGAGTTCGAGATAGAGTGGGCTGAAGATGGCGAAGCCGGAAACGCCGAAAGCGGTGGCGGGTTAGAAATCGAATGAAAGCAGTCCTCTATGGTGAATCGATAATTTGTGGAGGTACCCGGCGAGAATAGAGATACCCTGTCTTGTATGTAGCATTGTCCTGTTTCCGATTCCGAGGTAGCATCTCCGCTTGGTGGTATTTCTGTGCGATCTCAATCCGCCAGAGATGTTCTGGGTGGGTCTCCCAGTCGGGTTCAACAACCACGACTGACGAAGCACCCGATCACGACTCGATCTCTCTGATAATTTTGTCGGCTTGCTCACGGGCTTTTTCTTCACCCACGTTTTTCTTGATCAACACAGACTGGACTATCCAATCATCTGTGTCTTTCCGCTTCCCCATCCGCACCTCGCTCCCCTCCGAGACGGAATCAGAGACACGGTCCGCCCAGTCTGGTGTCCGAATTTGATCGAACTGGTCAGGCTCCCGATACCGGACGTGGATGTACTCGTCCTCTGTTGTGATCGACTTGAGATCTGGAATCCGGCGCATCGTTGTCAATACGATGAGGAAATGCAAAAATCAACAGGTCGGTTCGATACTGATGAGTTATCGAAAATACTCGCCCACCAGCCAGATCGAGAGCGCTCCCCTCTATCGCTAGGGCTCGTCCTCGGGGTCGCGTTAACTTTGGCGTGAGTTGTGCCGGACGGCGAGGGCTTTGAGCCACGATTCTGCTGTCTGCGGTTCGACATGGCTGAAACTAGTTGCGAACGATGAGGTTCGTCGTTCTATCTCCCAAAAGACACGTTCGATGGCATTCCGATTCCCGTGTGAAATCATCTGGAATCGGTACCCGTCTTCGTCGAGGACGTTCACCAAGTAATCGGCGTCATCGACGAGAAATTCGACGCCATCTAGCCGATATCGTCGATGAAGTTCGGTCAGAAACCATCGCGTCGTCTGTTTCGTTGTCGCTGGAAACAGCCTGAAATGGAGGATTTCGTTCGTTTGGGGATCGACGGCACCGTACAGCCAGTAGTCGTCGCCGTTGATGCGGATCACTTTCTCGTCGACCGCAAGCTGATCCGCACTCACCGTCGAAACCGGCTGTAGCTTGGCCTTGTGAACCCAGTTGTGAACCGCGATGTGACTGCGTTGGACTCCCAACTCATCGAGAAACTGACTGGCATCCCTCGTTGACATATCTGCGAGATGACACCGGATGCCCACTTGAATCGCCCACTCGGGAGTCCGATCTCGCTCCACAAACGACAAGTCGATCCACTCGATACACTTGCTGAGGCGTTCGGATTCTGCCATAGACACTCAGAACTCGAACGCCTCATCCTCTAACTTAACGCGACCACATCTTCAGGGAATGACTTCTATATACTGCCGATGCCTCGTGGGTTCGACAGGGAGCGTACCAACGTCCACAAACTCCGGTACCACTTTATCTGGTGTCCGAAGTACCGCAAATCGGTGCTTGAGGGTGAGGTGCGCGACCGTCTCGAAGAACTCATCGAGGAGAAGGCCAACGAACTCGACCTCGAAATTTTGGAGTTGGCGATTCGCCGTTTCAGGGGCGAATCTGGGGGCACAGTTTGCGGTCACCTGACGACAGTCACAGGCACTGATGCACGCTTCATCACCGTTTCAGCGACCGAACCCATGAGCATTCGAGCGACACCCGAGCGTCCGTGGCTTCCGATGACGATCACGTCGATGCCGTGTGTGTCCGCGTACTCGAGGATCTCGTCTGCGGCCTTGCCAACCTCGCTTGCCGTCTTAACTATCTGGTCGTGCTCGTCTGCTTTCGCCTCGGCTTCGGTGAGCAGGTCTTCCGACCGGTCCTGGGCTCGTTTTCGGAGCGTTTCGTCCCCAACCAGTGCTTTCGCGGTGTAGCTCTCTTCGATGTAATCGATCACGTGGAGGACGGTGATCGACGCATCCGAGTACACGTCGAGCGCGTGCGCCAGCGCCTTCTCCGAGAGCGGGGTCCCATCGTACGCAACGAGCACCTCGTCGACGGAGGCCATACGTAGAGATGCGTGTCAAAGCCACATATAGGCGCGGGGGCAACTGAGCCTGCGGAAAGGGGGCGACCCGTATGGGCAGACCTCTCCCGATAGAACAGACTGTCTCGGCCGCAGAATTAGATCGGGATCAGGACCAGAAGTATCGGGAGGACAATCAACGAGATGAGAAACCCGGCCAGGTATCGACGATCAGTAACGAGTCGGGTTTGGATTGTCTCGACAGCTTGGAAGTACGTCGAGAATCGAACCAGTGTTCCGACCGTTATGATCGTTCCGACGGCCACGAGTGAGAGCACGATAGCCACGCCTTGTGGGGATTCCAGAAGCACGGCGATGACGATCGTGTCGAAGAAGGTGCCGACATTCGCCCCCAGAACGTAGGGAACGATCTCCTGCCGTTTGATGTAGTTACGATTGTAGAGGGGGACGACCACCCCCAGCGAGAACGCAACGCTGGTCGTCACGCCGGTAATGAGGACACCGAGTCCGAACGAAGTCCACTTGTGCTGAAATCGACGAAAGAACCGCTTGCGGAGCCATTCGGTGTCGATCCGTTTGAGCACCCGGTCGAAGAGTGTGAGGCTGCCGAACAGCACGAGAACGGCTACCACGAGTGCCAGACCCACGCCGACGGTATCGACGACGGCTCCCGTCGCTGGATTAAAAGCCGCCAGCGGGTGAAACGAGAGTTCGATTCGGTTACTGACGGCTCCGAATCCCGTCTGGAGTCTCGGCAACAGGAGATATCCGAGGACGGTCGCCGGCACATAAATCGAGTGGGACAGGAGGAACGTTAGCACCCCTAACTCGGTCGCCTCGCTGAACGAATAGCGCCGCTTCTGGAAGTAGTCCAGAGCCCCGATCAGGAGGACGATAGCGGCGCCCCCGAGGCGTGAGCCAGCGAGCATCAGGAACAGCTGTGAGGCCGTGAGGATCCCGGTCTTGAACAGCGAGACGGACAGGGCCGCTATCACTGACCCGTTGGTGAGTACGTACGTGGCGAGCCAGCTTGCACCCAGGGCTTGCCCATTCCCGGCGACGTATCGCCTGAAGAACCGTTCGAGCGGAGCGGCCGCGGCCGCTGTGGACGCACCCAGCAACTGGACCGCGAACAGGAACAGTAGCAAAGAGACGAAAGCGCCAACGACTAACGGGCCGGATTCACGCCCTCGTGTCCGTATCTTGTCGATGTTCGAATCCACAGTATTCTGTCTCTACAGCCTCATGGCAGGCGCACAAAGGTTACGCCGTGAGAGGGAGATTTCCCGTCATGAATGTGTGTTCGATCCCGTTGTCCAACGCCAGATTCGGCTCAGAACAGTCACTATCCTTTGATATCGTTGGGAGGTACCACCAGACGGGAGACCATTTATCGGGTTCGGGTGAATTCTAATACTCATGGCTCGGCTCGTTTTTGTGACTGTCCCTGCAGGGAAGCGGGACGCTGTTCTCGACGTTTTGGACGACGAAGGAATCAGTTATACGCTCACTGATGAGACGAGCAACCGCGAATACACCTGTGCCGTTCATTTTCCGCTTCCGACGAATGCTGTCGAACCCATTCTGGATCGTCTCCGGGAAACGGGCATAAACGACGATGCGATTACGGTGACGGTCGAGACGCAAACCGTCGTTTCACGAAATTACGACCAAATCAAGGATCGATTTACGGAAGACGAAGACAGTCCAGAGCAGATCGCACGCGAAGAACTCCAAAGCGCTGCTGACGATCTCGTTCCTGCGTCCTTGCCGATATATGCTGCCATGACTATCGTGAGTGCGATTATTGCGACGGCAGGACTGCTTCTGGATTCTGCTGCGGTCGTCGTCGGGTCTATGGTGATCGCACCACTTATCGGCCCCGCAATGGCCACAAGTGTCGGCACTGTGTTTCGGGATCGCGACCTCTTTAGAGATGGTGTCAAGCTGCAGATCATCGGGGCCACACTCACGATCGTGAGTGCAGCTCTGTTTGCGATACTCATCAGAACTGGGAATCTCGTCCCACCTGGATTGGATATTCTGTCTATCTCGCAAATCCGGGAACGATTTCGGCCGGATGTCCTGTCACTCGTGGTTGCCCTCGGATCCGGTGCCGCTGGAGTGATTAGCCTTGCTTCGGGGGTTTCATCAGCACTAGTTGGCGTCATGATCGCAGTGGCACTCGTCCCTCCCGCGGCGACGGTCGGTATCGCCATCGCATGGGGGAATACGGCACTCGCCGTGGGCTCCGGCGTGTTGCTCCTCGTTAACCTTCTGTCGATCAATCTCGCTGCACTCCTTGTGCTCTGGTATATGGGATACCGGCCTGAGAAATGGTTCCGTATCGAGCAGACCAGAAAGACATTCGTCAAACGCGTCGGCGTTCTCCTGATTAGCATTCTGATCCTTTCTGCATTCCTTGGAACTGTTACGTTCTCTTCGTATCAGACTGCCACTTCCGAGCAATCGATTCAAAATGATATCCGATCAATTCTCGATGAACCGGTTTATTCAGAGTTCGTTCTACTCGAGGTCCAGTTCGAATATTCGGAGAATCTCCTCGCCCAGCGTCCCTCCAAGGTAACCATCTTGATCGGTGCTCCTCGAGGAGAAATCCCGCCAGAACTGGGAGATCGGTTGAACACCCGTATTGATGAGATTGCAGGTCGCAACGTAGCTGTACAGGTTCGATACCTAACCGTTCAAGAACCGGGGTAGTGCCGGGGGTAGGGTAACCGGTTATCTCAACAACGTCCAATAGCCCAGTTAGATAGCAGTCATATTCCAACGCGTTCTACTACCGACTGACGGCAGTGAAGCCTCGTCGATCGCAGCTGAAGCAGCTGTGTCACTCGCCGATCGGTTTGACGCGGAACTACACGTGATTCAGCTGGTTCTTGTCCCACGCTAAACTCTCATGAACGGGCTCGCCGGCCAAAACGAACGGAAAGCAGATTGATCCGACCCCTCATTGGTGGGTGAGAGACTCGTAGGGGGGCGGCTGCAGCGCAGGACACCGGTGGCCAGTACGGATCGGAGTCCCGGTGTCGTCACAGTCCCCAGAAGAATGCGATGCCGGCCGTCGTCACGACAGTTAGTATCAGTTGTAACGGGGCGCCGACGCGTGCGAAATCCGTGAATTTGTAGCCACCCGGCCCGTAGACCATCAGGTTCGTCTGGTAGCCGACAGGAGTCAGTAACGGTGTGCTGGCGGCGAAGGTCACGGCCATCACGAACGCGAAGGGGTTGACGCCGAGTTGGCCGGCAACTTCGACCCCGATCGGCAGCAGCAACACGACGCTGGCGGAGTTGCTGACCATCTCCGTGATGACCGCGGTCCCCAGGTAGAACACTCCCAGGACCGCGATCACGGGAAGGAGAACGCTGACGGAAACGACAAGGTCGGCGATGAGGGCCGCCGTCCCGGACGCCTCGACCGCGATGCCGAGTGGAATGACACCCGCCACCATGAAAATCACTTCCCAGTCGACGGCCTCGTACGCCTCCTCGGGTGTGAGGATGCCGGTGAAGAACATCGCCGCGACGCCCGTGAGCGCACTCACCATGAGCGTGAGGATGTCGAGTGCCGCGAGTCCGAGGGCGCCAGCGAGGATCCCCAGCGCGATGGGGATCTTCGACCGATCGAACTCCTCCCACCTGTCCTCGCCCGCGATGGCGACGTTCGTGTCCCTCGCGATGCGATCGAGCACTTGGTCGGACGCCTGGACGAGGATGACGTCACCGGCCTGCAACCGGACCTCTCGGAGGCGCTGGCGGATCACCTCGTCGCCGCGCCGGATCGCCAGTACTGTCACGTCGTAGTCCCGCTCGAAGTCCGCGACACCGCTGCGCCGACTCGACCAGGGCCCGGGCAGTAGCACGACTTCGGTGAGTTCGATCTCCTCGTCGGGAGCCTCCTCGGCCGTCTCGTTGCCGTCTTCCTCCGTGTCTTCGCTAGACCCCTCGTCCTCGGCGAGAGAGTCGCTGGGCTCCGCGTCGGGCGGCTCCCAGCCGTGACGCCGTGGCGAGAAGCCGGGCGGGAGGGACGCATCGTCCTCCGTGGCCGCCTCCATGAGCTCCGGTAACAGCTGCAGGTGGCCCTGCTCGATGACCTCCTGAAGGGTTTCTTGGTCGGCCCTGACGGAGAGGACATCGCCGGCCTGGACCCGTTCCGATCCGAGTCCGTGGGCGAGCGTCCGGTTGCCACGAACGATCTGGAACACGTCGAGGTCAAGGTCCTCCTCGCCTAATTCCCCGACCCGGGAACCGACGAGCGGCGAGTCCTCCATGACGACGACATCAGTGAGGTAGTCGGTCATACCGAACGCGTCGGTGGGCGACTCCGCCGGCTCGATCCGTGCTGGAGTGAGGTATCGACCGACGGTGAGCAGGTACACGATCCCCACGAGCAAGACGATCGCGCCCAAGTGCGTGAACTCGAGTAGCGCGAACGGCTGTGCGTCGGGACCGCCGACCTGAACCCACACCTCGCTCGCCAGGAGGTTCGTTATCGTCCCGACGACGGTGAGCATGCCGCCGAGCATCGAGGCGAACGACAGTGGTATCAGGAGCTTCGAGGGCGACGTCTTCGTTTGCCGGGCGAGGTTCATTATCGCCGGTATCAACACGGCGACGACCGAGACGTTGCTGACGACCCCGCCCGGCGGCCCGGAGAGCGTGACCGTGGCGAGCAACTGCCGGAACTCGTTGTCCCCGGCGAACGCGATCAGTTTCCGCGTGAGGATCTGGATAACGCCGGTCCGTCGGACGCCTTCGCTCAGGACGAACATCGCCAAGACGGTGAGCGTCGCGGGGTTCGAGAATCCTGAGACCGCCTGCTCCGGCGACACACCGGTCCACTCGCCGAGGAGGGCGAGTGTGACCACGAGGCCGACCGCGGTGGCGTCGATCGGTACCGGCTGGGTAACGAAGAGGACGAAGACGACGGCGATGATCGCCAGCACGACGACCACGTCGAGCGAAACCGGAAGCTGCACAGGGAGTAGCTGTAGTGGCCATCCAGTGCTCAAAGAGAAGGAGAAGAAGACAGCACTCATTTATTCATTGTCTCTGAGGATTGCTCGGATGATTACATAGCATTTGGGTTCTCTCCAGGGTCCAGATGCTCGCTCCTGGGGACGGAGTTGTCTCCCGCAAGTTGCGAGATGACGTTCGACGTGAACGTCCGCGGGTCAGAGGGCAGTTCACACGACGAGAAAAGCCAGACCGCTCAGGACGACGACACCGAGTACAATCGACACGAGTCGGGACCAGTCTGTGAGTGTCGAGAACCCATGCCAACGCCGCTTTGACGAAGGTGTTTGCGATGGCCGCGATGACGATTCCCGTCGTGGCAACCTCTGTCGAGACTGTTCCCTCCGCGGCGAGTTGACTCAGCGTGATCGTCATCGCGTCGACGTCGGCGAGTCCGGAGAAGAACGCGGTCGCGTACACGCCCGATGCCCCGAACCACTCGTTGGCGTATTCGGAGACGAGCAACACGGCCGCGAATATGACCCCGAAGAGGAGGGCCGGCCGCAGGCGAAACGGGTTCTTGAGCTCGTCCGGTTCGACCGCCTCGTCGGACGCAGTCAGCCAGTACAACACCCCGGCAGCGACAGCGCCGACGACAGTCATCGCTCCCAGTGGTAGTGCGACGCTCGAGAGTAAGTCGGGGTTGACGACCGCGATCTCGATGAGTGCTCGGGGGAACATCACGATAGAGGCGGTGACGACCGCGAAGGCGCAGACGTGATAGAGCGTCGCGTTCTGGGTCGTCTTCTCTGCCATCGAGACCGTCGTCGCCGTGGACGAGACGAACCCACCGACGATCCCCGTGAGGGCGATCCCTCGTTCGGGGGCGAGCGTTTGTCCGAGGACGTACGCCACGAATCCGAGACCAGTGACGAAGACGACCATCAACCAGATGAATCTCGGATTGAGGCCATAGAGGACGTCAAGCGATCGGTCGGGGAGCGCTGGGAGGACGACGAGGACGACGAGGATGAACTTCGCCGACGCACGCCGTTCGCTTTCTTCGATCCGATTGGCGAATTCGTGTATCGGATCTTTCACGGAGAGCAGTACTGTGATGGCGCCGCCGACGATGATCGCGATGATCGCGCCGCGGTCGGAATGCATCGCCATTGCACCGAGGATGACTGTGACGAGGGCGGCCACGAGCGTCGTCAGGCCGATATCACCCTCGTACCAGATCTTCCCGACGTAGGCAACGGTGAGTGGCACGACGAGCGTTCCCACGGCGAGTGGAAGGACTGACGGGAAGAAGGCCTGAACGAGCGCCCCATAGAGCGCGATCAGCGGAAACGTCCGACTCCCGGCGAACGATCCGCCCGACTCGCTTTGCTCCCGTTCCAGACCGATGAGTGCGCCGAGGCCAGTTGCGAGCAGGAGATGGAAGATGGTCTCCGCAAGAGGACCAGTTGTAGGATCGACCATTGTGTAGCCTTTCCAGCCAGTGGATTGTCAAACAATAGGGACGGAGCGAGCGTTTGACGTGCTGTCGTCCTCATTCTGGCTTTCCGTCCACCTGGGAAGAGGGGATATCCGCCCTTACTGCCAGAATCAGCAACTGAACGGGATCCGGTCGAGGCCAGGAGTCATGCACACTGACAGTACCCCTTTATCCTAACTAACACGACGTGAGCGGCCAGCGATGAGGCTTTTTATCGGTCTGCTCCGACACGGGGAATATGATCGGCCAGGTTTCTCCACCCAAGTGGTTGATAGACATCCTAGCGGCGTACGAGCAGGTGTTGTCGGAATTGTTCTGGTTCATCGTGGGATTCGGCGTCGTGTATCTCATAAGCCAGGTTTTTCTCGTTCCACTCGCGACCCAAGTCGTCAGATCGCGTAATCGCAATAACCCAACAATTGAGACAGCAACAAAAACGTACCTTCGGGTCGTTCTGATCGGATTCGCCACGCTAACGGGTATCATCGCCGCTGGCTACGGACGGATACTCTCCGAGTCAGCGGTCATCATCGCCGCCCTCACCTTCGCCCTCGGCATCGCTGGCCAGCAAGTGTTCGGGTCGCTTATCAGTGGGATGTTCCTCGTCGCTGATCCGGACTTTAACGTCGGCGACTGGATCGAGTGGCCGGGCGGAGAAGGTACTGTCGAAGCAGTCGATTTTCGTGTCACCCGTATCCGGACACCGAACCACGAAACGATCTCGGTCCCTAATACTGAACTCACAACCAACGCGATCACCCGGCCCTACGGTCGGAACAGGTATCGACTGACAGAACAGGTATACGTCGCCTATTACGAGGACACCGAGCGGGCCCTGTTGGAGTTACAACAGATCGCCACGAACCTCGAATCGGTTCTTGGTGATCCAGCGCCGAATACACGTATCGTCAAACTCGGGGAGAATGCAATCACGATACAAGCAGAATTCTGGACCGAAAATCCGAGACACATAAATATACTGACGCTTCGCTCTGACTTCCGCCGATTAGTGAAACGGCACTTCGATGAGGAAGATATTACGCTCGCTCCCCCATCCGCGCAGTTGCTTTCGGGGGGCGTAACCGTGACAGACAGGAGATCCGAGTCACCAGCCTCGAATAGCGAATAAAACGGGATAGATCAGAACCGGGGGGACGAATCCGTGGAGAGGACTTTGTTGAACCCTCTTTACGTCTGGCGATTTGATGAGGAGCCAGATTCTCACCGGATCCGCGAAAACTCGCGTGAGGAACTGCTCTTCTGAATGTCAAATCTAGAGGGCTTCAACAGCGTCGTGGAGATATACTTTCGCGTGGGTTTCTCGACCGGATGGGAAGCGTTCATTCTCCCGAATGAACTGAATGATCCACCGCTTCAGCGTCTCAATCTCCTTATCGCCGGACGACTCGTTTAACCTCTCGCAGGGACTTCTCGTATACGCTCCGACGGGACCCCTCCTTCTGTTTCGTCTAGCGGCGCGTCCCGAGGTCGAACTCCTCTTGGACTGTGTCGTCAATCGATCGGAGCGCCTCATTTTACGGTTAATCTACTCCGTCGTAATCGAGCCTCGAAACTCTACGTGGTGGTCCCCGTGGAACAGGGTTGATTCCCTCACACGACTAAGTGGACAGCATGTACTCCGATATCCTGATCCCCACGGATGGAAGCCCGGGAGCGCAGGAAGCTATCGAACACGGACTCGAAATCGCACAACAGTACGAAGCCACGGTTCATGCCCTGTACGTGGTCGATACGCGAGTGTCACGATCCGGTCCGCTTCTCGAATCGCTCCAGCGCGAAGGGCGAAAGGCAGTACGGGACCTCGAGGTGGCAGGGACTCAAGCCGGGCTCACCGTCGTCACAGAGGTCGTTGAAGGGGTTCCACCTCAAGAGATTCTGGAGTATAGTGCGATGCAGGGGATCGATCTCATCGTGATGGGAACGCAGGGCCGGACTGGCATCGATCGCTTCGTGATGGGAAGTGTCGCTGAACGTGTGGTCCGCCACTCTCCGGTTCCCGTTCTCATGGTGCGCAGAGAATAACTGTAGCCGAATACTCACGAGAATTGCCACAACAGAGATACTGACTACTCTCTATCGCAATCGGTGGCAACCCCTGCCTCAGAATGCGTCAAGCGATCTCCAGTACTCGTAAGGGGAGACCGCGTGAACGAATACCATGCCCAAATCCGCACCCTTCGAACGATACACCGACCAATATGAGAGTTGGTTCGACACACATGAAGACACCTACCAGTCCGAAGTCGAAGCTCTCCAGCGACTGATCCCACAGCCAGGATTCGGGATCGAGATCGGCGTCGGCAGCGCCCGGTTCGCGTCCCCGCTCGGGATGCAGGTGGGACTTGATCCTGCCGACGACATGCTGATTCGGGCCCGCGAGCGGGGGATCGACGTCGTCAAAGGCGTCGCTGAATCCCTGCCGTTCAGAGACGGAACGTTCGACACTGCGCTGATCGTCACGACGATCTGTTTCGTCGACGACATCCCCCAGACACTGGCTGAAGCCCGGCGAGTGCTGCGTCCGGACGGATCGCTCGTCATCGGCTATATCGACAAGGACAGCCCAGTCGGTCAGATCTATCAGGAGACGAAGTCGGAGAACCCGTTCTATCGGGAGGCCGTGTTCGTCTCGACTGACGAACTCGTCGATGCGCTCGACGCTGCGGGGTTCTCGGAGTTCGAGTTCGTGCAGACCATCTACCACTGGCCCGACGAGATCGACGAGCCCGAACCGATCGAAGAAGGGTACGGCGGCGGGTCCTTCGTCGGAATCAAGGCGACCCTGTAGCAGCTATTGCCCAGTACTGGACCGCGTCTACTGTTGAAGACGCGTTTATGGCCGCGGGGTAATCTACTCCTGTGACTCGACTGATTCGCGGGTTGATGGGGAGCGGTTCATGCATTCGTGACCATCAAGCACTACTGTACTTCCCGTAGACGGGGTCTCCGGAGTGGCCGTTCGAATCAAGAGTCACGCTACCACGTGAGTACGTAGAACGCGATCAGCCCAAGAGACGAAAGAAGCCCTGCAACCGCCGTGATCGACAGTTGGCCGACGTTAAGCGGCGTTCGAAATCCCCGTTCCAGATCTGGTCGTGAATACCGGAGTTTCAGCAACGCGGCATTCACCAGCACGAAGACGACCAATAGCATGAGATTGGCCAATCCTGCCACGAGTCCGATATCGCCGAGGAAAATGAAAGGAATCGTGATGAGTCCGACTACCACCACTGCATAATGTGGTGTTTGACGGGACGAGTGCACGCGAGAGAACATCTCCGGGAACACGTGGTACTCCGATTTCGACACGCCGTAGAACAGACGCGAGGTCGAGATCTGGAGGATGAGTACAGTGTTTGTCGTCGAGAAGAGAGCGATTGCGCCGAGCACTGTTGACCCGAGTGGTCCCCAGCCGACCCGGGCAACCTCTGCCAGCGGCGACGCCGAACGGCCCAAGACGCGCCAGTCAACCAGCGCGACCGCCGATAACCCAACGAGTACGTACAGGAGTGTCGTGATACCGATAGAGAAGATAATCGCACGTGGGATCGTCACAGTCGCATCCTCGGTCTCTTCGGACAGGTTTACGATCGATCCGAAGCCGAGATAGGCGAAGAAAATCAGAAACCCCGCGTGGATGACGCCGAATGCGCCGTTCGGGGCGTGGAGGATCTCGGCGTTACCCCATGAACCACTCGCGATCCAGATGATTATCACCAGTCCGGCGACCTCGATCCCGGTGAAGAGGACGTTTATTTTGGTGGAGAGGTCGATGCCCCAGAAGTTGATACCGGTCATAACGACGACGAGGAGAATGGCGATTGGGATCGATGGAACATCAACGAAGGCAGAGAGATAGCCCGAGAAGGCCAATGCCACCGCTGCGGACGAGATGACGCCCATGAACAGGCGGCCGAGCGCTGTCATGTCTGAAATGAGTTTGCGGTCGAACGCCTCGTGAACGTAGATATAATCACCTTCCGCTTTCGGGAACAGCGAGGCGAGCTCGGCATAGCTCAGTCCCGTTAATGACGCGATCAGGGCGGCCAGCAGAAACGAAATCACGATCGAGCCGCCGGTCACGCCAGTTGCCTCGCCGAGAATCGCGTAAATGCCAGCCCCGAGAATCAGGCCAACGCCGTAGACGACGGCTTCGAGGAGTCCGAGTTCGCGACGTAATTCTGACATCATTCACCCTATCTCGTAGTTGACATAAAAACACGATGTTCGAGCACGACATAGATTTGTAGCCCCGTCTTCGGTTCAAGGCTGAATGTAGTATGCGGGCCGTTGCGCTCGGATGACCGACGCCGGCTGCTGGTTTTCGTCGGCGAGTAGTTCGGTCAGGTCGTCGGCGGTGATTATCCCGACACGTTCGTCGCTTTCGTCGCCTAGATGAATGGTCTCGAACTAACGCTCCGCCTACTCAGCGGTGTTTTACTCATCCTCGCGAACGGATTCTTCGTTGCGATTGAGTTCGCGCTCACTCGCGTGCGACAGTATCCCAAATCCGAGTTCGACATCCCGGGACTCGAGCGAGCCTGGGAGATGACACAGGACCTCGAAATATATCTTACGAGCTGTCAGGTCGGCATCTCTGCGACGAGTATCGCCGTCGGCATCGTCGCGGAACCTGTCCTGGCTTCGTTGATCGATCCAGTGTTCGAGAATACGCTGCTCACGTCGATTGGAGCGGGTGGCATCCTCGCGTTTGTCATCATCAATCTGCTCCACCTGACCCACGGTGAACAGACCCCCACGTATCTCGGGGTCGAGCGGACGAAGTTCGTCGTTCGGTACGGCGCGACACCGCTGTACTGGTTTGCCAAACTGCTCTACCCGGTCATCGTGCTCGGAGACAGCGTCGCCAAATGGACGCTCTGGCTGTTCGGTGTCGAGATGACCAGTGCCTGGCTAGAAACCGAAACCGATCGGGTCGAATCGCGGGCGGACCTCCGCCACCGCCTCGGGACCTTGCTCGACCGGGGGAACCTTTCTGAGGAACGGCAAGAAGAAATCCTGAACGCCTTCACTGTCGGCGAACGGCCCGTCAGCGACATCATGACCGATCGTGAGGACATTATTTTTCTCTCGACAGCCGTCTCCGCCCAGGAAAATTTCGATCGAATCGGAACAAGCCTGCACACGCGATTTCCCTTGATTGGTGGCGATCCAGCCGATTATCGAGGGGTTGTCTACGTCCCTGCAGTTGTCGATCAGATCGACGAACTCCGGCGTGGCGAGGTCACGTTCGAGGATATCGCCGTTCCACAGATGACGCTTCGAGCAGACACGCTCATCAGCGATGCCGTCGACCAGTTTCAGGACGAGCACCAGGAGCTCGCGCTCGTGTATGATGAAGACGAGGAGAACGTCGTGGGACTGATCACCGCGACGGACGCCCTCGAAGCAGTGATGGGTGAGATCGAAGACCCGCTCGACATCAAACTCCGGGAACGAAAGAGCGTCCCCCAGTGAACTGGCCGTACGAGTCCAATGCCGACGGAATCTCCACGACCTCCTCTTCGGGGTGTCATAGAACTAGTCACAAGGAGTTGCTTTGGACCCGTGGGCCGGCAACAGAACAGCGTACACCTGATGAAGACGGTGCTGTATCTCAGTGTAGCTTCAACTCCCTCCTTGCGAGTGTTTCTCCTCATCAATCGGGCGGTAGTACCAACCTCTGACAGAAACAGGATGCAAGACTTAGAGAGTGAGGGCGCGTTAAAAATATTGATTCCGAATTGAGGTATGAGAATTAAATCCTCTGCCGCCGAATATCAGGGGCAAATCTCCCTCTCAACCCTTCTTATAGTGTCCTCGGAGAGTGAGTTCAGCAGTTGTTCAACAGGGCAGTCTCGGTGAGGAGATATACAGGACTGATTCGATACTCACAACAGTCAGCTCGCTTTGAAGTTGTTTTAAATAATTTTAGTAGATGGAACGAGAGGCACCCATATGGACACACGACAGTCGAGCAAACCCAGCTCCCAGCCCCACCGATGGTAAATGTCGCGCTCTCGCTGGCGCAAGTCGTCCTTGCGCTGGCTCTGGTGGTGTTGAACGGCTTTTTTGTCGCTGCAGAGTTCGCCTTCGTACGGATACGAGGGACATCGGTCGAACAACTTGCTGAGGAGGGACGCCCCGGCGCGGGGACGCTCCAAGAAGTGATGGTGAGCCTTGACGACTATCTCGCGACGACGCAACTCGGCATTACCATCGCCTCGCTCGGGTTGGGGTGGGTCGGCGAACCCGCCGTGGCTGCGCTCATCGAACCCGTACTGGAACCGATTCTCCCGGCGGGTCTCATCCATCTCGTCGCTTTCGCAATCGGCTTCAGTATCATCACGTTCCTCCACGTCGTCTTCGGTGAACTCGCGCCGAAGACGCTCGCAATCGCCCAGACCGAGCGACTCTCCCTGTTCCTCGCCCCGCCGATGAAGGTCTTCTATTACATCCTCTATCCAGGAATCGTCGTCTTCAACGGGGCTGCCAACGCATTCACGCGAGCACTCGGCGTGCCACCCGCCTCCGAAACGGACGAGACGCTCGGCGAGCGGGAGCTCCTTCGGGTGCTGACTCGATCCGGCGAGGAAGGAGACATCGACGTTGCAGAGGTGAAGATGATCGAGCGGGTCTTCGACCTCGACGACGTCGTGGTGCGGGAGGTCATGGTTCCACGACCGGACGTGGTGAGCGTTCCCGCCGATGCCTCGCTCTCCGACCTTCAGTCGATCGTCCTTGAGGCTGGTCATACGCGCTATCCAGTTCTTGATGCCGACGACAGCGACCAAGTGATCGGATTCGTAGATGTCAAGGACGTGCTCCGAGCGGAGGTGGAGGACGGTGACGCCGAGATAGTCGGCGACATCGCCCGCGAAATTGTCATCGCTCCTGAGACGATGGCACTGAGCGATCTCCTGAGGCAGTTCAGGGAAGATCAACAGCAAATGGCCGCAGTTATCGACGAGTGGGGGGCATTCGAGGGGATTGCAACGGTTGAAGACGTCGTCGAGGCGCTCGTTGGAGACCTCCGGGATGAGTTTGATATGGACGAGCGTGAGCCCTCGATTCGCCGGCGTGGCGATGAGGGGTACGACATCGACGGCAGCGTCCCGTTATCGAAAATCAACGACATGATCGAGGGAGATTTCACAAGTGAAGAGGTCGAAACGATCGGTGGACTGGTACTCGAGCAACTCAACCGTGCGCCAGAACGTGGCGATCGCGTTGAGGTCGACGGGTACGTCATTGAGGTGACGAGCGTTGAGGGGACCCGAATTTCGACGGTCTGGGTTCACGAACGTGAAGAGGATGATTCAGTGGTAGACTGATCGGGATTATGGTAGCCGGTTGGAGGTCCAGAGACCCTCGACCGGCAGAGAATGAGATTCGCATGAAAGCGAATCGATGGACTACTGCGATACCGGACACGCGCGTTGTATCTTGCACGGCTTCAGGAAGATGATCTGAATTTGTTATTTTGATTGCTGGGTGATTTACTCGCGCGCTCTTCGGTAACGTAGCGGAAGTAGCTCTCACGAACCAGTAGGGACGCATGCACAGGAGTTCGATAGCCACGGGCCATCTCCCAGAACCGCTACTCCCTGTGTCCAACCGTGATGACTGGAACTGGTGCAGAGCGGACGGTCTTCTCGGCGACACTCCCGAGAAGGATTCGATCGCTCCCGCGTCTCCCTGTCGTCCCCATCACGACGGCGTGGATATCGTTCGAGTCGATGGTCCCGAGTATTAGCTCGATAGGGGATCCGTGTTCGACGTGCCGGACCGTGTTCGATACGCCGCGTGTCTCCGCCTCGGACACGACGTCGTCCACGGCGTCGGTCGCAACCTGTTCACGTTCATGTCCCGAAATCGTGGAGCGAACGTCCAGACCCAGCGACGTATCGTCGACGACAGACAGCACGTGAACAGTCGCATCGAGAGCCGCTGCAAGTGAGAGGCCATACTCGGCAGCATGGGCCGCACCGGCACTCCCGTCGGTCGGTATGAGAATGTTCTCGTAGGGGAACACCAGTTGTTCGTCGGGCTGCATCCGCGCTGTGAGGACAGGGACGGAAGACAGACGGACGACCTTCTCCGTGACGCTTCCGAGGAGGTATCGTGACACCCCCTCCCGACCGTGGGTCGGCATCACGATCACGTCGTACTCGTATCGCTCGGCGTACTCGACGATCGTCGGCGCTGGATGCCCCTGGACGACGTCGGAATCGTAGTCGGCACCGAGTGCATCCAGTGTCTTTTCTGCTTCCTCGACGATGTCCTCGCCCTCCTGGATAAGGGCGTCAACGACCTCGGTTTCGACGACCGTGACACTATCGCGTGTCGTATCCGCGACGAACAGGACGTGGATCGTGGCGTCGGCCCAGTGTGCGATCTCGGCAGTGTGATGCAATGCCTCCGCAGCCCCATCGCTTCCATCGAACGGGAGCAGAATGTCCTCGTACATGTACAGTGTGAGTACCTACGGGCATCACTCTCAAGTGGCTTGTCACCCACCGGCAGAGGCGTCTCGCTCACCACTCGAGTCCAGCTCCCGAACCCACATCACCGGAACTGGCGACGTTCGGACGATCTTCGCACTTACTCCACCCATCATGTAGCGGCTGAAATCGGTCGTGCCGTGCGTGCCGAGGATCGTGAAGTCGATCTCGTGTGTATCGATGTAGTTCCGGATCTCTTTGGACGGGACACCGACTTCGATTTCACTCTCGATGCGATCGACGGTCGCCGCCTCTGCGGTCTCAATGGCGTCTGCGATGATCTCGTCCGCTCGGGTGGTGAGTTCCTCATCGTTCACCAGAGAGCGAACATCCGGACCGAGGCTTCCTGTCTCGACAACGTGGAGTAAATGAAGCGTGGCACCAGTTGCGTTTGCGAGGGCAACGCCTTCGGATACCGCGAGTTCCGAACCACGGCTGCCGTCCGTGGGAACCAGAAGCTCTTGACACGGATAGGTGAGTGATTGGGTCCTGGGATTGACTGCGATCACCGGGACGTCTGCGGTGTTGATAACGCGCTCTGTAACGCTTCCCAGGAGAAACCGCTGCAATCCACGCCGTCCGTGGGTGGGCATCACGATCAACCCGATGGCTGACTGCGTACTATACTCGACAATCACCTCGTAGGGGTCACCGTGGAGTACCTCCGAGACCACGGTGATGCCGCGTTCTGTCGCGCGCTGTGCTGCTTCGTTCACGATCTCTGTTCCTTCCTGCTCCAGAACGTCATCCACATCGTCTTGCATTCCGCTAAGGCTGTCTTGGCTGGTGTCTACGACATTGAGGACGTGGATCGTTGCCTCGTGTTCGGCGGCTATCTGGAGGGCATAGTCGAGGACCGATGCTGCTGGCTCGCTCCCATCTGTGGGAAAGAGGATCTGGTCGTACATAGGAGAGGTCAGGGACTGAATAGGTGTTACTGACCCTCCGTAGTGATATCCAACGTTCCTTCTTCTGCCGTCTGGGCCTCACGCCACCAGACGAGCTCGAACTCGATACTCTGTTTTGCCTCGGTATCCCCTTCAGACCAGTCCGACTCGCCTTCAAGCTTGAACGTCACCGGGTTCGTCGGGTCCAACTGAACCTGCTTCCCACCGAGTTCGAGCGTCACAGCGTCGTCGCCGTCGAGTTGCTCGGCTAGTTCGCGGAGATACGATGCGATTTCGGACCGCGTTTTCTCGGCTTCAGTTTCGAGTTCTCCCATACGTACGAGTACGTGAGATGTCAGGATAAACGGAGGGGACATTCTCTAGCGGGAGGAATAGCTCACCGGTGCTAGATCAGAGATACACTGCATGAGCCCGGTTGATGAGTCGATTCTGTTTTCTTACCAACAACAGTCCCAACGCGTATGCATTGAGACGACCAGTCTCAACTTCCAGACGGTGTCGACGCCGTCGATCCCAGCCGGTCGTACAGCGCCCGTTCGTCCATACGCCCCCGACGGCGGTCACGGTGAAAAGGAACGGGGAGGGTCCCCCGGATCGGCGGGACACCTTTTGTGCCCCACCGCCGTACGAGGGCGTATGTCCGGTTCGCTTCCACGCCAGCGGTTCGTCCTCGACACGTCCCTGTTCATCACGGAGGAGATCCGGCAGGAGGACGAATCGTTGGAGGCCGCTATCCGCCGCTTGCTCGACCTCGTGGCGACGGCCCGGCTGGAGCTCAACATCTCGTGTTATATGCCGCCCTCGATCCACGACGAACTCGCCGCGATGCTCCGGGACCGCGACGTGGACGAGGAGGTGTTCTCGCGGCTGGACACGTGGGTCGTGCGCAAGAGTCCGGACCGCTACGGCGTGACCATTCCGGCGAACATCGTCTACGACTTCATCGACGAGATGAGCGACCGGGTCGATCGCGGTCTCCGCGTCTCGGAGGAGGCGATCCGTGAGGTGGAACAGCTCGGCCCCGACGACATGACCGCCGACGATCCGAACGAGTACATGACTGCCGCCGACCGCGTCCTCTCCAACATGCGCGACAAGTACCGCCGTGCGCTCCGACAGGGCGTCCTCGACTCCCGCGAGGACTTCGACCTGCTCGTCCTCGCGCGCGAACTCGACGCTGGCGTCGTGACCGAAGACCGCGGCATCATCTCTTGGGCCGACGAGTTTGGCCTCCGGTACGTCCGCGGCGGCCAGTTCCCGACGCTACTGGAGGAGTACCTGCGCGCGACGGGCGCCGACGACGCGTAGTCGGCGGTGCCGAATCGCGGACGCGGAACCGCCCTGCGAATGAAGTTACTCAACGTACACGAATCCCGATAATCGGCCATTAGCCGAGAAAATAGTGGATTAAACCCGGTAAAGTAGCGATTAGCTATGGAGGGGGAGTGTATGTGAACTGACACCTATCCGTGGGTAGTGGACGGTGGTTCGACTCCACCGGTGGGCGTCCCCGAGAGGGGAGTGGCATACGATGCAAGACGACTTCAACATCTCGCGGCGCAAGACGCTGGCCGCGCTCGGCACCATCGGCGCGGCGTCGGCCGGCGCCGGCCTCGGAACGAGCGCGTACTTCAGCGATCAGGAATCGTTCGAGAATAACGCCCTCGTCGCCGGCGAACTCGACCTCAAGGTGAGCTGGGACGAGCACTATTCGGACTGGATGGGCGAGGAGACGGACTACGCCAGAATGCCCGAGGACGGCGAGACGCCCGACCTCTCGCTGCCGGCGGCCGATCCGAACGGGCGCCCCATCGAACTCGTCTTCTCGGACCGCACGGCGTTCATGGACGCCACCCGACAGGAGCAGTTCCCCGAAGGTGGGCTGGGGTCCGAAGAGGACCCCTGTGAGGCCCTCGCCGACGTCGGCGACGACGACATGGAAGCGCCAGTCATCACCGTCGACGACGTGAAACCCGGCGACTTCGGCGAGGTCACCTTCGACTTCACCGCCTGTGACAACCCCGCCCTCCTCTGGATGAACGGCCGCCTCGTCGACGAGGCAGAGAACGGCCTCACCGAACCCGAAGCCGACGACCCCGACGAGGGCGACACCGCGGGCGGGGGCGACGATACCGGTGGCGGCACCGGGAGCATCACCAGCAACGGGCCGTTCACCGTCACGCCAGACGTTTCGGCGATGGATCTCGCGAGCACGCTCGTCTCTCCCGACGGCAACGTCAATATCACGAACGCCAC
The DNA here is from genome assembly GCF_003856835.1 of Haloplanus aerogenes. NCBI lineage: Archaea > Methanobacteriati > Methanobacteriota > Halobacteria > Halobacteriales > Haloferacaceae > Haloplanus > Haloplanus aerogenes. The sequence continues at coordinate 1,054,278 of NZ_CP034145.1, forward strand.
GTACACCGGTGCCCCGAACGCGAACGGGACGTTCACCGGCGGGACGGACCCGTTCGGTATCGGCAACGGGATCATCCTGAGTTCCGGTTCGGCGGCGAACCTCGAAGAGTCAGCGGGCGGCGCCGACAACAATCTCGACGGAATCAGTGCGGAGAACGGCCAACCCGGCGACGCCGACCTCACGGAACTCGCGGGGGCCGGCGACGTGTCGAATGACGCGGCGGTGCTCGAACTGACCTTCGAAGTGCCCGAAGGAGAGGATCAGATCTTCTTCAACTTCGTCTTTGGGTCGGACGAGTACAACGAGTACGCACCGGGTGGCGACTTCGACGTCTTCGGCGACGTCTTCGGCTTCTTCGTCAACCCTGGAAGCGGGACGGCCGAAGAGACGAACGTCGCCCTGATCAACGGCGAACCCGTCTCCGTCGAGAGCATCAATCAGATAACGAACCAAGCGCTGTTCAACAACAACGACCCGTCGGACACGGATACGCCGTTCGCGACGGAGGCAGACGGCTTCACGGACGTGCTACAGGTTCAAGCCGACGTCAACCCCGGCGAGGAGAACACGCTCAAACTGGCGATCGCCGACGAGAACGACCAGCAACTCGATTCGTGGGTGCTCATCGGTGGTGAGACCCTCTCGACCGAACCCCCAACCGAGAACGAGAGCGAACTCGTCGACAAACTCCGCGCCCGCGCGTGGTACGACGAAGACATCGCTGGCGACAACGTCCACCAGGACGGCGAGGAAGTGTTCCTCGAAGGCTCGCTCCGCGACGTGTTGGATGCCCTCTCGACGGGGAACGGTGTGCCACTCGCCGGCAACGAACCGGCCGCGGACGGCGGCGGCACGGGCCGGAACTGCTACAGCGAAGCGCCGGACGTCCACTACGTCGCCTTCCAGTGGTGGCTCCCAATCGATCACGGCAACGAAGTGCAGAGTGACTCTGCGACCTTCGACCTCGGCTTCTACACCGAGCAGTGCCGCCACAACGACGGGTCCGGGATGAACAACGAGGGCGTCGACCCGGACGAAGTCGATCCCTGATCTAGCCACTCCCCGCGCTTCGCCTTTTCCGCGAGACGTTACCGGCCACTGAGAATTGGCAGGAGCTATTTAGAAGGCTTGGTATATCACCGTTTATGGGCGAGACGGTTGAGTCGGGACGCGTCCTCCACGTCGACGACGACGACGAGTTTGCAGCGCTGACGGCGGAGTATCTCGAACGGACAGGCGAACACCTCGACGTGGAAACGGCGGCGAGTGCGAGCGACGCGCTCGACCGCCTCGACGACGACACGTTCGACTGTATCGTCTCCGATTACGAGATGCCCGTGATGGATGGTCTCGAGTTGCTAGAGGCCGTCCGCGAGAACGATTCTGATCTCCCGTTCATCCTCTTTACCGGCACGGGAAGCGAGCAAGTCGCGAGCGACGCCATCGCCCGCGGCGTGACCGACTACCTCCGGAAGCGCCCGGGAACGGAGGCGTTCGAACTGCTCGCCAACCGGATCGAAAACGCCATCGAGCAGTACCGCGCGACCCGACGCGCGGAGCGGTTCGACCGCCTCTGTCGGCTGGTCAGGGAGATCAATCGGGTACTGGTCCGCGCCGAGACGCGGGCGGAGATCGAACGCCGCGTCTGCGAGGTCATCAGCAATATCGGCCCCTACCACTTCGCCTGGATCGGCGTCCACGATGCCGACACGGGAACCGTCGAACCGCGCGCGACGGCCGGCATCGAGGCGCAGTATCTGGACGATGTCGAGATCACGGCCGACGAGAGCGCGACCGGACAGGGGCCGACCGGGCAGGCGATACGGACCCGCGCCCCCGTCGTCGTCGAGAACATCTCGGACGACGCGGACTACGATCCGTGGCGCGACGACGCGCTCGACCGGGGGTATCGCGCCAGTGCCGCCATCCCGCTGATCGACGAGGACCGACTGTACGGCGTCCTGAACGTCTACGCGAACCGAACGGGTACCTTCGACGACCGGGAGCGGGACGTGCTGGCAGAACTCGGTACCGACATCGCCCACGCCATCGGCCGCGTCGATCGTCTCGTCCGCGAGAAGCGCTACGAACGCATCGTCGAGAACCTCCCCATGGGCGTGTATCGGGTCGCCGCCGACGGCGACATCGTCGACGCCAACGCCGCTCTCGCCGACATCTACGGCGCCGACTCCGCCGACGCCCTGCGCGATCACACGGCCCGCGAGTTCTACCTCGACGAGGCCGATCGAACTGTGCTTCGCGAGCGACTGGAGTCCGACGGCCTCGTCCAGGACGTGGAACTTCAACAGCGGACGCTCGATGGCAATCGGATCTGGGTGTCGATCACTGCGATCCGCACGGAGACGGACGACGGCATGTACTTCGACGGCATCCTTCAGGATATCACCGCCCGGAAACGGCGCGAGCGACAGCGCCGGCAGTTCCAGAGTGCGGTCGAACACGCCGGCCACGTCGTGTTGATCACCGACACGGACGGCACGATCACCTACGTCAACGACGCCTTCGAGGAGGTCACTGGCTACGCGGCGAGCGAGGCGATCGGCCGGCGGCCGTCGATGCTCCAGTCCGGACAGCACGGTGATCCGTTCTATCGCAACCTGTGGGAGACGATTTCGTCCGGCGAGGTCTGGGAAGGAGAGATCGTCAACCAACGCAAGGACGGTGAGCAGTACATCATCGATCAGACCATCGCGCCGATCACCGACGACGAGGGTGAGATCACGGGCTTCGTCGCGATCAATCGAAACGTCACGGAGCGCAAGGAGCGCGAACTGAACCTCGCCTTCCTCAAGCAGGCGATCGATCAGGCTGGTATCGGCATCGGCACCTACGCCGCCGACGGCTACGCCACGTACGTCAACGAACGTCTCGCGGAACTGTTCGGCACCGACCGCGACGACCTCCGAACACGGCACATGGCCGACCTCGATCCAGACCTCGACCGCGGACGCTTCTCGAGGTACTGGGCGTCGTTCGACGCCGGCGAGCGCCGGATCTACGATACGCGCATCGAACGCGTCGACTCCGGCGAGGTGATACCCGCGGAAATCGTCACTTCGCGCGTCGAGATCGACGGCGAGCCCTATCAGGTGAACACCGTCCGCGACGCGACCAACCGCAAGCGTCAGAAACGGGAACTCGAACGGTACCGGAGCGCGGTCGAACACGCCGGCCACAGCGTCCTCATCACCGACACCGACGGCATAATCGAGTATGTCAACGACGCCTTCGAAGCGATGAGCGGCTACTCCGCTGCCGAGGCGATCGGCCGGACACCGGCGATGCTCCGCTCCGGCGAACACGACGACGCGTTCTACCGCAACCTGTGGGAGACGATTCTCGCCGGCGACGTCTGGCAGGGCGAAGTGATCAACGAGCGCAAGGACGGCACGCGGTACGTCGTCGATCAGACCATCGCACCGATCACCGACGAGGGGTCGATCACGGGCTTCGTCGCGATCAATCGCGACGTGAGCGCGCTCAAAGAGTACGAACGGGAGCTAGAGGCCCAGAACGACCGACTCAAGCAGTACGGGCAGACGGTTGCCCACGACCTGCGGAACCCGCTTGCCCTCCTCGACGCCGAACTCAAGCAGTTCGAGGCGCGTCTCGATCCCGAAGACGAGACGGTCGGCACCGAGTCAGTCCGTCGATTCTGTACCGACATCGGCACGACCGTCGACCGGATGCAGGCGTTGATCGACGATTTGCTGGCGATGGCCGAACACGGACAGCGCGTGCTCGCGGCCGAACCGACCTCGATCGAAGCGGTCGCAACCGACGCGTGGGAACAGATCGACGCGCCGGCCGCGACGCTCAGCGTCGAGGACATCGAGATCGACGCCGATCCCGACCGCCTGCGGGAGTTGCTCGCCAACCTGTTTCGCAACAGCGTGGAGCACGGCTCCACGGGCAGCCGGACAGAGGCCGGCGATGCAGTCGAACACGCTGGCGACGACGTCCACGTTCGGGTACAGCCGCTCGATTTCACGGCAGGCTTCGCCGTCGAGGACGACGGTCCCGGAATTCCGGAAGACGAACGCGAGGACGTGTTCGAACACGGCTTCACGACCGCCGAGGAAGGGACCGGCTTCGGCCTCGCCATCGTCGAACAGATCGCCGAGGCACACGGCTGGTCCGTGTCGGTGACGGACGGCCGTGACGGCGGGGCACGGTTCGAGTTCCGGGTGGACGAGAACGTGTGACGGGTAGTGCCGGTCAGCGGTCGTCCGGCGACACGAGGAGCCGCGTGATCGTTTCTCGCGTCGCCTCGAACGGTTGTGACACGGGAGTTCGACGCGAACGGTCGTCGTCGGGTCGGCTACCGGGCGTCGTACTCTCGGCGCGAACGTTTATTCGCGCGCCGACGCATCAGTCGGCTATGGTCGTTACGCCCGTCCGTGGTGGAGGCTGAACGTGGCCGGAGTCCTGTTCTGGGCGCTCGTCGTGCTGGCGACGCTCACCAGTTTCGGCACGGCGTGGGCGCTCGGTGCCAACAGCAACTCGCCACCCTTCGCGCCGGCGATCGGTGCCAACGCCATCTCGACGATGCGGGCCGCCTTCCTCATCGGTATCCTCGCCGCGCTCGGTGCCCTGACACAGGGTGGGTCCATCTCCGAGACGGTCGGCTCCGGCCTCGTCGGCGGCGTCCAGATCACGTCGCTGGCGGCGACGGCCGGCCTCCTGACCGCCACCGGCTTCATGGCTCTCGGCGTCTACACCGGCTACCCCATCCCCGCCGCTTTCGCGACGACGGGCGCGATGGTCGGCGTCGGCCTCTCGCTCGGCGGCGATCCGGTGGTCGACACCTACCGCCGCATCGCCACCTTCTGGGCGCTCGTCCCGCCAGTCTCGGGCGGGCTGGCCTACCTCACCGCGACGATCCTCCGCCGCGACGACATCCCCGAGACCGTCGGCGTCCCGATACTGGCGGCCGTCGTCGGCGGCATCGTCGCCAACGTGCAACTGGCGATCATCCCCTCGCCACCCGACGCCACGCAGAGTTCCGTCGCTGGCTTCGTCGCTCGACGGGTCGGTGCGCCGACCGTCGGCACGGTCGATCCCGTGGTCGTCCTCGTGACCATCGTCGCCGCGGCGGTGAGTTTCCAGTTCATCCGCCGGCGGACGCAGGAATCGGTCGACGACGGCATCCGAACCTTCCTCGTCGTCCTCGGGAGCGTCGTCGCCTTCTCCAGCGGCGGCAGTCAGGTTGGCCTCGCCACTGGCCCCCTCGAAAACCTCTACGGCACCGAACTCGGCCTGCCGGGCATCGTCCTCCTGGCCCTCGGCGCGACCGGCATCCTCGCTGGCGCGTGGATGGGTGCGCCGCGACTCCTGCAAGCGACCTCCCGCGAGTACGCCCAACTGGGGATCAGACGCTCCATCGCCGCGCTCGTCCCCGGCTTCATCATCGCGCAACTCGCCATCGCGCTCGGCATCCCCATCTCCTTCAACAACATCATCATCTCCGGCGTCATCGGCGGCGGCCTCGCCGGTGGCTCCGCGGGCGTCTCCCGCCGGAAAATCGGGGTGACGCTCGTCTTCTGGGTCATCACGCTCGTCAGTTCCATCGCCGTCGGCTTCGGCCTCTACCGGGTCTTCGCAGCCGTCCTCGGCTAAGAGTGATTATCGTGACTGTCCAGAGATTCTCGCTGGACCGTCACGGCGAGAATCGCTGATGACTTTCCCTCAACGGACGACCGTCACCGTCACGGGCGCCTCGCCGACCACTGTCGTCGCCACCGTCCCGAGCAACCGCCGCGCGACGGCGTTGCGCTCGCCACCGTGGCCGCCCATCACGATCCGGTCGATCGCGTGGTCGTCGACGTATTCGAGGATCGTGTCGGCCGGATCGCCCGTTCGGACGGCGGTGTCGACCGTGCGGTCGGCGTCGGCGGCCCGCGTGCGCGCTCGATCGACGAGCCGTTCAGCCCGGTCGTGGGCACTCTCGCGGCGGTCCTCGCCGGCATCGAGGACGCCGCCCTCGCTCATCCCCGAATCGAGCGGAGTCACGACGTTCAGAACCGTAATGTGGCAGTCGAAGAGGGCGAGCGCCTCCGCGAGCGCCTCGTCCGCGAGCGGGGAGCCGTCGAGGGGGACGAGGACGTGAGATGGGGGCATGGGTTGGCTTGGAGGGTGGCGCACATAGTGGCGGCGGTCGGTGAACAGTAGTCGAACGGCGTCCACTCCCGACTCATCGAACGACCGACTGGGGGGAGGAATTGATACGATGGCGCCACAGGTGAGCGTATGGACAGCGCGACTCTCGGCAGACTCGCCGAGCAGTATCCCTGGTCCAGCTGGGTCGTGTGGGACGATTCGTTCCCCGACGACGACTGCGTCGAGGAGTGCCCGGAGCGGTTGTTCGAGTTCGTCCAGAACCACGCCGAGATGCTGACGGGAGAGACCGTATTCGTGGGCTTGAACCGCTCCGACGACCTTCCGGCCCCCTTTTCGAACTTCCACGCACCGACCCGGACGCACTACGATTACCGGCTCAAGGAGTTCGTACAGGATGGTGGGCTGCGTCGACTCCACGGCGCGTACATGACCGATCTCGTTGACGAAGTCGATGCCGACAGTCACAACGTCGACGCGACGGACGAAGACGTCGCAGTGCTGCTGGAGCAGTTACAGTTACTCGGCGCCGACGAATATCATCTCATCTGCTTCGGGAACGACCCGTTCGATGCGCTGGTCGAGTATTTCGACGTCGACGTGTCCGCACACCCGCCCGAACTCAGGTGTGCGACGGTCGCTCTCGACGGGCTGATGCTCCACCTGTATCGGGTCTGGTTCTACGGCCTCTACGGCGCCAATCAGGACAAGGTGGCCGTGCTGGAACGGCAACTACAGACGCTGAACGAGCAGGTCGTCTGAGTGCGGCGACTGGACGCCTCGTCGAGCGTCAGGTCGACGTTCGGACGATGGCGAGCATCGGCGGGTGGTCCGCCGACTCCGCAATCGAGCCGTCTCTCGCGGAGCCGACGGAGGGGAGGCAATGCGACCGTAGATTCAATCACTGCGGTCCCCCGCCGTAGACGAAATATAAAGTGTACCGGTTCAGTCTACCAACGTATGATCCTCGTATCTGACGGCGGTGGTTCTCCACTCCCGTCGCTGTCTCGCCAGCTCTCGCCGGGAGACGTGAATATGGATCTAACTATGTGTGGGCTGCTCGTCGAGCGAGCCGAGGAACTCGCTCGACTCTACGCCGAGCATGGAAACTGGAACGATGTCCAGGACATATGGTTCGACGAACGCCTATCGAACCGGAGTACGAGAGGAAGTTCGCAAAAGATCTACCGTGTCCTGACGTCGCGGTTCAAAAACGCTCCCACCGCGCTCCCGAATCCGAGCATTCTGCCGGCGATATTCGACGAGTGCCAGACGACTCGCGACAAAGCGCAGATCCTCTACCTCTACCTCGTTTCGGACGATTCGCTCGTTCGGTACGTCGTCCACGAATACGTCGCTCGTGTCGCGCAAGGGAAGCAGGAACCGCTCGACTTCTCGAACGAGACGCTCATCCAGATCCTCGATCGGCTCGAGTACTCTAACGGGGGTGGTTTCGACTATGCGGAGTCGACCACCGAACGGTGGTGTGAGGGATTCCGATCGGTGATGCGTGAAATCGGTGTCCTCGACGGGCAGCAGACGATCGTTGGCGACCCCCCGTCGATAGGCGATGTCCCGCTACTCGTCTCGATGGGCTACTCATACGGAGTCGACGGCGACGAGTGGCTCACTGAGCCACGCGGGCTGTTCTATCTCTTCCAACCGGAGGATCGCTGGGAGGAGTTCTTCGACCGGGTCGCTAGCACTGATGCGTGGGAGTACCTCGAGCTTCATGGCGAGCTCGACCTCCGTCCCACAGACGGGCCGTACTCGTGGGTACAAGATGGAGGTGCTGTCTGATGGTCGACAGAGACTGGTTCGACGATCTCTCCGACGACTTCGAGGAGTCCGTTCGTATCGATCGAAACGAGCGCGATCACCGTGAACGGGCGATTCAGTCGTACCATATGACAGCCGACTCTCGGCGGTTCATCCAGGATTTTGTCGACCGGATGCTCGACCGAGCAGACGATATGCGGACTGGCTCTAACTACTGGCTATACGGCTACTACGGGAGTGGGAAGAGCCACCTGCTGACGGTCCTCGACGGGCTACTAGATACAGATTGGCTTGAGGGAAAGCAGGATACGGTCTGGTCCGACCTAGCTGGGGATACTCGTGACGAGACGTTGGACCAGTTGCGTGACCACTGGCGGGAGATCCACGAGGAATACTACGTCATCCCGATCTCGGTCAATCTGCTAAAGTACCAAGGGCAGAAGCAACGGAGCTTCAGCGAGATCGTCCTCAGACACGCACATCGGGATCCCGACCTGACCGGCGTCAGCGATGACATCTCGAGAGGGTTGTCTTCACAGCTCGATGTCGCCTACTTTGAGAAATGGTTCCGTACGACCGAGGCATGGCCCGAACGTCAGGACCGTGCCGAAGCAGTGCTCGAGGGGACGACAGGCTCGTCCCGTGGATACGATTGGGAGACGGATGGGCTTTGGAAGGATATCCAGCAGTACGGCGCACTGGCAGATGTCGTTCTCCCTCGGCTCTTCGAGGACGTCAATGGGACGATCGATGGCTATGCTGACTTGAAGCCGTCGGCTATCGACGCCGAGGAGACGGTGAGTAGGCTCGAAAAGCTCCGGGCTGAGAGAGAAAAGGAGCATAACCAACCAGTGAAACTCGTATTGCTGCTCGACGAAGTGAGCCTATTCATTGGGACTGACTACGGACGTTTGACTGAACTCCAGTCCCTCGCCGAAAAGGTCGACGAGATTGCGGACGATGATATCCAGTTGGTTGTAACCGCCCAAGCAAACATCGAAGACACGCAACCGGGGTTTGCCGCACACGGGGCAGACTTCTCCATTCTCAAGGACCGCTTCCCACACCGATACCAGCTTCCGAGCAAACACGTCGGTGATATCGCAAAGCGCCGTCTCTTCGAGAAATCCGAATCCGGGGAGAGGGCAGTTCGTGATATACTCGAGGAGGCGTCGGTGAAACCGGCCGAATCACTAGTCTACAACGACATCAAACAGAACACGAAACCGCCACTCGACAGCATCGACGAAGCGACACTCGTCGAGTTCTACCCGTTCTTACCCTATCACGCACCGATCTTCCTCGAGATTTTGTTCAACCTCCGGCAGGAGGCGAGTGACCCGGCGAAGTCTATCTTCTCTGGAACCGCTCGTGCGATACTCGCACTGATGCACAACCTTCTGCAGTCGTGGATCGAGGAAGACGAACCGGATCACGTCATCTCTCTCGTCGATCTCTACGAGCAGATCGAGCCGGAACTCCGAGAGATACTCACGCAGGATATGCGGGTCATCGAGGGCACTCGGAGTGGGGGGGACGACGACGAGGTTCTTGTAGAGAACGAGGCTGTCGACGAACTCGATGCGAGCCGCGGAATCGCTGATGAGGTTCGAGACGGTGAGTTGGAACCGTTCGATCTCAAGGTGGCGAAGGCCGTGTTACTGCTGCAGCACGTCCACGACATCGTTCCACTCGACGAGGGGAACATCGCTGTCTCCGTGATGTCGGACCTCAATGGACGTTCCTGGATCAGTACGCAAAACCGAGTCGAGGAGTCGCTCGACCGACTCCAGAAGTTCATCCGGCCAAACGAAGACGAGAGCGGTGCGCGTTACCGGTTCGCCACCCAGGAAGAGCGTCTCATCTACGACGAGGCGGAAGACAACGAGCGCAACCCCGACTGGGATGCCGTACTGGACACGCTGGACGAGCATCTCTGGGGCCGCATCACCCAGGATCTCTCGCTCCCGGATTCGGTACCATACGGTGATTCCGGCGAGGAATACCCCGTCACGTATGGGTTCGGTATCGACGGAACCGAGTTCGAGACGACTGTCGATGCGGAGGGAGGGCTCGACGTATCTATCGAGATTCGAGGAGTTCGCCCAGATGCAACCGCGGACAATGGTGATGGAGAGACGCTGTACTGGTCGATCGATACTGATGGGCTGGACGATCTTCGAAAACACCTGGTGCGGTGGTGGGCGCTCCGGGACGCGATCTCGACCCACACGACGCCACCTGCCGTCGAACGAGACCTCTCCCGACGAGCCAGCACCGTTCGGAGCAAGCTCGTAAGCGCGATGGGGGGTGGCTCGTACACGGTGAAGGACCGAACGGACATCGGCGGACTCTCGAAAGCGGTACAGACCGCCGTCGATCTCGGTTATCCCGACGACTTCCACCCGATGATGCTGCAGGTGACAGACGACCGCCTGCAGGAGTTAGCAGAACTCTCGCCCGACGACCCACTCCCGGCGTGGGCGCACACGATACAGGTGCCGTCGTCGGACCCGTCTGCCAGTCAGGGCAAGAAGACGATCCAGAGCAACGTGATGGCGCTGACGGGCAGGCAGCTGAAAGATCGCGACGACGGGCTCAACCTGAACACGGTACTTGACGGAATCGTCTCGAAGAAGCCGTTCTACGACGAGACGCGACCGGCGCTCTGTGCGATCATCTGGGGGTTCTGCCGAGAAGGACGCCTGGTTCCCGTCGACGAAGACGGGAACACGCTTGAGAATGAAGCCGTCCTCGACCAGGACACCCTCTCGACGACGAGGCTCAAGCTACTCCCACGCGAGCCGATCGGGAACCTCCTCGAAGATGGTGGCTTCAAAGAAACGACGGAAACGGTAGCAGACGGACTCATCAACCTCCAGGAAGCGAACCAACGGTTACGGTCGTCACTCACCGGGTTGCGAGAGGACGTTCAGTTGGTCGTCGCTACCGACGTTCACTCAGATGCCGTCTCCGGGTTACTCGACTCGTTTATCGAAGCCCTGTCCGACCGTATCGACGCCACGTCCGACCGATTAACCGTGGTTCGGTCACAGGGCGATGGACTCGGAGCGGCAATCGAGCAGACAAACGAAGCGCAGGAGTGGTTCGACGAAGTTAGGGACGTCTGGAATCGGCGACTCGAGTCACTCTACCGGTTCGATGCACAGCTTACCGCGGCGGATGCTCGATTCGAATGGATCGACGAGGATGTACAGTCGTCCGCCGCCTCTCAGCGCGAAGCTCTCGAGTCCTTCCAGGGTGACTGGTGGACGACTGACGGCTGGAAAGCACTCGTAGGAACGACGACGACCGGACTCGACGAGGGGATTCAGGAGCTGTGGGATATCTACGTCGCTGCACAGGGCATTCCCGACCTCGTCGGACGTGTCGCAGAGCATCCGTGGGTGATTCCCGCCACAGAATTGCCCGCAGGAGTGCAGAGAGCGTTCGAGCGGACGTACATCACGCCGTACCGAGAGCTTCGACAGTGGTACGAAACGATCGACGAGGCGATGTCGTCGCTCTCGGCAGATGACGAGGACACCCTCGTTTCAGCGGCGGACAACTTCGCTGGTGCGGAACCACTTGCTGAGGCAATAGATCACGACGTGGAAGAACTCGACTCTCGACTCGACCGACTTACCGAAATCGTTGATGACCGGACGCCTGACGACGTCGACCAGATCGGTATGCTCCCTGACGACCGTCAGACGATACAGAAACGACTCGAACGGCTCGTCGAAGAACGAGACTTGGACATCGAAACTACGGACTCGGGGGTGATCGTCCGATGACGACCTCCCCGTATCGAGCGTTCAAAGAGAAACTCTGCACGTTCGCAAAAGGTCAGGCGGGTATCCGTAATCCGTTCGTTATTGCGGCTGTCGACCCCGCGATCGAACATCGAACTGCGAACCGACTCGATGCATGGGCGATCGGGACTGACGAGTTCCCAATCATCGATGAGGGCGTCTCCGTCCAACCGATCTGGCTCGACGAGCTGCTCCCACAGACCAAAGTGTACAATCTGTGCGTCGCGCTCGGAAGCGAGACGAGCCCGGAACGAATCGAGGGGACGATGCAGGACCGCCTCGCCGAAGAACTCGTTCAGGAGATGAGGCAGAACGAGATCGACGGGGAACAGCTGGAGCAGCAAAGCCACGTCGTCTTGCTCCTCAATCTTGGTAGCCTCTACCCGTTTACACGTGCTTCCGAGCTCCTCGACGAACTCGATCGTTGGAACGTCAGATCGACCATCGGTATTCCGTTCCCGGGAGACGTCGTCGGTGGGAAGCTGAGCTTCTTCGGCGGCGATTCACGACACTACTATCCAGCGCACCAGATCGACGGGCAGATTCGGGAGGTGCATCTCCAACAATGAGTCTCAAAGGGCTATTCCGCAGCGATCCAACCCGCCAACTCGAGGAGGTCCAGAAGGTCAACGCTCGCGAGCGAGCGGAGACCGACGTTGCAGAGTTCCACGAAACGGAGAGTGCCAAGCGTGTACTCACCGAACTCGGAGACATCATCGAAACGCATCCCGGAGAGGCTGCTCGGTTCCTCTACCTCCACGCGACGTTCGGATCGGGGAAGACTCACCTGCTGAAACTGATCGGCCTCGTCGCCGACAGTGAGTCCGAGTTCGCGCATCTGGGGGACACGTTGGCGGAGCAGTGGCCCGGATTCGACAACCTGGCGCACTCGATCGACGCGTCACACGTCGACCGGCTCAAGCCGGTGTTCCTGAACCTCCTCGATCGCGACGCCTCGAAGGAGCCGCCGCTCCCGTTCCTCATCTTCGAGGCAATCGGTCGCGAGCTCGGCTATCCGACCGACCCGAACTGGCTGTTGGAGTGGGCCTGGACCGTCGATATGGAGTACGACGGAGTCTGGGAGACCATCACGTCGGGCGAGCGGGGCCAAGAGTTCGACGACGTGCTCGAAGAGCGTGCATCCCTGCGAAAGTGGCTCTACGAGACGCTCCCATCGATGTCGGAGACGACGGGAACGGACCTCGACAGTCGGGACGGCGTGAAAGCGTCCATCGAACGAGCGGAGGACGAAGTGGAGCCCGAGTCGTTCGACCCAGCGGAACTGGTCGACCGAGTCGAGACGATTACTGACTCACTGAACGAGGACGGACCACACAGCGAGCTCTTACTGGGCCTCGACGAGGTGGCGCTGTTCGTCGGCGACAGTCGGCATCGCTATCGTGAGTTCGAGGAGACGATGGAAGCGCTCCAGCACGGGCCGAATCCGGTCGTCGTCACGACTGGACAGTACTCGCTGCCTGCGACACGGGAAAGTCTCATCGGCGAACCCCTCGAAGACCACTGGACACATCAGCAGGTGCCGCTCGAAGGTGCTGATACGGAGATCATCGTCCGAAAGCGGTGGCTGCAGAAAGACGGGGCTGGCACCGAACGTGTCTCGTCGCTCATCTCATCGATGCCAGATCTCTCGCTGGAGACGTATGCACCAGTCGGGAGTGCCGATCCCGACGCGGTCGAGTCCTATCCCTTCCGCGAGTACGACCTGACCCTGCTGCGAAAGGTGATGCAGGAGCTGATCACACAGGGCCGGGCCACGGATCGCGATTACATTCAGGGTCGTGCACTCCTGGTGCTGGTGCGATCGCTGTTCACCAAGTTCGGCTGGGCGGATGCCGAGGAGGGCGAGCTGGTCACGTGGGACGAGCTGTTCGACCTCCTCGTCGAGGAGACGACCTACGTCCCACTGTGGGTCCAGGAGATGCTCGAGAACACGCTGATTCCGACGTTCGATGGGAACGAAGGCGCGTGGGAAGTTCGTGTGTCGAAGGCACTGTACCTCCTGAACCAGACGCCCGCTGTCCCAGCGACGCCGGAGAATCTGGGGCGACTGATGCTCGCTGACGTCGACGCGTCGGTCGATAGCGCAGTCGAGGAGACACAGTCTGCGCTGAACACGCTCGTCGACAAGCGCAAGGTGCTCACGGAGACCAACGACAAGGGCGACGAGGTGTACACGCTAGTCTCCGAGGAACAGGAGAGTGTCCTCAGCCGAGCGCAGACGAAGGCCGAGCAGATCTCGCCACACCAGCTCTCCGCCTGGCTCGAGACCCGACTTCGAGAGACCGACGACTTCTTCCGGAGTGACGGCACGCTTCACGACGCCGATATCGGGGACGAGCGCCTCGTCCCGCTTCGGTACGAGTACTCTATCCTCGATCCGGTCGACCGAGCACCAAAGACCGAGTACGACGCGGTTCGAGTTCGTGTCCTTGCAGACGACCCAGAGACCGTTACGGAGCAGGTCGAGACCTGGCAGGACGTGAACGACGGCCGAGACGGTGGTGAACACATCCTCATCTCGATCGACGTCCCGGAATCGACGCTGGACCGAATTCGGAACGTCATCGGGATGAGTCAGGTGCTCGAGGAGGAAACGGAGAGTCACGAGGAACTAGAGCGCGAGCACCGGACGGACAAGCGACGGCTGGAATCGTCCGTCAGCGACCTGCTGGAGAACGCGTCAGTCTACACGGTTCACGACTACGAGGGAGAACGACCTACCGTCCTCGGCGAGGTCGTCGAAGCGCAGGTACAGGCGGTCTTCGGTTCGACCCGAAAAGTGCTCTCGCGCCCGCTCGTCGAGGTCGACGACGCGAAGGAGCTGGCGCAATTCTTCCGGGGCAGCGGTAGCTGGCCGCTCGCCGACGCCGACGCCGTGATGCTGGGTGTGGATACCTCGACCGCATCGATCGCGGATACCGGCTGGTGTCGGGCGTTCATCGACGAGTACGAGTCGAAGACCGCTGTGGACGTCGAGACGTTGCTCCAGCAGACACGGACGGCGAACGGCGACTACCGGGGGACGCCACAGGAGTCGATTGCGGCGTTGCTCATCACACTGGCCACCTCGAACGAGACGGTCGCACTCAAGCAGGACACGGACTACGTGACCGATCCTGCGGCGATCGGTCGGCAGGTCCGGACGAAGGGTGGGCTCACCTCGCTCCAGGTGCGGTTTGGCGTCGACACGGTCGATCCCAAAGCGATTCGCAACGTGGTGTCGACGGTCCTCGGTGACGACCCCGAGGGCAACGACCCCGACGCGTGGGTGGCCGAACTCGGATCGTGGGTCGCCGACAACAGTATGCTCGTCAGGCGGACGTTCAAGGGTGTTTCACGGGAGTTCGACGTGTCTCTGGATGCCCTCGAAAGTGTGCTGTCACCAGCGTACAGTGGTGACGATATCACCACGGCAGAGCTGGTCACGGACGGCGTTCAGTCGGAGGCGGAGACGTTCGCGGATGCACGCGAACTCTTCGCCGCAGGAGACGGCGGGGAAACACTCTGGGACCAGTTCACCGCCGAGACCGAACTGCTGGAGGAGTGGTATCCCGGCGCGACGATCACCAGCCGAATGCAGACGACTGCGGAGAGCGGCTCTGTTCCGACGAAGACGACCGTGGCCTCGCGACTCGCGGATGCAACCGGTCATCGGGTCGACGAACTCTCGACGCAGTACCGTCGGGTGACTGGCGAGTCCGCCGACTCGACAGACCCGGACGAGATCTGTACGGAGCTGACCGAGTGGCTTCGCGAGAACGAGTCGACGGTCGACACGCTGCTCGACGATGCCACGGCTACGTTCGGTGGTGTGTCCTTCGAGGAGCTGGAGTCGGTTTTCGAAGTCGCATGGACCGATCGGCTGATCGGAGAGCCCGAACTCGTCGACCCGGTGGTCACACAGCAGGCCACGGCGTACGAGCAGGCCCGAGAGATACTTCGGGGCGACCCGAGCCCGTGGGCGCAGTTAGAAGCCAGAGCGGAGACGCTCCGTGCCGACCATCCAGAATCGCCGACGACGAAGGCCATCGACTCGACGCTGGGTGCAGCACGGCCGGTCTCACTCGAGGAAGTTCGACGACTCCTCGCCATGCCGGTTATCGGTGGGGACGACATCTGGACGGAACTCCAACGTGTCGCCGAAGAGCTCCGGCAGGAGCTTCCGAACGCCGACGTCACTGACGACGTGACGGGGGTAGTCGACGCGGACGACCGGCCGACCGACGAACGAGCGACGGAACTTCTGGACGAGTCCGAGAAACTGCTGGCCCGAATCCGCGAGGTCAGAGCGGCACTGGACGACGTCGACGACGGCGATATCGTATTGATCGAAGAGTAGCTATCAGGAGACGAAACCCGTCGGCAACATTAAAGACGCTCCTGTCAGTCGGTGTTAGCATACTGGATTACGTTCGATGGCAGGCGATTCACTCTCTCGACGGAAGGCACAACTGGACAAGGCCGAACGTGAACATCTCGAAGATGTCGTCGAAGCTCTCCGCGAGCGCGTCGAGGACAACGTCCGATATCAACTGACACAGAAGGGACTGGACGACGAGCCGGAGAATCCGGACGAGTTGGACGACGATATCCAGCACCTCGTCGAGGCGATCGACCTCGAAGCCGTCGACGGTCACACGTGGGACGAGGCGGTCGAGCAGTACGTCACGGGTGTCGGGTACACCATCGTCAACCGTCTCGCCGCGCTGCGCTGTATGGAGGTGCGTGACTTCGTCGACGAGGAGGTCACCGTCTTCAAAGAGAACGGCCTGACGCCTGCCGCCGAGACGCTCGTCCACGAGAAGTTCTTGCTGGAGGACGAGGCGATTCTGGAAGCGTACCACAACGCCTGTGAGAGACTGGCCGACGAGATCGAGATCCTGTTCGACCCAGAGTCGGCGTACAGCCAACTCGATCCCGACGACGACACGTTCGAAGCACTCTGTCGGATGCTCGACGAGGTGCCTGACGAAGTATGGCGTGCAGACGACGTGCTGGGGTGGGTCTACGAGTACTACAACACCAAACTACTCGACGACCTTCGACGGAAGGGTGACAGAGTTGGCCTCGATCCCGAGGACGTTCCACCGGCGAACCAGTTCTACACGCCGCACTGGGTCGTGCGGATGCTCACCGACAACTCGCTCGGGAAGCTCTACCTCGAACACACCGGCGAGTTGCAGGACGTCGTCGAAGCGCAGGAAGCGTTCTCCCCGGACGAGCGCAAGAACCGACCACTCTCTCCCGACGAGTCACCCGATATCGCCGATTTCTGCACCTATCTCGTTCCCTCCGAGGAGGAGGGCGAACCGACCGACTTCGACCACCCCGACGAACTGCGCGTCATCGACCCCGCCTGTGGGAGTGGCCACTTCCTGCTGTATGCCTTCGACGTGCTGGAGCGCATCTGGCGGGCCGAGACGGACCGCCCCGAGGCGGAGATTCCGCGGCAGATTCTCCAGCACAATCTCTACGGCGTCGACCTGGATATGCGGGCCTGCCAGCTCGCGGCCTTCAATCTGTATCTGAAGGGCCGGACCCGAGCCGAGGCGGAGGGTGCGGACGGGTTCGACATGCCCGAGGTCGGCATCGTCTGTGCGGACGCGAAGGTGGCCGAGATCGACGGCGTCGAGGCAGTGTTCGACGAGGTGGCTGGCGACGATCCGCAGGTCGAGAACGCGCTCCGGCGGATTCTCGACGCGTTCGAGGAGGTTCACGGTCTCGGGAGTCTGCTCGACGTGCGCGGGACGCTCGGTGATCTGTTCGAGGACGACAGCGATGTCGGGGGCACGCAACTCACGCTGGGCGACGACCCGCGGGAGAGCCACACGCTGGGGCAGGTGCTGCACAGTCTGCGCGAGGCCGTGGACGAACACCGGGAGTCGGATTCGTTTCTGGCGCAGGATCTGCGGAGCTTCGTGCGATTGCTGGATATTCTGGCCCAGGACTACGACGTGGCGTTGATGAATCCGCCGTATGGCTCAAATCTCAGAATGCCTGAACAGGTTCAAGAATACACAAAATCCAAATTTGACTACCCGTCGGAATTTTATATCAATTTTTTTGAAGTCTGTGATCAGGTTGCCAAACCTAGTGGTCGAATCGGAATGCTCGTTCCTCGATCGTTCATGTTCAAGTCGAGTTTCAGGCAATTCCGAGAGGACTTCATAGGGGAATACGGAGAATTCGACTTCCTAGCGGAGTTCGGAATTGGAATACTAGATAATGCAACGGTACGAACCGTTGGAACGGTCGTAAGATCGTCCGAGAAGGGCGCTAGTAAAGGTCGATTCATCCGACTACACGATATCGATGCCGGTAAGAAGGAAGGTATCTATTCGAAAGTCCTTAGTGAAGAGACAGACGGTGTGAAGCGGTTCTACGAAGTGCATCTGGCCGAGTTCAAGCGAATCCCCGGATCTCCACTAAGCTACTACATCCCTCATGAGATCCGTCAGTATCATCAGTCAGATGTGAAGATAGATTCATCTCATGGAGAACTTGATGCTGATTCGCTCGCTTATGCAAGGCAGGGATTGACTACTGCGAATGATGACCGATTTCTTCGCGATCACTGGGAAGTGACTGATTCTTTGTTCCACCCGATTGCGACAGGAGGATCTAACGCTTGGATTCTTCCGAGTGTGACAGAGAAGGTCGCTTGGGGCGAGAAAGGAGAGCAAATAAAACGGTCTCCCGGTTCATTCCGAACCCGAAACGAGGATCATTACGGAAAGCCGGGACTCACTTGGACATACATAAAGTCCACTGGACGTAGATTCGGATACTTCCCTAAGAACGGAGTATATAGTAATACCGGGTTCATGCTGGTCCCGAGAGAGAATAAGTCTCTGTGGAAGATTTTGGCAGTTCTTAATTCAGACTTCTATCATGAGATTTTCCTATCTCTCAGTACTGAACGAAACTGGGACGCGGGAATCGTAGGGAGCGCACCATGGATTGACGCTACATACTCCATCGACTTGCTTGAGGAACTGGTACAAGAACAGTATGAGTGCGTAGTATCTCTCCGAAGCAGGGACCCAAAGAGTCCTTACTACATGAGCCCCAGCCTCATTTCTGGTGAGTGTGATTCCAGTTTCTACTACGATCACGATCATATCAATCTCCTCCCTGATTGGGTAGATGTCCGCTTAGATTCGGGAATTAAAACAGCATCTATTGCAACGACTGCTCGACAAGAAGAAGTTAGAAAGAGAAAACTACAGCAGCGGTTGGAAGAAATATCTGAAAGAATAGACAGCCTTCTGTACGATGAGCTGGATATATCCGAAAATGTTCAGGAGCAAATACGTCAAGAGATCTTCCTCCGAACTGCCGAAAACCCTGACGACCGGAAGGTACCTGATCCCGAATCGGTTCCCAAAGTTCCAGACAATATCGGTGAGCAAGTCAGAGACCTCGTTCATCATTTCGCGATGGAAGCTGTCCGCAAGGAGGCCGACGGCATCATCCCTCTCCACAGCACCAACAGCCAACTCGATATGCTCAACCGCATCATTGCGCAGTTCGAGAATGTCTACGGCGAGTACGCCGAGGACCGCCTCGTCGAGGTCGACGAAATCCTCGGCGCCCAGTCCGCCGCCGAGGAGGCCTACCCCAACCTCCGGTCGTTCGTCGAGAACGACCTGTTCGACTACCACGTGAGCCGGATGGAGAACACACCGATCCTCTGGAAGCTCACCACAGAGCGCCTCGTCTCCGACTCGGCGGGCGAGGGCTTCGCCTGCTTCGTCGACTACCACAGCCTCGATTCGGGGCTCCTGGACCGACTCGCCAATCAGTACCTCGAACCGCGGAAGGCCGAACTTCGGGAACGCCGGTCGGCGGCGAACCGCCGCCGGAGCGACGAATCCCTCTCGACGAGTGAGCAGGCCGAAGCCGCCGAGCAGTACGAGCGCTGTGCGAGCGGACTCAACCAGATCAGCGTCTTCGAGGACGTGCTTCAGGACCTGGGTCGCACCGACGCGCGCGACTTCGACGACGAGGATCGACAACTCGTCGAGGAACTCGCTCCGAAGGTCGCCACCTTCCGCGAGGAGACCCGCGAGCGCGTGGAGACGCTGGCGGAACTGCGGGAGCGCAACAGCGAGGAGTGGTTTCAGGACACCTTCTCGGACAACTTCTGGAACGCCGTCGACGAGTGGCGCGAGGAGTGGCTCGACGCCCTCGACGAACTCGAACGCGCGTGCGAGGCGTACGCCAAGCCCGCCGACGAGTCCGTCGAAGCACATCTGGCCGATCTGTTCGACTACTTCAACTGGCGGCTCAAGGGGTCCGACCACTACTCCAGCACCGGTATCCTGTTCATGACCTACTACTTCGAGCGCGAAGGGGCCGACCTCCTCGACGACGACGGGCAACCGTTCGAGACGCTGACCGACGACGAACGCCTGCTTGCCTCGCTCGCGACCGGTCTCGACGACCCCTCGATTGTCGACGCGGAGTTCCTCGAAGCGATGGCCGACGACGAGCGCGTCGAGCAAGTCGACGATCTCCCGCCACTGGAGGAGTTCAAGGCGTTGGCTGCGGAGATCGACGACCGCTGCCAGACCATCGACGAGCGCATTCCCTCGGATTGGACTGACCGCGCCCTCTCCGAGATAACGACCGAAGGGTACCAGCCGAACCACAAGCACGGTGTCGAAATCAATATCACACCGCTCGCACGGGCAGAAATCGTCCCGAAGACGGTGGAAGACGACGTTCTCTGATCATGCCAGCAACCAAGACTCTCCCACAGTGCGCCCACGACGCCATCGAGAGCGCAATCGACGACGCGGCCGACGAGGACCCCGTCATCCTCTGGTGGGACGACGGCGGCTTCCTCCGAGACATCGTCGAAGGCGCGAGTACCGAACTCGGCTGTGCGTTCCGTGCGGCCGAGCAGACCCCGTTAGAACTCCGTGGGGACGCCCCACGCGACCGAACCGTCTGGTACGTCTCCCAGCCCAGCAGCGACGACGTGGACTGGTTCAAGGACGTCGAACACACCGGTGGGGTGGTCGAGCAGCATATCGGCAAGCTCGCTGCACGCTGCTTCGAGAACGACCCACTCCAGGCGGCGACGATCCGCACCGCCTACGAGGACGCCGAGGACCGTGAAAAGGTCGCCCAGACGCTCTACGAGGAACTCGACGGCGAGGGTGGACTCCCATCGCTCCAGGGCCTCCAGACGAAGATCGTCCTCGATGGTCACGACGATCCCGTGCAGTTCGTCCTCGAACACGGCACGCGGAACCTCCCGGAGGGTGACGATCTGCTACAGATCCGTGACCTGCTGGTCGACGAGGGCGTCATGGCCGTCGAGGGCGAGTCCGACGCTCGCACCATCGTCGAACACACACGCCGCTGGGCGGTCGCCGAGTGGCTCGTCGACGAAGGACTCGACACGTCCCTGCTCCCGCAGGCGTACCAGCCCGACCCGAACGCTGGATTCGGAATCTCCAGACCCGAACTCCGGTCGGTGTTGAGCAAGACCGAACGGAAAGCGGCGCTGGCGAACGTCTATCTCGACCCGAATCAGCGCTTCTGGCACGACGTCCTCCGCACCTACGAGGATCCGTGGGAACTCGTCGACTGCCCCGTCGACGCGTCGCTCGAACACCGGCTCTGGGACGAGTGGACCCAGTCGTTCGACGGCGGCGACTACGAGACGTGCGTCACCAACGCGAAGCAGCGTCACGAACGGCTCGAATCGACGTACGGTGACGTCCCGTGGACGCACGTCTGGGAGCAGGCGATCGACGTGGCGACGCTCGCGAACGAGCTCCAGACCTGGGAAGAGCGCGGCGACACGAACGACGTCGTCGACCTCTACGGCGACGTCGACGACGGGACCTGGCAGATCGACAACGCGGTGTTCAACCTCGTCGTCTCGGGCGCCCCCGAGAAGCAACTCCCCGAAGAGCATCCAGCGACGGTCACGCTCGATGACCTCCGGACCTCGCTGGTGGAGTCGAAGTACCTCGAGTATCTCACCGATCTCGGCGACCTCGTCGTCGACCAGATCGACGCCGGATCGCCGTTCGTCGGCGAGAACCACGCCCACCAGTTCTTCGCCGAGGAGCAGGAACACCTCCAGAGCGGCCAGAGCGTCGCGCTGTTCATCGTCGACGCGTTGCGGTTCGACCTCGCACACGAACTCGCGGAGTCAATCCGGCGCGAGATTCCTCGGCTCGAAGTCGAGGAGAGCACCTGGGTGGGCACGCTCCCGTCCGACACCGAGTTCGGGAAGGCTGCGCTCACGCCCGGCAGCAAGTTCAGCTTCAACATCGACTTCGAGGACGGAGAGTTGATCCCCGAACGCAATGGAAAGAAGATCACCAACTACCGTCGGCAGACGCTCCTCGAGAACGACGGCTGGAGCTACATTATGAAAGACGAAGACGACGAGGTGGGCTGGAGCAACACCCGCGTCGCCTACTACTGGAACGATATCGACGAGACCGGCGAGAAGGAGCTGACGAATTTCGAGGAGCTGTTCAGCGACCGGATCGACGCCATCTCTCGCATCATCTGTGAGAAGCTGCGGAAGGGCGAGTGGGACCGTGCGTACATCCTCTCCGACCACGGCTTCGTCTCGCTCCCGAGGCACGTCGACATCGACGACCTCCACCCGCCGGACGGAGCGCAGAAAGTGACCCGTCGATGGGTCGCAGGGAAGGATCTCGACGACGATGCACCAGGGGTCTTACTCGACGAGGACACCCATCTGGGTTACCTCGACGACGATGCCAGGGTCAGTATCCTCGCCGATCCGATCCAGCGATTCCGCAATCAGGGCCTTCCTGACGCACGGTTCTACCACGGTGGCGTCCTCCCGCAGGAGTTCGTGCTGAACTTCGTCACGATCACGCAGGAGTAACCACCTATGAACGACCTCGCCCCCGGAGCCACGATTCTCCTCAACGACAACCCCGCCGAGGTCATCAAGACGTACTCCGTCGGCAACCTCGAGTACCTGCGGGCCTACGTCGAGGACGTCGGCGTCAAGACCGTCTGTATCGACGACGTGGAGATAGAGCGGAAGCAGGACCAACTCGGTGCGCTCGAACCGACGACAGCAACCCAGCTGCATCCTGACCACGAGTCCGTCTCTGCAGAGTGGTTCGATCTCCGGTCACAGGCACTCCAGCTCCAGATCGCCCACGAGCAGGGACAACTGCTCTCCATCTCGAATTCACTGGTCCGCCTCGAACCGTACCAACTCGCCTGCGTCAACTGGGTGATGCAGAAGCTCCGACAGCGAGCGCTCATCGCCGACGACGTCGGGCTGGGCAAAACCATCGAGGCAGGGCTCGTTCTCAAAGAACTCACCGCACGCAACCGAGCCGATCGCGTCCTGTTCGTCGTGCCCGCACACCTCCAGAAGAAGTGGATTCGCGACATGGACCGCTTCTTCGACATCGACCTCACTCCCGCTGATCGGCAATGGGTGGAGGGCGAACGCCGCCGTCTCGGCGAGGAAGCCAACATCTGGGATCAGGACCACCAGCAGCTGGTCACGAGCATGGCGTTCCTTCGACAGGAAGAGTTCCGCGAGGAACTCGACGACGCGTTCTGGGACGTTGTGGTCGTCGACGAGGCACACAAGGCGGCCAAGCGTGGCGAGTCTCCGAGCAAGACGTCGAAGATGGTCGAGCGCGTCGCCGACAACTCCGACTCGCTCCTCCTGCTGAGTGCGACGCCACACGACGGCAAGGGCGAGGCGTTCCGCTCGCTCGTCGAGTACATCGACCCCTTCCTCGTCGCCGAGGATCAGGACCTCTCGAAGGAGGCGGTCGACCGGGTGATGATGCGCCGTGGGAAACAGACCATCTACGACGACGACGGCGAGCGGATCTTCCCGAATCGGGAGGTCGGGACCATCCCGGTCGAGATGACCCACGAAGAGCGCCAGTTCTACCGTGCGGTCACGGACTACGTCAAGCACGTCTACAACCGCTCTGAACAGCTCAACGAGCCTGCCGTGGGCTTCGCGATGGCGCTGATGCAGAAGCGTCTCGTCAGCAGTATCGGAGCGATCAAGGCGACGCTCAGCCGCCGACTCGCGAATCTCGTCGATCAACAGTCTTCGTCGACGTCTCTCTCCGAGGAGGCCTCGGCCTATCTCGAGGGAGAGGACCTCGACGAGCAGGATCAGCAGAAGGCCGAGGAAGAGCTCGCAGGGCTCACGATCACCGAGAGCGACGCCCAACTCGAAGAGGAGATCGAGACGCTCAGGGACCTCGTCTCGCTCGCAGAGGGCATCCCTGTCGATTCGAAGGCCCAGAAGGTCCGACGGTACATCCAGCAATTGCTCGAAGAACAGCCCAACGAAAAGGTGCTGCTGTTCACGGAGTACCGCGATACGCTCGACTACATCCTCGAACTCGTGAAGGACGAGCCGTGGGCCGACGAGATCCTCGTCATCCACGGCGGGGTCGACAAGGAAGACCGCGCTCGCATCGAGGACGAGTTCAACCACGGGCAGTCCCGTCTGCTCTTCGCGACCGACGCAGCCAGCGAGGGGATCGACCTCCAGCACAGCTGCCACATCATGGTCAACTACGAACTGCCGTGGAACCCGAACCGCCTCGAACAGCGCATCGGTCGCCTCCACCGCTACGGCCAGGAGAAGGAGGTCAAAGTGTGGAACTTCTCGTTCGAGGACACCCGCGAGAGCGAGGTGTTCGAGCTGCTCCAGGAGAAGGTCGAGACCATCCGCGGCCAACTGGGGAACACTGCCGACGTGCTGGGGATGCTCGACGACATCAACGTCGATTCGCTCATCATGGAGTCCATCCGGAACGACGAGCCAGCGAGTGCAACCAAGGAGGAACTCGAAGAGCTAATCGACGAGCGACAGCAGACGCTCGCGGAGTGGTACGAACGGAGTCTCATCGACACCAGCACGTTCGACGAGGAGAGCCGCCGGAAGATTCAGGAGGTGATGGATCAGTCCGCGGACGTCTATGGGAGTGAAGCCGACATCCGGCAGTTCTTCGAGCTGGGTATCTCCGCGCTCGGTGGGGACGTCGAAAAGGTCGGAAACAACCTCTTCCGCGCTGAGTTGCCCGAGTCGCTTCGACGCTCGCGGGACGGTGAGCTATACGGACCGTTCACCTTCAACCGCGAGTTCGCGATGGACCACGACGGTATCGAGTATATCTCCCCCGATGCAGACCTAGTCCAAGAACTGATGCAGCGGGTACTCGATAGCGAGCAGGGTGCGGTGGGTCTCAAGCTGCTCCCGTTCGTCGACGAGCCGGGAATCACCTACAACTACCGCATCAGATTCGAGGACGGGACAGGGGAAGTCATTCGAGAGGAGATACTCCCCGTATTCGTCGATGCGGCGCATCGTGACCCTCAGCAGCGCCTCGGCCAACGAATCATCGAGGGAGACACGATCAAAGGCTCTCCGGATGGGGACCGTGTACGTACGCTCCTCGAACACCGGGGCGAGATGCGTTCGTCAGCCGACCGATACGTGAGTCAGCGTGTCGAATCACGACGCGACAAACTCCGAGAGCGTCGTAGAGAGGAGACGCAACAAGAACTCGACGATCTCGAGACCTACGCGGAAGCCGAACGCGAACGGATCGAGACGTTCATCGCGGATTACGAGCGGAAAGCAGATGCAGGGTCCGACATGGATATCGCGATCCGGCGACAGCGGGATCGGCTCTCGAAGCTGGAGGAGCGGATCAAGAAACGTCGACGGGAACTACAGCGAAAAGCGCAGGTCATCTCGTTGGCACCCGAAGTCGAGAACATCTGTCTCACGATCCCAATCTAAAAGATCGAGCGAGTATTTGCGTCGTTATCGACTGTTCCGCTCGCGGTATCGTCTCACCGACACCCCCTCCACTCGTGTGGCGCGGTGTCGACGTAGACCGTCACACCTCCCACCACCAGCGATGGAGGCGCGGTGCACCCGTCGGACCAGTAAACAGCGTGTCGTCGACAGGGCCCGCGCTCTCCCGAATCGCTGGCGGCCCAGATTGGGCTGATTCACGTGGGACTATACGAGATTCGTGAGTAGTCCCGGGCGGATTCGAACCGCGGTCGTTCCGCGTTGCTCCACTCCCTGCTTCGAATCCGCGAGGACTATCCGCTCCTCACGTTCGTTCGTCGCAGGATAGTCCCGGGCGGATTCGAACCGCCGTCCTGGGCTCCAAAGGCCCAGATGATTGGCCGCTACACCACGGGACTTCACTCCCGTTTCGGCGGCCGTCCCGTATAAATCCAGCCGTCTTAATCGGCCGGCTTCTCGCACTCCACTTCGAGTTCCCGACAGGCGTCGGTTTCGGCGTCGAAGCAGTCCGGGCAGTTCGGATTCCGGTTGATGATCGTGTCGAGGCGTTCGGCCACCGTGTCGTCGATGACGGCTTCCAGTTCCCGCGCCTCGCCCCGGAAGTCCTCCACGTCGAGGACGTTCGCGAGGAAGCGCTCGATGATGCAGTACGTCTGGAGCGCATCGCGGGCACGGCGGATGCCCTCGTCGGTGAGGCGGACCCCCTTGTACTTCTCGTGGTCCGCGAGGTCGCGGGCCTCGAGTTTGCCGATCATCTCGTTGGCGCTCGCCGGGCTCACGTCGAGCATGTCCGCGAGCGCGCCAGTCGACGCCGGGCCGTCCTCCATCTCCTGAATCAGATAAATCGCTTTGAGGTACTGGTCTGCCGTGTTCATTCCCGTGTCTCCATAACCTTCGTCACTTCTTCGACGCCCTCGGCTTCCTCCTCGCGGATCGACCGCAACTCGTCGAGCAGTCGCTCACGGTCGATCGAGAACCGCGCGTCGCTGGCCTCGATGGCCGACACGAGGTCGTCGTAGAACTTGTACGCCGTCTCCTCGTTGCAGAGCTGATCGTAGAGCACGCCGTCGAAGTCCTCGGGTTTCGTCTTCGCGTACTGCGCTTCGACGAGCGTCTCGATGTCCTCGAACGGGATCGACTCCGCGTCGAGGTCGGCGATCAGCGCCTCCAGTCGCTCCCGGTGGGTGGCCGACTCCTCCGCGGCGTCGGCCAACAGTGCTTCGATCTCCGGATCGAGGTCACTGGCATCGAGCGACTGGTAGTGATGGTGGGCCCGCGCCTCGACGACCTCCTCCAGCACGATACCGATCTGGAGGAGTCGCGCGAGCTGGTGGTCGGAGCCGACCCGATGGCTGACGCTCATGGTGACGGGCACCTCCGGTCGATGCGTGTGGCCGGGACGAGCATACGCGTAATCGGGGTGAGGGGAACTTAAGGCGTTCCCTCGGCGGGTTACTCCCGCAACCGGGCCGAAATCCGCGCTTCGAGATCCTCGCGCAGTTCGTCGACCTCGATCTCTTCGAGGACGGGCACGAAGAAGCCCTCCACGAGCATGTTCCGGGCGTCCTGCTCGGGGATCGTCCGCGAGGTGAGGTAGAACAGATCCTCGCGGTCGACCTGGCCGACCGTCGCGGAGTGGGAGGCCTCGGTGTCGTGGTTGTTGATGATGAGCTTCGGCGAGGCGTCGGCCTCGCTGTCGTCGCTCAGCATGAGCGTGTTCTCGCGCTGGTAGGAACTGGTGTCCCACGCCTCGCGACCCACGTCCTGCACGCCCTCGTAGACGGAGCGTGCCGTGTCGTCGAGGACGCCACGAGTGACGAGGTCGGCCGTCGTGTGCTCGGCTTGGTGCCAGACCCGCGCGTTCACGTCGAAGTGCTGGTCGTTGTGGCCGAAGAAGGCGCCGACGATCTGCGTCTCGGAGCTGTCGCCGTTGAGCTCCGTCTCGATGTCAGAGCGGGTGAGCCGCGAACCGATGTTGCCCTCGATCCAGTTGACCGTCGAGTAAACACTGGCGTCACCGCGCTTCATCGTCACGTTGTACGTGTCCTCGTCCAGCGTCTGGAGCGCGCCGTACTGGACGTAGCTGTCCTCGCCGGCGTCGACTTCGACGAGGTTGCTGTAGTAGCGCTCGCCCTCGACCTCGGTCTCACCCGAGTCGATCCGTTCGAGGATCGTCACCGACGACGAGTCCTCGGTGACGACGAGCGTGTGACTGAACAGGGAGCGGGAGTTCATCTCGGTCCGGATCTTCACGTCCTCGGCGTCGACGCCCTCGGGGACGTAGATGAACGTGCCCGTCGTGAACAGCGCCACCGACAGGGCGGTGAGGTAGTTCATCTCGGGATCGATGACGGAGCCGAATTTGGCCTCCATCAGTTTGGGGTGCTCGTCCACCGCTTCGGTGAACGAGAGCATCTCGACGCCCTCGTCCGTGACGCGCTCGGTCACGTCTTCCTGATTCAGCGGATCGGCCAGCTCGTCGAAATCGAGCTGGTCGAGGTTCGTCCACCGGCGCCCCGGCGTCTGGATGACGTCGGGCATCGCCAGATCGTCCATCGCCTTGAGTGCCTTGAGCCGCGTCTCGCGGAGCCAGTCCGGCTCGTCGCGGCGGTTGGCGATCTCGTGGACGGTCGCTTCCGAAATGTCGGCTGGTACCTGCGTGCTCATGATTATCCGAGACTCCCCTCCATCTCGAGTTCGACGAGACGGTTGAGTTCGACCGCGTACTCGATGGGCAGTTCCTCCGTGATCGGCTCGATGAAGCCGGAGACGATCATCTGCTTGGCGTCGTCGTCGTCGAGGCCACGGCTCTGGAGGTAGAACACGTCCTCGTCGCCGATTTTACCCACCGTTGCCTCGTGAGCCACGTCGACCGTCGACTCGTTGATCTCCATGTACGGCATCGTGTCCGACGTGGACTCGTTGTCGAACATCAGCGCGTCACACTCGACAGAGGTCGAGGAGTTGGCCGCGCCGTCAGCGATGTGGACGAGGCCGCGGTAGTTGGTGCGGCCGCCGTCTTTCGAGATACTCTTGGACTCGATGGTCGACTTCGTGTTCGGGGCGTTGTGGTAGACCTTCGCCCCGGTGTCGATGTTCTGCCCCTCGCCCGCGAAGGCGATGGTGATGTGGTTGTCGGAGGCGCCGCGACCCTTGAGGATCGAGGCCGGGTAGAGCATCGTCGCCTTCGATCCCATGGAGCCGGAAATCCACTCCATGCGCCCGTCGGCCTCGACGAGCGCCCGCTTCGTGTTCAGGTTGTAGGTGTTTTTCGACCAGTTCTGCACGGTGGAGTACTGGACGTGGGCACCTTCGCCGACGAACACCTCGACGCCGCCGGAGTGGAGGTTGAACGCGGAGTATTTGGGCGCACTGCAGCCCTCGATGTAGTGGACTTCGGAGTTCTCCTCGGCGATGATGAGCGTGTGCTCGAACTGGCCCATCCCCTCGGAGTTCATGCGGAAGTACGCCTGCACGGGCATCTCGACGACGGTGTCCTCGGGGACGTAGACGAAGGACCCGCCGGACCAGATGGCGCCGTGGAGCGCCGCGAACTTGTTGTCGCTCGGCGGCACGCACTTCGTCATGAAGTGCTCGCGGACCAGGTCCTCGTGTTCCCGGACCGCCTCGTCCATGTTACAGAAGATGACGCCTTTCTCCTCCCACTGCTCCTGCATGTTCTGGTAGACGACTTCGGACTCGTACTGGGCGCCGACGCCCGAGAGGGCGTTCTTCTCGGCTTCCGGAATCCCCAGTTTGTCGAAGGTGTCCTTGATGTCGTCGGGCAGGTCCGTCCAGTCGTCGACGCTCTCCCGTGTCTCCACGTCGGGTCGGATGTACGGGATGATTTCGTTGACGTCGACCTCGGAGAGGTCGGGCTGGCCGGGCCAGTCCGTCGGCATCGGCATCTTCTGGAACTGTTCGAGCGCGCGGAGGCGTCGCTTCAGCATCCACTCGGGTTCGCCCTTGTCTTCCGAGATGACGCGAATCGTCTCCTCGGTGAGGCCCTTCTCGGCCTGGAAGGAGGACCGTTCCTCCTTCTTGAACTCGAAGCGGGCTTCGGTGTCGGTCTCTTTGAGGTGATCTTGATCTGAGCTCATGAGTTGGTGTTGTGGCTGCAGCCGTATTACGCTGTCTCGTAGACCTGCTCGCGGACCCAGTCGTAGCCCTCGTCCTCGAGCTTCTTCGCCAGGTCGGCACCGCCGCTCTGTGCGATTTCGCCGTCGATCATGACGTGAACGTGGTCCGGCTCGACGTAGTCGAGGATGCGCTGGTAGTGTGTGATCTGGAGGACGCCCGTACCCTGCTCGTCGCGGAGGGCGTTGATCCCCTCGGAGACGTCTTGCAGGCGGTCGATGTCCAGCCCGGAGTCGATCTCGTCGAGCACCGCGATGGCGGGCTCGAGGATGGCGGCCTGAAGGACTTCGTTCTGCTTTTTCTCGCCGCCGGAGAAGCCGGCGTTGAGGTAGCGCTGGGCGAACTTCTCGTCCATGTCCAGCAGTTCCATCTTCTCTTTCAGCAGCTGCTGGAACTCGGCGACGCCGATCTCGCCGTCGTCGACGTTACCTTCCATCGGGGAAGTGTCGTAGCCGGAGTCCTCCTCCTCTTCGGCTTCGGCTTCGTCCTCGTCCTCGAACAGTTCCTCTCGTTCCTCCGCCTTGGCGTTGAGCGCCTGCCGGAGGAAGTTCGTCATGGTGACACCCTCGATCTCCGCCGGATACTGGAACCCGAGGAAGATACCGAGCGCCGCGCGCTCGTTGGGTTCGAGATCGAGCAGATCCCACTCGCGTTTCTCCGGGGGTACGTCCTCGTCGATGTCCGCCACGTCCTCGTCGTCGAGGACGAGCGTGATCTCCCCGTCGGTGACCTCGTAGGCCGGATGGCCGGCGATCACCTTCGCGGTCGTGGACTTACCGGAGCCGTTCGGTCCCATCAGGGCGTGAATCTCGCCCGACTTGACCTCCAGGTCGACGCCGCGAAGGATGGTTTCGCCGCCCTCTTCTGCGACTTTCGCGTGAAGATTATTAATCTGTAGTGTTGCCATAACCCTACCGTGAAGCTGGGGTGTAAGACGCATAATGCTTACGCATTCTCCCCCTTCGAGTTCTCTGTTCGGGAACTATTATTTCTGGAAGGAGAAATCGAGTTTCAGAACTGACCGAGTCCGGTCTGGCGCTGGCCGCTTTTCACTTCGTCCCACGAGAGGCCAAGCGCCTCGATGATCCGCTCGATGGGGCCTTTGAGTGTCTTCTCCAGCATCTTGTCCCAGTCGATCTCGAACGCGTCCGGCACCTGATCCGCGTACTCGAAACAGATCACGTCCGGGTCGCGCTTGAACGCGGCGTAGAGGGAATCGGCCTGTGGATCGAACCCTTCCTCGTCTTCCAGCCGCCGGAAGAACTCGGGATGGACCTTCTTCAGATACAGTCGCTTGGGCTTGCTCCCGCGCTGGAAGTTGGTACCGAGGAGATGGTTGGCGTACTTCGCCCCCCGGACCTGCGCCGTGTCCGTGTCGTACGCGCCGAGGCGCTTACCGATGCCGCCCGGAATCCCGACGTCGTCGAGGTCGACGTTCCCCGCCTCGAAGTCCTCGATCACGTCGTGGACGTACTCCTCGATGTCGTCCACGTCGTCGCCGGTGACGATCATCTCGATCACCTGACGCTGGACTTCCTTCGTGATCGGCGCGATGTCCGAACGCTTGTACTCGAAGCCTGTGATGTCGATGTCGTCGACGTGTTTGCCCTCCTTCCAGACGATGTGGCCCGCGTAGCGCTTCTTCTTGCCCGCCTGGAAGAACCGACGGTAGAGCTTCTCGAACTCGATCTGGAAGCGGTGGTGGTGGGCGTTGAGTTCTTCGAGGGCGAACTCGTCGTAGGAGTCGTTGATGTGTTCCTCGATGTCCAAGGACTGTTCGATGGCGTCCTCGGTGTCGATGTCTGGTCCGAGTTCGAGCATCACCGAGTCGGTGTTGTGAAGGACGATACCACCGACTGCGTCGACAAAGTTCTGGTTCTTCGCGACGCTGAGGTCGTACACGTAGCCGTCGTGTGACGTTTCATTGACCACCGGGTCGCGTCCGGATCGATAGAAGTCACACGTCCGGATAGTGTAGCTTCCTTTGCTGTCTCGATATTTGAGCGAGTGTTTCCGGTCTCGCTGCGTGAGCAGCATGGACAACCCGGCGGAGAGTTCTCGACTCGTCGTCTCGTAGTCGAAGTTCCGTTCAGCGTACTCTTCGGAATATCGCGGGAACTCGCGAGAGCCGTCACCCTCGACGAGAATCTCGACGAAGCTCGCCTGTAGCTCGTCGGGCAAGTGGAAGACGAACCACGGAATGCGTTTTCCACGTGAGATCTGCCCAGCGAACTCTCGGAAGAACACTGCCGAGAGTTCGT
Organism: Haloplanus aerogenes; assembly: GCF_003856835.1. Classification (NCBI taxonomy): domain Archaea; kingdom Methanobacteriati; phylum Methanobacteriota; class Halobacteria; order Halobacteriales; family Haloferacaceae; genus Haloplanus; species Haloplanus aerogenes. The sequence goes on from NZ_CP034145.1 coordinate 1,086,252, forward strand.
TCATCATCTGGAGTTTCAGCGTCCGATCGTCGTAATTAATCTCGGTGTCACCGTCTCTGATCGTACGCTCGTCGTTACTGTCGGAGGCAGTGATGCTGACCGTCGCGTCCTCGAAGAGTCGTTCGTAGTCCGATTTGAGTCCGGCGAGCCAGTCACGGCGTGATTCGGCAATGCTCGCGCCGAACTTTCCGGAAGCCGTTTCGGCAGTGGACGCACTCCCTTCGGTCACGTATGCTGCGAGCAGCCGAACGAGTGCTGCTCCGTCCTCGGAATCGAAGTCGATGTGGCGCTGTACTTTGATCGTCGAATCCAGCGCGCCGTGGTGTTCGTGTCCGAACCAGACGTACTCATCGTTTGCGTGGACTCGCTTCACTTTCCGTTCGGCGTTCTCACTGCCGACGCTTCGTCCATCCTCGTATTCACGAGTGTAACCCTGCAACACCTCGTACACGTCGATAGAGTCGATGGTGTCGAGCGACGGAACACCGGGGATACGGAGCGGTTCGTCCAACGCCTCCGGCGAAGCTTCGACGAACTCCCCGTCGTCCTCAACGATGAAGGAATGGTCGCGTGTCGTCGTCGATTCCCCGAACTTGTGCTGGACGTTGACGACAGGCTTGTCCGTCTTGTGACGAATTACCTGAGTGATGGGTTGCCACTCTGGCTCGCCATCGGCGTTCAACGAGAGAGCGTCCCAACCGTCGAGTTGGCGTCTGTCTTTCCCCGCGGACGTAGATGCGGCGGAGCCGCCGTCAGTGGTGATCAACACCACCGATCCCGCGCTCGACTTCGCGTATTCGAAGAGCGCTTCGATGGAAGCGATCCGCATCCGCCCATCGGGGTCACGAGCGACGACAGGCCGGTCGCCAGTGACGCTATCGCCGTAGACGACTTCGTGGCCAATCTCGTCAGCCGCCGACTCCGTATACTCGATCACATCACGCCCCGTCGCCGTGACGGCCGCCCCCATCTCCCGGTCGTAGAGGCGGAAGCGGTCCCATCCCAGTACACCATAAAGCGATTGCCCGACGAACTGGAATTTTCCGTTGCGGCCCGCGAGGAGCGTGTTGTTGTCGTCGACGGTGACGCAGTACGCGCCGTCGTTGGCGGTGCTTCGGCCGCCGGAGCGGTGCATCCGGAAACTGTTCTTGGCGTCTTCGGTGCAGTAGATGCGCCACGAGCCACTATCCTGATTGTAGCTGGCCGTCAGGCCGAGGTGGGCACAGAGCCGGAGTACGTCGTCACGCAATCGGTCGCTCGACGTGGAGTAGCGCCAACTGTTCACCTGCCGGTCGCCGTTGCCCGCGATCAGCGTGTCGAGGAAGCGCTCCTTCTGGGCGCGGCTGGCCTCGAAGACGAGTTCGGGAATCCGTTTCTCGAAGCTGTTCTCGCCACAGATATCTTCGAGCCAGCGTCCGAGCAGTTGCGAGGTGAACTGATAGCATCGGTCGTCGACGTAGTAGTCGACGCCCAGTCGATCCAGCAAGTCACCGATGGCGGCGTGGTCGTCGCCCTCGCCGCCGTCGGCAATCGCTTCCTGTGCGAGTTGGATCGTCGTGGCCGAGCCACGGAACTTCTCGCCGTACTGCTCGTCTTCGGACGTGTACACCGACCCTTCGGTGATGTACCACGCCAGTAGATCGAGGAAGTCGTCGCCATCGTAGAAGCGCGGAATCCACTTCCGGCCCCGTTCGGCGTGGACGTAGAACTCGGAGCAGTGGTCGTCGAGGTACTCGCGATGCTCCTCGAACTCGGCGGCCGAGAAGACGTAGCCCGTCTCGCCGATATCGTTTTTCACCACCTTATCCGGGTAGTAGCCGACTTCGGCGGCCAGCGTGTGCCCGTGGACGTCGTTGTTTGCCCACACCTCGTACTCGCCGTCGAGGAGGTCCGTCAGATCGACCGCCTCCAGTCGCTCACCGTCAGGCCCGTCCCAGCCGTGCGGCAGTTCGTAGTGTGACGACTCGTTCAGGTCTCCGGCCTCGACGAACTCGAACTCGTCCCACGACTCGCCGTTCGTGTCGTCCTTCCGGACGAGCATCCGGTGGTTCGGCGTGACGCTGAAGTCGACCTTGCTCGTCTCGATGTCGACGAGTTCGCCCCGGTAGTCCGGATACGCGTGCGTCTCGGTCACCGGCTTGACCTCCATCCGCAGCGTCTCGGGGTCGAGCGAGTACACCTCGTCGCCGACAGCGAGGTCACGGATGTTCCGGACGCCGTCCGGCGTGAGCACGTCGGTATCCGGCGTGAAGCAGTTCATGATGACCTTCACCGCCTGCTGTTCCCGGTCGTACTGCTCGTAACCCTCACTCCCCGGGTCGTGGTCGTTTCGCTCCGCCTTCTTCTCCTCCCGTTCCTCCAGCAACTCGTCGACCATCTCCCGGATGACGCCGTCCGGTTCCTTCCGGAAGTGGGTGCCGTTGGGGGCGTGATACGTGTCGCCGTCGTAGTCGGTGGGGTCGACTTTCGTCTCCGGCGACGCGTTGATCGTCACCATGCACATGGGGTAGAGGGACTGGCCGACCCACTGATAGTTGCCGTTGCGGCCGGCCAAGATGACGTGGTTGTCCGCAGCCGTCACACAGTACACGTCGCCATCGTGCTCCTCGACCGTCGCGTTCGTCGACTTCTTGAACGAGCCACGCTTCCCTGCCGACACGTACCACGTGCCGTCGGACTGCTTCGACACGGTCGGCTTGTGACCACAGCGGATGGCGATGTCCACGAAGCCGTCCTTGAGGTCGTCACTTTTCGTCCAGAACTTGCCCAGCCCGGACTCGGTACGGCTCCCGTCGCCGCGGATCATCGTGTCGAGGAGAATTTCCAGGAGCTCGCCATCGAGGCCGAACACCCAGTCGGGGAGGCGCTTGTCGGCGTAGCCGTCGCCACAGTTGTCGACGAGCCACGTCCGGAGATATCGGTTCGAGATATTGACGCCGCGGTCGTCCGCGTTGTAGTTGATACCCATTCGGTCGAGCAGGCTCCGGATGGCCTCCCGCTCTTTCTCTCCGTCCTGATGGATCGTGATCCGGTTCCCGGCGCGGTCGACACTTCCCTCGGTGACGAACCAGCCGAGGAAGGCCAGCCAGTCGGTCATCTCGAAAGATAGCGGCGTCTCACGGTGCTGGGTTCCGTACTTGAGGAACACCTCGTCCGCGTACTCGTCGATAACGGCGCGGTGGGTTCGATACACCTCGACCGGGATCAGATACTTGCCTACGGCTCGCTGGAGACCCATCGCGGCCGACGATCCGTGGACGAGGTCTAACGCATCCGTGACCGCGTCTGGCATCGACGCTTGGAACGACCGGAGATCGTCGTCGAAGTAGACGACGACGTTCCCGTCATCCACCTCGTCGATCAGGTCGAACGTCTCTGGCGACCGACCGGACATCGGCTGGTGTTGCGGAAACGCGAACCGCTCGTACTCCGGGATGGACCGGTACTCGTCGAACTGGAAATCCGCGGGCGTCTGATCGTCCCATCCCCGCTCTTTCGAGTAGAGGAGCCGGTGATTCTCCGTGATCTTCAGGTCGTGCGTGTTGCCCGAGAGGTGGTGAAGTTCACCGAACCGGTTCTCGTACTGATGAGTCTCCTCGACTGGCTTGATCTCGCACTCGAACGTGTCCGGATTCAGCGTATAGACCGGATCGCCCACCTCCAACTCGGTTATATTCTTCTCGCCTTCCGGCGTCACCACGTCCGTATCTCCGCTGAAACACTTCAGGTCGAGGACGCTCACGTTCTCTTTGATTCCCGTGATCGGATCGAACACCGCCCCACCCTCGTAGTCCTCGGCGTCGGCACGGCCCTTCGAAGGGAGCGCGAACTCCCCGTGGACCTTGTGGAGGACGTACACGTCGACGGCGTCGCCGGGCGTCGGGGCGTCCTCTAACTTACAGCCGACGAACGTCCGCACCTCGTCCCAGAAGGAGATGATGTCGCGCTTGCGGTCGAGTTCGACACAGAGTTCCACGTCGCGGAGATTGTACTCCAGCAGGCGTTCGGGGTCCTGCTCCCACAGGTCGCCGATGTCGCCGGTGTAGCGTTCCTTCCCCGCGCCGAGTTCCTGTTCGCCGACCGCGTCGAGGCGGTAGGACTCCAGTTCCGTGAACTGCGTGCGCTTGTACGCGTAGAGCAGATCGAAGACGACCCGGCCCTTGATCGTCGGGCCGCCCCAGTCGCTCCGCCACACCTCGCCGACGCGCGAGAGACGGTCGGGGTTCAGGTTCCGGTCCACGTCCGGACGCTTCCCGAGGACTTCGAGACGGTCGATGAAGTACGGCGCGTCGAAGTCCTCGAAGTTCCACCCCGTGAGTACGTCGGGGTCGGTCCGCTCGATGTACGTCAGGAAGGCGTCGAGCATCGCGGCCTCGGAGTCGAACGCACGCACGTCCGCGTCCACCTCGTCGAGACCCTCGTAGTCGTCGAGGCCGTCGGGCGTCGTCCCGTCACCCTCGGGCGCCTCGTACAGCCACACGACGTACTCGTCGCGGCGGGAGTCGTGACTGGTGAGACAGATGATGGGCTCCTCGCCCTCCTCGGGGAAGCCCGAGCGGTCGTCGACCTCGATGTCGAAGGTGTTGACGCGGAGGTCGGTCGGCACCTCGACGGCTTCAATCTCGCTGTGAGGGATCTGAATCGACCCGCTCTCCAGTCGCCGCACGGGGACGCGCACGCCGCTGCCGATGTCCTTGTCGATCAGCAGGCGGTTGGGAAAGAGGATGTCCGCCTCGAAGTGGTCGAACTCGTCGCGAATCTGTCCCACGTCGCGGGGCGTCTGCGTGCAAATCTTCGTTAGCTCTTCACCACGGATGCTCTCGTAGCCCGGTTCCGTTCGCGTGATCACGTCGCGGTCGAGGTCGTCGTCGTCGAGACTCGCCGTCGGCGCGTAGAAGTACGGCTCGAAACCCAGTACGCGGACGTGTTCGGCCGTGCCGTCGGGCGTCCGGCCGAAGAGGTGAACGACGGGGTACTCGTCGCTTCCCTGCCCTTCGACGGTGTAGTCGACCTGCGTGACCGCGAGGTCGACGGTGCCGTCGGGGTCGGGGAACTTCAGTTCCGCCGCGTCGATCACCTCGCTGACGGACTGTGCGGCGTCGCCCGCGACGGCGACCGCCTCAGCGTCGGGTCTCTCGGAGTCTTCCGTATCCCAAGACCCGGTGAGTTCGGTCTGAGTCATGCCGCTCCCTTCGGCACTCCCCGGTAAAAACCCAGCCACTCGACCCGCCGACCGACTCGGCGTGACTCGCACCGTGTCTCCGAAACACTGTCACGACAACAAGACATATACCATGTCATTTCATACCACAGGGCGTGACGATGTCCGACCACGTCGATGCAGGCCGGTGGGACAGTGCGGACGCTCGGCGTCCGGATCACGACGGTATCGACACCGTCGAAGCGTACGAAGTCGAAGACGGGACCGTACTCTATGACGCGGAGAACCCGCTCGCGTGGGTGGAATCCTCGGCTGCGGTGCCGATTCGCGAACTCGCGTAAGCTGCCAACCGAACCCTTTTCTCGCTTCGTTCGCTCTCCCCGAGCGTGTTCGACCCGTGGCCGGACGAACCCGAGGAGCCGAACCCGGAGTCGCGCTGGGACGATCCCGAGCGTGACCTGCCACGTGATCTGACGCCCGATATCGACGAGGAAGACGTCGATCCCGAGATTCTGGAGACGTTCTGGCGGAGCGTCGTCCTCGCCAACATCGCCCTCTTCGGTCTCTCACTCGGTCCGATGCTCGTTTACTTCCGCGGCCAGTGGCTGTGGGGCGGCGCCGCCATCGCCCTCGGCGCCGTCGCTGGCCTCCGGGTGTACCACCACTACCGCGCGTTTCAGGACCGGCACGTGGACGGCGAAGACGACGACGCGACCGACACCGCCGAACGGAACGCCTGATACTGTCAGCCGTACGCCGACACAGCCACAGCCGACAGTTTAACCCCTCCGCACACCTCCCCTCGACCATGCGAACCGTTCGGGACGACGAGGGCGAACGCTACCTGCTCGTGAAGCGGTCGGCGGAGTCGAGTCTCGTCCGCGACCCCGACACTGGGAGCGAACAGTACCTGGCGAACGCCGACCTCACCGTCGACGACGAGGCGGCGGCGCTGTCGACGGCCGCCGGCGCCGTGCCCGCGTCGGTCCGGCGGGTCCTCACCGCGACGCCCAACGACCGAGCCCTCGGCCTCCTCGTGGAACTCGTGGATCGTGGCCCCGTCGGCGTGCGGACGCTCCTCGACGCCTACGACCTCTGCGAGAGCGACCTCCACGGCCTGCTGGCGGAGTTCCGGGCGGCCGGCCTGATCGACGAGACGCGCGTGGCCGGCGAGCGTGGGTACGAGGCGACCGAGACGACGCAGGACGCCATCGCACGCCTGCGGTCGGCGTAACTAGTCGGATTCGCCGGCGCCGGCCCCCGCGTCGGCCGCCGCCTCGATCCCCGTGACGGCCGACGGCTCCGACCGCGACACCGTCGAGCGATTCGTCCGCGGGTTCTTCTCGACGCGCACGAGGTCGTCCGCTGCGCCGACGAGTTCCTCGTCGTGGCTGACGATGACGATCTGTGCCACGCCCAGATCACGCATCTCTGCGACCAGATCGACCAGCCGGGAGACGTGGCCCGAATCGAGGAAGACGGTGGGCTCGTCGAGGATGAGCGGCGGCATCGGTGCCGATCCGTCGATCCCCTCGGCCAGCAGGCGGTAGATCGCACACCGCAGGCTGAGGTTGAACAGGGCGCGCTCGCCGCCCGAGAGTTGCGTCGGATCGAGTTCGCTCCCGTCTTTCTGGACGACCGAGAGTTCGTAGTCGCCGTCGAGACGGAGGTGGGCGTAGGCGTCGTTGCCGTAGACGAGGTCGAACGTCTCGTTCAGGAGGCGTTCGAGCGTCTCGACGTTGCGCTGGCGGAGTTCCGCGCGCAGGTCGCCGTACATCGCCTCGAGGCGTTCGGCCTCCTCGTGGAGGGAGTCGAGCGCGTCGACCCGCTCCGCGAGGTCGTCACGCTCTGCCCGCAGTGACTCCAGCGATTCGATTTCGCTCCGAACGCCGCCGATCTTCGTCTGCACCTCGTCGCGCTTCTCGGCGAGCGCGTCGAGTTCCGCGTCGACGTTCTCCAGATACTCCTCGGCGTCTGTCTTCCGCTCGCGGGCCGTCTCGATGGCGTCCTCGTCGACGGCGTCGCGGAGGTCGTCCCGGCGCTCGCGCTTCTCCGCCAGCCGTTCCCGGCGCTCGTCGTTCGTCTCCGCGATGCTCGCGGCCTGTTCGCGGCGGCGCTCGATCTCGTCTTCGAGGTCGGCGATCCGGTCGAGGCGCTCCGCGACCGCGTCGACGCGCTCCCGCGTCTCGGCGAGCGCCTCTAGGTCGGCGGTCAGCTCCTCGACCCGTGCCTCGGCTTCCTCGGCTTCCTCCCGTTTTGCAGCCGCCACCTCGCGCGTCTCGCTCGCCTGCTCGCGCAGGTCGTCGGCCTCCGACGCCCGCTCATCGGCTTCATCGCGTTTCTCCGCGGCCGTCTCGCGTTTCGCCGTCACGCGCTCTTCTAGCCGATTCCGCTCGCTCTCGATGTCGGCCAGCCGGTCCTCCACCTCGACCAGCGCGTCGAGCGTTTCGATCCGGTCGTCGAGATCCGCGACCGTCTCGCGGGCGTCGGTCAGGTCGGCCTCCAGTTCCGACACTCGCTCGCGGTGGTCCTCGGGGTCGGCGTGGGGTGCGTCGTCGACCGGCTGACCGCACTCGGGACATTTGCCGGCCGCCAGCAACTCCTCCGCCTCGGCGACGCGCTCCCGTGCTGACTCCAGTTTGGCCTCCAGTTCCGCGGCGCGCTCGCCGGCCTCGCCCCGGCGGTCACGCAGGTCAGCCAGCCGATCCGCGGCCTCGCCGCGGTCGACGGGGGCGTCGTCGAAGCGAGCGGCCAGATCGGCGGCTTCCTCGGCCAACTCGGCGAGGGCTTCCTCGTGTTCCTCGGCCACCGCTTCGGCCTCGTCGGCCTCGGCCCGGAGTTCCTCGGCCCGCGAGTCCCTTCGGTCGGCGCGGTTGGCGAGGTCGTCGGCCTTCTCGGCGAGGTTGGTCGCTTGGTTGCGGAGGCCCGTCGCGGACGCGTTCGACTCGGTTCGCTCCTCGCGGAGCCGTTCCTCGCGCTCGTCCAGTTCGGCACGGCGGGCCTCGACGGCCGCCTCGGTCGCCGCGTCCAGTCCCGCCGCGTCGAGGCGGTCCTCGACCTCCGTCTCTAACTCCGCGATCCGGTCGCGCGCCTCGCCGATCCGCTCCTGTAACGCCTCGCGCTCGGATTCGGCCTCCCGGATCGCCGCCTCCAGCTCCTCGATGTCCGCTTCGATCGAGTCGAGGTCGGCGCGTTTCTCCTCGTACTCCTCCAGCACCGACTCGGCCTCGTCTTTCGTCCGTTCGGCCTTCTCGCGCTGGTCCTCGTAGTGGTCGATCTTCGCGTCGATGTCGGCGAGCGTCGATTCGAGGTCGTCGAGCGCGCCGTAGAGATTTCGCTCCTCTTTCGCCTCGATCTGTGACTCTACCTTCCGGAGTTCGCCCCGCTTCTCGGTGCGCACGTCCTCGACGCCGAGTCGCGCCTCGCCTGCCCGGTCGCGGTACTCCTCCAGTCGACCCAACTGGAGGAGGTCGTCGATCACGTCCTGTCGCTGGGACGGCGAGGCGTTGATCAACTGGTTCACCTCGCCCTGCCGGACGTACGCACAGTTGACGAACGCCTCCGCGTCCATCCGGAGCAGGTCGACGACGAACGCCCGCACGTCGCGTGCGCCCTCGACCGTCGCGTCCGGCCCCTCCAGCGTGCAGTCGGCGGTCGTCGTCCGCTCGCCCGACGCGCGGAGACGGCGGTGGACGTGGTACGACGCGTCCGCGTGGGTGAAGTGGAGGTCGATCTCGGCTTCCTCGGTGCCGTTCGTGATCACGTCGTCGAGGGTGCCCTCCAGCGCCTTCGAACCGTAGAGCGCGAAGAAACACGCCTCCAGCAGCGACGACTTCCCGCTCCCGTTGAGGCCGTGGATGACGGTCACGCCGTCACGCAGATCGAGGTCGGCGTCCGCGTACGGGCGAAAGTTCCGCAGGCGGATGCGGTCGAACTTCACAGGTAGTCCTCCATGGAGACCTGTTCGTCGGCGTCCGTGTCCGCCTCCACGTCCGTCTCGGGCTCCGTGTCCGTGGCCCGCCCGTCGTCGACGGACTGCTTGTCGGCGTCGTCGCTATCCTCGGCGTCGCCGCCGTCCACCGTCGACAGACCGTCGAGCGCGTCGTCGGCCACCGCGTCGCCGACGGCCGACGCGACCCGCTCGCGGACGTTCGAATCGGCCACCGCGTCGTCGCGGACCGTCTCGTCCAGCCGGCGGCCGAGCGAGGAGAGATCCATCTCGCGGACGCGCTCGCGGACGGCCGCGTCGGGATCGGCGAAATCGACAGCAGGAACGTCGTCGACCGTGTCGCCGCCGACCGCGCGGTGGTCGGTGACGCGGGCGAGGAGGGCGCCCGCCTCGACGGCCGCGTCCTCGATCGCCGCAGGCGTGACGGGGTCGCCGTCGCCGGTGATCGTCACCACCGCGACGGCGTCCGAGAGGTCGTGTTCGCGCACGCGCTCGCGGACCCGTTCGACACCCTCGCCCTCGGCCAGCTCCACGTCGACGAAGGCGAAGGGGCGGGTGTCGAGCGACCGGCGTCGGATGTCGACCGTGGCGTCGCCGCTCGCATCGGGGCCGAACTCGACGAGGTTGTAGCCGCGCGCGTCGCGTTCGTCCGCGCTCGCGCGTTCGGTCGATCCGCAGTAGGTTACCCACGTGCCCTCGACCTGCGCCGTGTCGGGGACGTGGTTGTCGCCGAGCAACACCGCATCGAAGTCGACGCTAGCGGCGTCGAGCAGTTCTTCGGTGTCCCAGTCGGCGTGGGCGAAGGGAGTGAAGAGCCCGTGAGCGACGAGCGCGGTCGCACCTACGTCGTCGGGCGGCGAGGCGAAGTCGTAGTCGAGGTCGTCGCGCCGGGAACGGGGCACGTGATCCAGCCCGTAGAAGGCCGTGTCGCCGACGACCGTCGGTTCGGCGCCGAGTCGGGTCGCCAGCCCGAGGTTCTCGAAGAGGTCGAGCCACTGGCTCCCCCGCGTCGCCTCGTGGTTGCCGACGATGGCGAGGAAGGGCACGTCGGCGGCGTCGAGACGGCGGAGGGCGGAGAGAACGCCCAGCAGGTCGGGGAGGTCGGGGCGACGGTCGTGAAAGAGGTCGCCGGCGTGGACGAGTGCGTCGACAGCGTCGTCGGACTCCGTCCGACTGCCCGTCGAGCGTTGCTCGACGGCGTCGTCGACGACGGCCTCGAACGCGTCGAGGAAGTCCTGCCGGCGTTCCGGCGAGTGGTACTGCCGATACCCGACGTGGGTGTCGCCGGTGTGTATCACCCGTGTCATCGTGCCGAGCCTTGATTGTCACCACTCAAAACCGTTCCGCGACCGGAGTGAAATAGGGAGTATCGGAAGTCATCACAGATGCTCGCCGGGACGGTTCGGCGAGCATCTATGGACAGTTACGATACCCCTAAAAGTGGTCAACCGCGGCCCGTCGGCACCGCTCGATGGTCGCGAGGGCGTCACGCCCCCGACGAGCGGCCGCCCGGTCGCCGCGGCGGTCGGCGCGTTCGATTGCCCGGCGGAGACGCGAAAGCCCACCGCCGTCGACGAAGGTGGCGGCGTCGCGCACGTCGTCGAGGGCCCTCGTCGCCTCGTCGATGGCGTCGTAGTCGGCCGGGGAAGCGGCGGGCTGTTCGTCGGTGGCGAGGGCGCGGAGCGCCGCGCGAACGTCGGCGTCGGTCACGGGACGGGGTGGCCGCCCGCCCGGCCTTAAATCTTCAGCGAGTAGAGGCGCTTGCGCGCGTCGGAGAAGGAGAAGCGGGATTCGACCACGTCTTCGTCTTCAAGCCGCGTCAGCGCGTACCGGACCGTCCGCGGCGGCAGGAGCGTCTCCTCGGCCAACTGGCTCTGGCTCAGCGTCTCGTTGTAGTCGAGAACCTTCGCGACGAGTTTCGCACTCGGCGGAAGGTCGCGCACGTCGGCCCACCGATCCGATCCCGCGTCACGGGGAACTGCCTCGGTCGTACTCATCCTACCTCACCGTCGGGCATACAGGATAATAATATTTGTTATCGAGCTTGATGCACACTGGTTATCGTCGTGTGGCACGTGGTCACGGCGAACACCGTGTCTACCCGAAGTCTCTTATGAATCAGCGCCTTAAACCGGGTAATGACCGACACTGTGGACGATGTCGACCTCCCGTACGACGAGGAGGCGGCGTCGCAGCAGGAAAAAATCGAGGCCCTCCGCGAGCGGCTCGATGTCTTGGAGGGACAGAACGAGGAGATGCGCGACAAGCTGCTGGACGCGAACGCTGAAAACAACAAGTACCAGCAGAAGCTCGAACGACTGACTCACGAGAACAAGAAGCTCAAGCAGTCGCCCCTGTTCGTCGCGACGGTGCAGGAAGTGAACGACGAGGGCGTCATCATCAAACAGCACGGCAACAACCAGGAGGCGCTGACCGAAGTCACCGACGAGATGCGGTCGGAACTCGAACCCGACTCCCGCGTCGCGGTGAACAACTCCCTCTCTATCGTCAAGCGCCTCGACAAGGAGACGGACGTGCGGGCCCGCGTGATGCAGGTCGACCACAGTCCCGACGTGAGCTACGAGGACATCGGCGGCCTCGAACAACAGATGCAGGAGGTGCGCGAGACGGTCGAGATGCCGCTCGACCGCCCCGAGATGTTCGAACAGGTCGGTATCGAACCGCCGTCGGGCGTCCTCCTCCACGGCCCGCCGGGGACCGGGAAGACGATGCTCGCGAAGGCCGTCGCCAACCAGACCGACGCCACCTTCATCAAGATGGCCGGCTCCGAACTCGTCCACAAGTTCATCGGGGAGGGCGCGAAACTCGTCCGCGACCTCTTCGAGGTGGCCCGCGAGAACGAGCCCGCCGTCCTCTTCATCGACGAAATCGACGCCATCGCGTCGAAGCGGACGGATTCGAAGACCTCCGGCGACGCCGAGGTCCAGCGGACGATGATGCAACTCCTCTCCGAGATGGACGGCTTCGAGGAGCGCGGCGACATCCGCATCATCGCGGCGACCAACCGCTTCGACATGCTCGATCCCGCGATCCTCCGCCCGGGCCGGTTCGACCGCCTCATCGAGGTGCCCAAGCCCGACGAGGCAGGGCGTGAGATCATCTTCAAGATCCACACCCGCGACATGAACGTCAACGACGACGTGGACTTCGAGGAACTGGCCGACATGGCCGACGACGCCTCCGGCGCCGACATCAAGGCCATCTGCACCGAGGCCGGGATGTTCGCCATCCGCGACGACCGCACCGAGATCTACATGGACGACTTCGTCTCGGCGTGGGAGAAGATCCGCGCCGAATCGACCGACGACACTGCATCCCGCGCGTTCGCGTAGGCGAGCGCTTTTTTAGACGCCGAAGAGGACGTACGGTCCGATAAAGAGCAGGACGAACAGCGCGAGCAGCGCCACGAGATACGCGATACCGGTGGCGGCGGCGGTGCGCCAGGCGGGATGTGAGACGGACACGCTGGATGGAAAGCACGACGCCCATATAATGGTATCCAAACGCGCCGCGACCGACGCGTGACGCGACGTTTTTGCCGCGGCGGCCGATACTATCGGTATGAGCATTCGCAGCGACGTGGCGCCGAGTACGCTCCCGGTCGAGTTGCTGGAGGAGGGCGTGCAGGTCGAGTATCTGGACGGGCGGACGACGCTGTATCGGGGCGTCCCCCAGAAAGCCGAGGAGACGCTCACCACCGCGCCGGGCAAGGAGGTCCACGTCCTCGTGACCAACCCCGAGGGGACCGAAGGCGTGATGATGTACGTCAACGACCGCAAGACCCACGACGACATTCTGGAGTCGACCGGCGTGGGGCGAATCGTTCTCGACGGTGGCGAGGCCGAGGAGATTTTCCCGGGCGTCACCGTCGCCACGCCGGACGGGATGCGGTGTCGGATTCAGGCCGACCTCGATGTCGCACGCGGCCGCGTGTTCGTCTTCGTCGAAGACGACTGGGGCGAACAGTCCTACGAACTGGTCGAGAAGTAGCTACTGCAGATACGACGGATCGGCGCTGTCGTCGTCGCAGTTGTCCTCGTGTTGTTTGGCGTCCTCTTTGGAATCGAAGAGCATTCCACAGATCTCACACTCGTACCACGTCATGCCGTCCCGCTCGGTCGTGGTCACCATGCGTGTACGTGGACGAGCGGGGGCTAAAACCGTTGCCCCGATGACGAGTTATCCGTTCTGCTCGAACGGATCGACGAGTTCGATCGTCTCGGCGCGGTCGGGACCGACGCCGACGGCGTAGATGGGGGCGCCAACCTCGTCGCTCAGGTAGTCGAGATACGTGCGCGCGGCGTCGGGCAGGGCGTCGTACCCCTCGTCGGCGACGCCCGCCCAGTCGACTTCCGGCCACGGTTCGAACTCCTTCAGGATCGGCTCGCAGTCCGCCCAGCGCTCGGTCGTCGCGGGCATCGTCTCCAGACGCTCGCCGTCGAGGTCGTAGGCGTCGCCGACCTTCACCTCGTCCAGTCCCGCGAGCACGTCGAGGTGGTTGACGGCGATGCCGGTGAAGCCGCTCGCCCGGGCCGCGTGGCGGAGCATCGGTACGTCGAGCCATCCGATCCGCCGGGGGCGGCCGGTGACGGTCCCGAACTCGCCGCCCTTCTCGCGGATGTAGTCGGCCAGATCCTCGTCCTCGCCGTCGAGTTCGGTCGGAAGCGGGCCGGTGCCGACACGGGAGAGGTAGGCCTTCACGATGCCGACCACCTCACCCTGTCCGATCACCGTCGGGCCGACGCCCGTCCCCGTCGACGCGCCGCCGGCGGTGGGGTTGGAGGAGGTGACGTAGGGGTAGATGCCGTGGTCGATGTCGATGGAGGTACCCTGCGCCCCCTCGAACAGCAGGTTCGCGCCGTCGTCGAGTTCGTTTCCGAGGAAGTCGCCCGCGTTGACGGTCATGCCTTCCTCGTCGAGCCGGCGACCGACGGCCGCGAACTCCTCGTGGAGGGCGTCGATGTCGAACTCCTCACCGGTCTCCATGCCGAACACGTCTTCGACCACCGCGCGCTTCTGCGGGACGACGTACTCCAGTCGGTCCCGGAGCACGTCGGGGTCGAGCAGGTCGCCGACACGAATCCCGCGGCGGCCGACCTTGTCCTCGTAGGTCGGGCCGATACCGCGGCCCGTCGTGCCGGCTTCCAGATCGTCGTCGCTCTTGGCTTCCTCCTCGATGCCGTCGAGGACGCGGTGGTACGGCATGATCACGTGCGCGCGTCGTGCGACGCGCACGTCGGGGTCGAGTCCCCGCTCGCGGAGCGTGTCGAGTTCGTCGAACAGCGTTCGCGGGTTGACCACACAGCCGTTGCCGAGTATGCCCACCTTGTCGCGGATGGCGCCACTCGGCACCAAGGAGAGCTTGTACTCCTCGCCGCCCTCGACGACGGTGTGGCCGGCGTTGTCCCCGCCCTGGTACCGGACCACGATGTCGGCGTTCCCACCCCACAGGTCGACGAGGGCCCCTTTGCCCTCGTCGCCGAGCTGGGATCCGACGATGGTGACAGTCATATCCGACCGGGGATTTCATCCCACTCGCTAAACCGATTACGATACGTTCACGACGATCGCGACTGCACACGACCGGCAAGAGCATCGATAGACTGCGGCGTCGACGGGAGCACACACTGCCGATTCCGCCGCGACCCGAAGCGTTAACTACTCTCACTCCGGACCAGTAAGTGATCGTTTTCGGCCGCCGGGCCTCACAGCAACTTTTAAAACCTGCAACGACAAGTTAACAAGTGTCATGATAGACAGGCTCGAGAAAGAAGTCGATATGCTCGAACGTCATCTTCAGGTGCTGAAGATGGTCATCGGGAACGAACCCATCGGCATCGTGAAGATGTCCAACGAGACGGGATACCCGCATCACAAGGTCCGCTACTCGCTTCGCGTCCTCGAGGAGGAGAACCTCATCGAACCGTCGAGTCAAGGGGCCATCACCACCGAAGACACGGCCGACTTCGTCGACGAACTCGACGACAAAATCGACGCCATCGTCGAGAAACTCGACTCGATGAAGATCGAAGAGACGGCCGAAATCCAGAGCTAGAGATCCGGGACGGTCAAGGAGAAGTCCCCGTCTCGTGCCTCGACCAGACAGAGATGGAACCCGGACTTACGTGAGAGTTTCACGTAGCTCTTCCGCGAACTCCGACTGAACAGGCCGCCCCGGGTGGCGTCGACTGCGACTTCCATCGCGTCGGCGTCGAAGAAACTCGTCGTCACGACGAACGCGGCGGCAAAGGAGGGCACCGCCTCACTCACCGACTGCGCCCCGTCGAGCAGCGATCGGATCGTCTCCGCGTGGGTCGGATCGCGCGAGTTATCGAACGACGCTGCGAACAGCGGATTCCCCATCTTGTCTCGAAACACCACATCGAACGTCACCGTGGTCGCCTCCGTCTCGCCCTGACCGTCTTCGACGGTCACGTCGATCTCGCCATCGAGGTCGATCCGGTCGACCTCCTCGATGGCGTCGTACAGTTTCGACAGGTCCGCGCGGGTGTCGGTCCGCCGGATATCGTATGTCACCGAGGTCAACAGCCACAGCGCGAACTGGTGTTCCGTCGTGTCCCGGAGGAACGACTCGAACGGCCGGCCGTCGACCTGTACCCCCTCGCTCTCGAATCCGGTGTGGTAGTCGAGACGGAGGTTCTTGCGGAGGTCCTCCTCCGAGATGCGTCCCTCGGCGGCGCGTTCGAGCGTGCCGTCCGCCTTGTTCTCGTAGCGGACGAACAGGTTCGTCCCCGCGAGTGCCTCGTCGGTATCGAGCGTCGATGTGGGCGTGGCGTCCGCGTCGGCTTCGAGCCGTTCGATCTCGTCTTCCAGCGTCTCGACCCGCTCGCGGAGGCGGTCGACCTCCTCGCGGTAGTCGTCGCGTTCGGCCGCGATCCGGTCGCGCTCTGCCTCTAGCTCCGCTTTCGCGGTCCGAACGTCGTCGAGTTCCTGCCGGAGGCGGTCGAGTTCGTCGCTGTCGATGTCGGTCGCCGTCTCCGTCTCCGTCTCCGAGTCGCCAGCGGTCTCGGCGGCCGGCGACGTGTCGTCGGTGTCGGCATCCTCGGTAGCGACATCGTCGCTGTCGGCTTCCGGTTCGGTCGACGCGCCATCGGACGACTCGTCCTCGTCGGTCGCGTCGACCGTCACGTCCGTATCGCTCGACGACGACGGCTGCTCGGTGGCTCCCGTCATGTCCAGTTCGCTGAACTCGGCGTCCGGCGTCGCCGTGTCCGACCCGTCGCCGGCCGCCTCGACGCCGTCGTTCGCGGCGTCCGATTTCGGGGTCGATGTCTCCTCCGAAGTCGACGTGTCGTCGGTCTCGGTTCCGGCGTCGGATGCGACAGCGACGGCGGTGTCGCTGTCGTCCGGTTCGGGCGCCGAGTCCGGCCGTTCCGGCAACTCCACCACCTCGATATCGGCGTCGACGACGGAGTAGATGCCCACCTCGTCGGCGGCGCGTTCGAACGCCTCGTCGCCGGAGAGCAGGCGGCGGTTGTTCCCCACGAACGCCACGGGGAGCGACCGGCCACCGTAGTAGACGACGTAGTAGTCGCCCGAGAGCACGTTCTCGGAGAGTTCGACGTAGCCGACGAAGTTGCCCGACGAGAGGGTGTCGTCGATCTCGGCGAGCGGGGTGTCGTTCGAGTAGTACTGCCCCCGCACCTCGCCCCCGCGGGCCTGCATGGCGTAGAGGAGCGGCAGCGACAGGTCGGGTGCCGTGTGAGCGGTCAGCGAGGCGTCCTCGAAGTCGTCGATGTCGCCGTCGAAGATCCCGACGAAGCGACCGTTGAGGACGAACGCCCACGCCGTCCCGTCGGTGACGGCGCCCGAAAACGACTCGTCGGCCAGCTCGTACAGCCCACTGACGCCATCCGAGACGGGGCGGGTTCCCCACTCGGTCACCGCGTCGAGAATCTCGCCGTCCATTTGTGTAGGATTGGACGAAAGCGAGCCAAATACTTTCCGGCGGCTACTCCTCGAATTGGATCGAGATCCGCCGACGCTCCCCGTCGACGTACTTGTACCGTTCGTCGGGAGCCTCGTCCTCGGCCTGCTGGTGGGAGCCGTCACAGAACGGGTAGGACTCGCTCAGCCCGCACAGACAGATCGCCACGTCGCCTTTCTCGTCGTCGATGTCCTCGGGGGTGATGATCTTCGGCCCGGTCGCAGTGTGTGTGACCTCGCGTGCCATACCGTCCGGTCGACGGCCGATCCCTTACGTGCTGGGAAACGGAGGGTTGCCTAGTGCTTGTGCGTGAAGAGCAGCGGGCTCCCTTCGTGGACGGTGACGCAGATGTCGAGCGGTTCGATCTGTTCGAGGCTGGTCTCCTGATTTTTACACGCCACGAGGTCGTCGAACGGCTTCTCACACACTGGGCACGCGACCGAGACGGTGTTCTGGTAGAGTTTGATCTCGTCGTTTTCCTCACGGGGCGTAAGCGACGACACGAGTTGCTCGAAGTCCTCCATACGCACGACTGTCGCGTGAGACCACATAAATTTACGGCGGCAGGGGCTGCCGGATCGACCGTCTGCTCGTACGGTCGGCTGTACGTCGATAGGGAGGTTCGCCACCCGAGGTGGCGAAATCGTGAAACAGGAACAGCCGACGGCGTCAGGCGCCGAGTTGCGCCCCGGCGTACAGCACCACGACGAGGAAGATCCAGACGGCGTCGACGAAGTGCCAGTACATCGAGACGGTGCTCACGGAGACGTGCCGCTCGGCGGAGTACTGTCCCGCGAGCGCACGGATCGTGACGATGGCGAGGAGCGCACCGCCGAGCGAGACGTGGAGGCCGTGGAGACCGGTCAGACCGTAGAAGGCCGAGCCGAACAGCCCCGAGGTGACCGTGAATTCGGAGTGAACGATGAACTCGTAGTACTCGTACACCTGCCCGCCGATGAACACCACGCCGAGGACGAGCGTGGCCAGCAGACCGAGGACGAACTTCCGGCGGTCGTTGTTCCGGATGGCGACGTGTGCCCAGTGGAGCGTCACACTCGACGCCACCAGGATCGCGGTGTTGATGAGGACGAGCGAGCCCAGCAGGTGCGGGAGTTCACCCGGCGGCCACGTGCCCGCGCGGATGAAGAAGTAGTACGTGAAGCCCGCACCGAAGGTGGCGAGTTCGGAGCCGAGGAAGGCGATCATCCCCCAGCGGAGCGCCTTCGCGCTCGTCTCGTTGCTGCCGCGCGACCAGAACTCGGAGACGAACGCGTGGTACAGCCAGCCGTACAGGCCGAGGAGGAACGTGCCGACGCTCGCCGCTCCGAGCATGGGGGCGAACATCGGGCTGATCGTCGAATCCGGCCCGCCTGCGACGATGTACAGGGCGGCCGCGAGATAGAGGCCACCTGCGCCCAGTGCCGTGATGAACGGCCACCAACTCGCCTCGCCGAACCCTCGCGGCCAGTCTTCGACGGCCGGAAGGTGATGTCCGTGATCGTCACCGTGATCCGTACTCATACCCCCCCGTTGCGATTCAACTACCAAAAATCCTCCCAACTGTCGCGGCGAGTCGGTTCCGGAAGCTACTCTACGGGGACTCCCCAACGGCGGCACGAACACGATGGTCTCGGTATCGCCGCGCCCTCGTCACGTGGGCCGGACCGTTCTCACGCTCTCCCTCGCGCTCGCGACGTGGGTCGGCATCGCCGCCGCGCACACCGGCGGGCTCAGCGGTGCGACGCGGGACCCCCTCGCGATTCCGACGTGGCTGTTCTTGCTCACCGGCGGCGGCGTCGTCGGCGTCTCCTTCCTCCTCGCCAGTTTCGTCACCGACCGCCGCCTCGTCGCCGCCGTTCACGACTGGGGGCGTCACCTCCCAGCCCCCGGTCGCACCCTCCGCATCCTCGCCCGCGTCGGCGCGGTGACCCTCCTCGCCGTCACCGTCGCTGTCGGCTACCTCGGCCCCGCGACGGGCGTCCGAAACGTCGCCGTCCTCGTCGTCTGGGTGGCCTGGTGGGGCGGCTACGTCGCCTCGACGTACCTGTTCGGGAACACGTGGCCGACGCTCAGCCCCTTCCGCGCCGTCGCCGAACCCCTCCCGTCGCTCGACTACCCCTATCCCGACCGCCTCGGCGCGTGGCCGAGCGTCGCCGGCCTCCTCCTGCTCGTCTGGATCGAAGTCGTCACGCCACTCGCGGACGACCCGCGACTGCTCGCCACCGTGCTCGTGGCCTACACCGTCGTCACGCTCGCCGGCGCCGTCGCCGTCGGCGTCGACGACTGGTTCGACAACGTCGATCCCCTCGCCCGCGCGTTCCAACTGTACGGCCGCCTCGCCCCTGTCGGCGTCGACGACGGTCGTCTCCGCCTGCGCCTGCCGGGCGGCGCCCTCCCGGACACCGCCCTTCGCGGGCGTGACGACGTGGCCTTCGTCGTCACGCTGCTCTTCGTCACCACGTACGACGGCTTCGTCGCCACCGGGCCGTCGGCGAGCGGCGTCCGCGCCGTCGCCGACATCGGCGTCCCGCCGCTCGTCGTCTACCTCGGTGCCTACCTCGGCGGCGCCGCGCTGTTCTATCTTGCCTACCGCGCCGCGTCGCGCGTCGGCCGCCGCCGAGCGGAGACGTACCTCACGACCGACTACCTCGCCCGCCGGTTCGCCCCCGCGCTCCTCCCCATCGCTGCCGGCTACCACCTCGCGCACAACCTCGGCTCGGTGCTCGTCCTCTCACCCACGCTGGCGGCCGTCGGTGCCGCGCCGCTGTCGCCGCCGGCGTCGCCGCCCCAACTCGCCGGGCTGCCGTCGTGGTTCGGCGGCCTCGAACTCGCCTTCGTCCTCCTCGGCCACCTGCTCGCCGTCTGGGTGGCCCACGCCACCGCCTACGACTGCTTTCCCTCCCGCTTGCAGGCCGTGCGGAGCCAGTACGGCGTCACCGCCGTCATGGTCGGCTACACCATGCTCAGCCTCTGGATCGTCGCGGAACCGTACGTCGCACCACCCTTTATCGCGTCATGACAGACTCCAGCCCCACACCCGACCCGACCGCCGACGCGCACGTGCCGCCGGACGCGACTGCGCACGTCTGTGATCGGTGTGGCCGGCCGTTCGTCCACGAGACGCAACTGGCGCTCCACCGCGGACTCGATCACGCGGCCGACCTCACTGCCGAGGAACGCGAGGCCTACGAAGACGCCCACGACAAGGAAGTGGCCGACCTCCGGCGCTTCAGACTGCTGGCGCTCGCGGCGCTCGTGATCCTCTACTTCGGCTTTCTGATGACGTACGCGGTAGTGACCTAGAAGGGTGACCGCCGGGACATGGTCCGTCTCAGTCCGCGGAGCCGCTCGCTCGATGGAAGGGCTGGCCGGCGATATCCTCCCGGAGGTCGGCCAGCGAGTCGGACGAGGTGCCCGTCATCTCGGTGACGACGGCGAACACCTCCTGTCTCGAGATTTTGACGCCGGTGTCGGAGAGGGCGTCCTCGGGGCGCGCGAGCAGTTCGCGGAGCGTCCCGACCGCGAGCAGGAAGGGGATGGCCCACGCCGCGACGGTGTTGCCGTCGGTCGTCGGCACCGTCTCCAGATACGTCTGGGCGTCGTCGAGAAAGGACCGGGCGTGGCGGGCGGTGCGCCGGACGACGTTCGCCGCCCCCGACTCGTGTTCGGGGTCGACCACCGCGTCCTGCGGGACGCCCTCGGCGGCCAGCCACTCCGCCGGCAGGTAGACGTTGTCCTCCTCGGTGTAGTCGTCGTAGACGTCCTTGGCGACGTTGACGAGCTGGAGCAAGAGGCCGAACTCCTCGGCGGTGTCGTAGAGGCGGGCGCGGCGGCCCTCGCTGAGGTCGCCACGCGCCAGCAGGTTGGTGACCAGGTTGCCGACGGTGCCGGCGGCGTAGTAACAGTACTCCTCCAGTTCCTCGCGGGACTGGATGCGGAGCCCCCCCTCGTCGGCGTAGCGCTCGACGAACATCGCCATCCCCTGCACGAGTTCGCGGGCGGGCGGTGTGACCGCCTCGCGCACGTCCTCGGGGAGCGCCCGGAAGGTTCGGACGATCCGTGGGGTGCTGGCGACGACCTCCCAGTCCTCGGTCCGGTCCTCGGGGGCGGGAAGCCACTCGTCGACCGCCGCCCGGAAGTCCTCGGTGTCGGTGTCGTCGTCGGGATCGAGCATTCGGTCGTACTTGCGGAGGAGGCGGGCCTGTTCCGTCGGCGGGATGTGGTCCGCGTCCTCGACGGTATCGGGCACGCGACAGAGGAGGTAGCCGATACAGATGTACGACGCCATCGGTTCGTCGAGCACGTCGACGGTCAACGCAAACGTTCGGGAGACACCCTGCACCGCCTCGTGACACCATTCGAGGTCGGCCCGGTCACCGGGAGGTCTAGCTGCGTGTCGAGACATTCGGAGCGGTTGCGGGTTACGACCGAGGGGTTAAAAAGTCTCGTGGGCGATTCTGGCGGGAATCGGCGTCGGAAAGCCACAAATCGTATGACCCCCGCCGACAGTCGGATTCGTATGCTGTCTCGGCTTCGTAGGCTCCTGTCGACGACTCAACGGCTCGTTACGCTGGCCGTCGTCGCCGTGATCGTCACGGCGGCTATCGCCTTTTTCTTCCTCAGTCAACCCACCGTCGCCGGTATCGACAACCGGTTCGGCGACGTGAACGAGACGACGACCGAAATCGAGAGCGATCTGCAGGTGCGGAATCCGAACCCCATCGGCGCCAACCTCGGCGGTCTCACCGTCGACTACGCTATCGACATGAACGGCATCCGGATGGCAACGGGCACCAAGGAGGGCGTCTCCATCGAACAGGGACGGTCGACCGTCCCGATGACGACTACGCTCGCGAACGAGCGCATTCCGACGTGGTGGGTGAGTCACATCCGCAACGGCGAGCGGACGACGCTGGCAGTCAACGCCGACGTCCACTCCTCGACGCTCGGCGCCTCCTTCGGCGCGCCGAAAGTGAGTCGAGACATCGAGACGGACATCATCTCCGCGTTCAACTCCACCGAGGACCGCCCCGTCGGGTCGTCCCCGACCGGCGGCCCGGTTCTCGTCATCCGCGAGACGAGCGCTCAGTGGGGGAACGTGAGCGCCTCGGAGACGAACATCGACATGCGGTTCGTCGTCCACAATCCCAACTCCTACGCGGTGCCGGTCTCGGAACTCAGTTACCGGGCGACGATGAACGGCATCGAGATGGGGAACGGCACCACGGAGGACAAGGGCGTGATCCCACCGGGCGGCACCCGGACCATCGAAGCCACCACGACCCTGAACAACCAGCACATCGACGAGTGGTGGGTGAGTCACCTGCAGAACGACCAGGTGACCGACCTCCGGATCGACTTCGCGGCGCGGGTCGAACTCCCGACGGGAACGATGGAGATTCCGCTCGACGCACTGACCTACTCCCGGACTATCGAGACGGATA
The DNA here is from genome assembly GCF_003856835.1 of Haloplanus aerogenes. Classification (NCBI taxonomy): domain Archaea; kingdom Methanobacteriati; phylum Methanobacteriota; class Halobacteria; order Halobacteriales; family Haloferacaceae; genus Haloplanus; species Haloplanus aerogenes. The sequence continues at coordinate 1,108,775 of NZ_CP034145.1, forward strand.
TCTTCGACAACAAGGCGGACGACGGATCGAGCGGTGCGGGAAGCGAGAGCGGAACCACGACCCCGACGGGGACGCCCACCCCGACGCCGAGCGACGACGGCCTCCTCGACGGCGAATCGACACTGACGGAAACGCCCAGTGACGACGGTGGGACGGCGACGCCCACCCCGACGCCGAGCGACGACGGCCTCCTCGACGGCAACGGGACCGCGACGGCGACGCCGAGCGACGAGGACACTGCGACACCGACGACCACACCCACCGACGACGATGGGACGGCGACGCCGACACCGACGACCACTGACGACGGCGGCCTCCTCGCTATCGGGATGCGGGGCGGGATGGTGCCGGTCGAACCGATACGATAGCTGGAAAAACGAGATCGAGGCCGTTACTCGATCGTGACGTGTTCCGACTCCTCGTTGAGCGCGAGGTTCGCCGCGATTTCGGCGTTGCGCATGGCGTACTGCGCGGTCTGCTGGAGGCTGACCAGCACTTCACGCGTGCGGAGGAGTTCGACTTTCGGCATGTCCGGGAGGCTCCGAATCAGTTCCATCTCGCGGTCGGTGATCTCCTCGTACATCCGCCCGACGGCGATGGCCTTGTCGTAGTCGCGTTCGACGACGGCCTCGACGGCGGTGGCCGTAATCTCGTCGACCTGATCGGTGAACTCGCGGATGCGCCGCATCGTCGACCCGTCGACGTCGAGGGTGTTGTCCTTCGCGTCGAGGGCGATGTTCCCGATGTCCTCGGCGTTGTCGGCGGTCAGTTCGAGATTCTTCGCGACCGAGCGGTAGCCGATGAGCGGGAACCCGGATTCGAGGCCGACGGCCCGCGCGAGGTTCGGGTTCTGGTAGGCCATGAAGATGAGGCGAAGCAGGAGGACGAAGATCTTGTTCGCCTGTCGCTCGCGGTTCAGCGCGCGTTCGGCCAGATCGGGGTTGCCGTGGGCGATGGCCTTGATCGACTCGCCACGCATCGTACTCCCCGTGTTTTCGAGGCGTTCGAGGAGGTTGTCGAGCGTGAAGTCCTCGGGGTCGACCGAACACCGAATGGCGATGCGCTCTGGCGTCTCCTCGATCACGCCCAGCCCCATCAACTGCGTCTCCGCCCGGTAGACGGCGTTGATGTGTTCGCTGTCGAGCGCTCCCTCCGACTTCTGGATGTGAATCACGCGCCGCCCGAGGACGTACTGGGCGACGATGGCGCGTTCGAGCGCCCGGGAATCGAGATTGTCGGCGTGGATGGTCGCCGTCGACCCCTCCGTACTCGCGGACTCCGGGAGGACGGTCAGCGTCCCCTTGCCGCCCATCCGAAGCGACACCTCGTCCCCCTTCTCGACGTTGTGCTCCTTGGTCCACTCGGCTGGAAGCGTCATCGCCAGCGTCGAAGGACCCAGCCGTTGCACTTTACGTGTTTCCATACCACAGGTATCTATCCCAGAGACCTTAATCTTCACTACTCACCATTATACCTCATGAAAGATATTGATGTGAGGCGGTTTTACTCGATTTCCATCAGTCGCGACTCGAAGCGGCCGACGCGCACGCGCGTCCAGCCCCGCAGGTCGGCGTCGAGATTCGGATCGTCGGTGTCGACCCGGAGCGTGCCGATGTCGTCGAGTTTCGCCCGCGACGCCACCACCTCGATATCACACTGCCGGATCACGGCCGGCGAGAGCTGGGGGTTCCCTCGGCCGAAGATGAACCCCTGCCCGCCGATGGGCGAGACGACGATCACGTTGCGGTCGCCGAGGGCGTCGAGAATCTCGGCTTCGCTCGCGTCACGGGCGAGCACCTCGCCGTCGCGCCACACGTCGACGCCGAGCGGCGAGCCCTCGAACCCCAGCGCTTCCTTGATCGCCCCGACCGTACTCCCCGGGCCGAGGACGTAGGTCACGCCGGGGTCGACCTCCTCGGCGAACCCCTCGGCCACCGCCTCGACGTTCCCGCTTCCCGTCTGCTTCGACGACTGCAAGTCCTCGCCGACGGGGACCCGCGCGACCGCCCGGAGTTCGGGATTCACCGATCCCTCGCGGTACTCGTCCTCGTCGATATCCATCACCTCCCGCAGTTCGGTCCGTTCGAACGAGGCGAGTACGTCCGCGACGTCCTCCGGCGAGACGGCGAAGACCGAGGAGTACACTTTCACGCCGCCGGGAATCCCCAGCATCGGGGTGTCGGTGCCTTCCAGCACTTCGGCCACGTCCGCGGCCGTGCCGTCGCCGCCGACGAACGAGACCACGTCGACGCCGGCGTCGAGGAAGGCGTCGACGGCCGCGCGGGTGTCCTCGGCCGTCGTCTCCTCCCCTGCCGGTTCGCCGAGCACTTCGGGATCGAACCCCGCCTCTCGGGCGAGGTCCGCGCCCATCGGCGCCCCCCACGTCACCAGCGTCACGTCCGGCACCCGCTCGGCGATGGCGTCGAGGGCGCGGCGGGCGCGGTCGGGTGATCGCGGCGTAGCGCCGCGGGCGCGTGCCTCCTCGACCTTGCCGTCGGTGCCTTTCAGGCCGACGCGTCCGCCCATGCCCGCGATGGGGTTGACCACGAACCCGAGTCGCATGGTCGACCCTACGGGGGCGGGGTGAAAAGCACCGCGGCTGCGGTCACGACGGGCAGAATTAAGCGAGTGCCGCGATTACTCCCGGCTATGCTCCCGCTTCAGACCGGGGAACCGCTCCCCATCGCGGCGACCGGTGCGGTCGTGTTGCTCGTCAGCCTCCTCGTCACCGTCCTCTGGCTCCTGTATCTCGGCCGTTAATCGACCCGCTCCCGAAGCCACGCGGCCGCCGCGGCTGCCGTCTCCGCGTCCGCCGCGATCACTTTCAACCGCACGTCCTCGCCCGGATAGCTCCCGATAGTCACCTCGAACTCCTCGCGGACGGCCGCGATCCGGTCGATCAGCGCGCTCTCGGGTTCGCTCGTCCGCACCTCCTCGACGTGGGTCGGGTCGCCCTCGAACTCCTCGATCACCGTCTCGAACATCGCCTTCATCTCGTCGGGAACGCCGGGGAGGACGTAGACGCCGTCGACGACCGCGCCCGGCGCGACGCCCTCCGGGTTGGAGAGCATCCGCGCCCCCGCCGGAAGGTGGGTCGTCCCCTCCGTGAGGTCGGAAGCCGAGTAGTCGCCGTGGTCCGCGATCCACGCTTCCGCGTCCTCGTTGGGGACGACCTCGCGTCCGAACGCGGCCGCGACGCCGTCCATCGTCACGTCGTCGTGGGTCGGTCCCACGCCCCCGGTGACGATCACCGCGTCGTACTCCGCGCGGTACTCGTTGACCACGCGGGCGATGTCGGCGATCCGGTCGGGGACGGTCGTGACCCGTTCGACCGACACGCCGCGCTCGTCGAGGCGGTCACACAACCACGTCGCGTTCGTGTTGACCGTATCCCCGGACAGCAGTTCGTCGCCGACGGTGACGACCGCGATTCGCATGGGTCGGGGTAGGCGGGCGGAACTGAAAAGGGTCGTGACCGACGGCGACGACGGCTACCCCATCCCCGGCGGCGGGTCGTCGCTGAACTCGTCGTCCTCCGTGTCCACGTCGAGGCCGAGTTCCTCGCGTTGCTCGCGGAGTTCGTCGATCCGGCGCTTGTAGTAGAAGACGCCGCCGACGCCCACCACCGCCAGCACCGCCGCCGCCCCGCCGAAGATCAGCAGGTCACGCTGGAGGTAGAACTGCACCGAGACGGCGTCCGTCTCGACGCTGTCCCAGCGGATGATCCGCTGGTCACCGTCCTCGACTACGTCGTAGCCGCCGGGGTGGACCTTCCCGAACGGGAACACCGAGACCCGACGGTTCGGTGGCAACACGACCGCGTACGAGCCGTTGACGAACGTCGGGAGGCTGAACCGCTTGGGCGTACTGGAGGAGGTAAAGGCGAGTTTGCCGCCCTCGGCACCGGACGGGAGCGTGACCGACACGCGCGAACGCGAGCGGTCGATGGCGCCGCCGCGTGCCCGGAGTTCCGTCCCCGTGATGACCGTCCCGTTGGGGTAGCGGTAGCGGACGGACGAGACGGGAATGGAGTTGCGTCCGCCGAAGCCGTCACGACGGAACAGCTCGATGGAGGACCGGTTGAGCCGGTAGACTGCTTGGAAGCGGGCGTTCTCCGTGATCGTGATGTGGGCGTTCACGTCGCTGTCCCAGACGTACGGCGACGGGGGCGCCTCGTCGAGCCGGTCGTCCGAGATGGGCTGGGAGCCGAAAAATCCCATACAGCCGGACGTGACGACGAGGACGAGGAGCGCGAGGGGAAGTGCGTACCGGCGATTCATCGCTCAGGGAATGACACATTTGAGCTCCGCGGGCAAGTACTCCCCGACGCTGGCGAGCAAGCCCGGCGGATCGGTTCCCTCCGTACAGACGACGCTCTGTTCGAGCAAGCCGAGGCGTTCGACGGTGACGATGTCGCGGGCGTGGCCCGCCCGGTTGATGGTCGCCCGCACTTCACCCCGCGTCGCGCTGTTGACGTTCAGCCGACCGTTGTCGCTGCGCGTCCACTCGAAGAGCCGGTCGCGTTCCGCGTCGGCCAGTCGTGGCGGGTCGCCGGCGACGAACCGAAGCGGGATGTGCTGGACGAGGCCGAACCGGTCGCGGATCTGCGACGGTGACCCCGGACCGAGGCCGAGCTGGTCGGCCGGAATCCGCACTCGCTCGCCGGCATCGAGGACGAACCCGTCCTCGTCCCACGATTCGAGCGTGCCGACGTAGACATCGCCGTCCTCGAAGCCCGTGCCGATCTCTCCCCACTCCTCGCGGAGGACGTTGCGGGCGGCCACCTCGTCCTCGCCGGTGATCGTCACCGAAACGAAGTCGTCGTGGCGGACGCCGACCTCCCAGTCCACGTCGAGGTCACCGATGGCGTTGTCGACGAGTGCGTCCATTCCGTCGAGTGCGCGTTCCCGGGCCGACCCCTCCACGTAACACTTGGTTGCGAGAACGACCATCAGCGGGTGATGTCCACGTTGAGTTCGTTCCGGAGTTCCTCGATACGGCGCTCGGTCGCCCGAACGAGGTCGTCGTTCTCCATCGGTTCGAGCGGCGCGCCCGTCTCCGGGCACTGGAAGTCGAACTCCATCGCTTCGCTGAACTCGAAGCGGATGCCCGCGGGTTCCGAGAGGTAGAACTCGTGGGTCCGCTCGTACTCCAGTCGCTCCTCGAGCGCGTCGAGCAGGCGGTACATCTCCTCTTCCAGATTCTCCGGAATGTTCTCGTACTCGAACGTCCAGAGATACGTGAGCCACCCGGAGTCCTCGTCGCGGACGCGGCGGTAGCTAGCGAGGTCGTTCTCGTAGAGGATGAAGAGGGCTCGGCGCACGTCGTTGAGTTCGAGCTCCAGTTCCTCGGCGAGTTCCTCGTCCGTCACCTCCCCGTCCGGCGGCGCGGCCGCGACCGGCATCCCCGTCGGTCCGACGAGTTCGTGGAGGTACTTCTGGATCACCGGATCGCTCAGCAGCTCCTCAAAAGCCATTGTGGTCCGTTCGGAGCGGTGGCGATTTAAACGCCACGGTGACGCGGCACGCTCGCCCCGTCAGGCCCGCTCCGGTTCGTCTTCGGTGGCCGCGTCGGCGTCGGCCGACTCCTCGGCCTCCGCTTCCATCCGCGCCCGTCCTCGCGCCAGTTCGGCGTCGATGTCGTCTTCCAACTCCTCCATCGGCGTGACCGTGAGGACGTTACCGCCGCCGGGGTCGACCACCAGCACCTCGGCCCCGACCGGAATCTCGCCGTCGATGGAGCGGGCCGCGTAGTTGGGGTTGAAGCCGCCGCGATCGAGTTTGACCGCCCCCGACTGGGGCGTGACGCGTTCGGTCACGCGCCCGGTCCGTCCCCGGAGCGAGTCCGAGTCGGTCGTCTGCCCGGCGCCCGCGTCGCCGTAGAGGTCGAACCGGCGGTAGCCGACGAGCGCGAGGCCACCGAAGACGAGGACGAGCACCGCGAGGACGAGCGGCCCGGCCAGCGGGCCGAGGAGGAGCCCCACGATGCCGGCCGCCAGCAACGCGACACCGAGAACCGCGAAGTGGGCACCCGGCGCCATCGCCTCGGCGATGGAGAGCCCGAGGCCAGCGACGATCAGCAGGAGTGGAAGCGTCTCCGGCCCGAGTTCGAACCCTAACTGGAGGACGCCCGTCGATACGACCATATCCCGACGTTTGGGCCGCGGGCGTTTATACTGTCGGCCCGGAGCGACGAGTAGTGTTCGGATAAGTCAGCAAAACTGTGAGCACCTCGAAAGCCCCGCTTCGTGTTCTGTGCGACGGACGACCGATCGGTGATCACCGGGCCACGAGGGTTATCCGTCTCGACCCCCACACACGCCCATGAGCGACGATCTGGCGTCCGCGTTCGACGTAGCGATCGACGACCTGCCCGACTCCGTCGACCGAGCGGCCGTCAAGCGCATGCAGTTCGTGGCGCACGTCCTCGACGAGAGTGTCCGGATTCCGGGGACGGACTTCCGGATCGGTCTCGACCCGCTGCTCGGTCTCTTGCCCGGGTCGGGTGACGTGATGAGCGGTGCCCTCTCGCTGTACATCGTCGTCGAATCGGCGCGCCTCGGCGTCTCCTACGCGACGCTGCTCGAAATGCTCGCCTACGTCGGCGTCGACGTGGCCGCCGGATCGATCCCCGTCGTGGGCGACCTCTTCGACGCTGCGTGGAAGGCCAACATGCGCAACGTCTCCCTCGCGCTCGACGAGTTGAGCGGCGAGGACGCCGACCCGTCGGCGGAAGCCGTCGAAATCGAGATCGAATAAGTCGACTGCTCGGTGCGCCGCACCGCCGACGAAGACGCCGCCCAGTACGACGAGACGCCTGCCCACATCGTGCTCCGATCGACCGCCGAGACGGATCTGGCCGTCTGCCCCACGTTACGTCGGTCGTCAGCGTTTCTCGACCGCTCGCTTCTCCCAGTCCGTCTCGAAGAGGTTGATCGTGTAACCGTCTGTTCAGTAGGCGTGTGCCTCGATAACGTCGTGGTTGAGTTCGATGCCGACGCCCGCCGGGGGGCGTCACGGACGCCGACCCGATACGGGTGTGGCTCGTGGTCGCGTCCGTCCCGGCAGCATACTTATCATCTGCTGTCCGGACTCTGCGCGTATGGCGTTGACTATCACGAGCATCGAAAGTCGCGAGTTCGAGTACCCTCTCGAGGACGTGGGTACTGACGAGCACGGATTCAATCTCGTCTACGAGCCGGGCGAGACGACCCACCGAAAGCTGTTCGGCCTGCGGATCCACACGGACGAGGGCATCACCGGCGAGTACGTCGGCGGGAACTCCCCGGGCGCCGCCCAGATCAACATCATCGCGCCGTATCTCGTCGGGAAGAATCCGCTCGAACGCGAGAAACACTGGTCGGAGATCAAACGCTCCCTCCGGAAATACGACCGGATGGGGATGGGCCCCATCGACATCGCGCTCTGGGATCTGGCTGGAAAACACTACGGCGCACCGATCCACGAACTGCTCGGCACCTACCGGGACCGCATTCCGGCCTACGCGTCGACGTACCACGGCGACGAGGCGGGCGGGCTGGACTCACCAGAGGCGTTCGCGGACTTCGCCGAGGAGTGTCGCGACGCCGGCTTCGGCGGCTTCAAGATCCACGGGTGGGGTGGCGGCGACGACACCCGTGACCTGCGCCGCGAAATCGAGGCCGTCCACGCCGTCGGTGACCGCGTCGGGTCGGAGATGGATCTCATGCACGATCCGGCGTGCGAACTGGAGACGTTCGCGGACGCGCTGAAACTCGGGCGCGCCCTCGACGAGGAGGGCTTTTTCTGGTACGAGGACCCCTTCCGTGACGGCGGCATCTCACAGCACGCCCACCGAAAACTCCGGGAGAAACTCGACACACCGATCCTCCAGACCGAACACGTCCGGGGATTGGAGATAAAGTCCGACTTCGCCGCCGGTGACGCGACCGATTTCCTGCGGGCGGACCCCGAGTACGACGCGGGCATCACGGGCGCGATGAAAGTGGCCCGGATGGCGGAGGCGTTCGGGCTCGACGTCGAGTTCCACGCCCCCGGGCCGGCACAGCGCCACTGCATCGCGGCCACCCGGAACACCAACTACTACGAACTCGCGCTGGTCCACCCCGTGTGTCAGAACACGCAACCCCCCATCTACGAGGGAAGCTACTCCGACATGATGGATGCCGTCGACGCGGACGGAACGGTCTCCGTCCCCGACGGGCCGGGGCTGGGCGTCGAGTACGACTGGGACTACATCGAGGCGAACGCGACGGGGTCGCGTCACGTCTACGACTAAGCGGGGATGGCGAGGCGTAGCGATACCCGACAGGCGACGAATGAGACGTTCGGGTCGTGCGGGAGCCGACACCAAGACGCCGACCGTCGCGGTCACCTGCGCCGAGTGGGTGGGCCGGACTCGTGTCGCCGGAACCAATCCCACAGTCGTGGACGCGGGCGTCCGCTCAGACCGTCGCCGGTTCGTCTGCCATCTCGAAGGCCACCCGATCCAGCGGCGGTTCGTACACGCCCGTCTCGGTGACGAGGTAGTCGACGAGTTCCATCGGCGTCGCGTCGAAGGCGGGGTTGTACACGTCGGTGTCCTCGGGCGCGTTCTGGACGCCGTAGATCTCCCGGAGTTCGTCGGGATCGCGCTGCTCGATCTCCACCTCGTCGGCGCTTCGCTCGGTATCGATCGTCGCGTGCGGCGCGGCGACGACGAACGGCACGTCGTGGCGGTCGGCGATGACCGCGTGGTTGTACGTGCCGATCTTGTTGAAGACGACGCCCTGATCGCCGAACGCCTCGCCGCCGTCGAGGACGATCCGATCGGCGCCGACGACGACGGCGTCGACGCGGCCTTCCTGCATACACAGTCCGCTCGCGCTGTCGGGGATGAGCGTCGTCTCGACGCCGTGTTCCAGAAGTTCGGTGGTCGTGATGCGCGCCCCCTGATTCAGCGGCCGTGTCTCGTTGGCGATGACTCGTACGTCCTTCCCCGCCTCCTGTGCGGAGTAGATCACGCCGAGTGCCGTCCCCCAGTCGACGGTCGCGAGAGCGCCCGCGTTGCAGTGGGTCATCACCGTGTCGCCGTCCGCGAGGAGGTCGGCGCCGTGTTCGCCGAGCCGTTTGTTTCGTGCCACGTCCGCGTCGGCGATCTCCTCGGCGCGAGCGAGCGTTCGCTCCCGCGCCTCGGGGATCGACGAACAGGCGTCGAGTTCGGCCAGCACCGTCTCGACCTCGCTGGAGAGGTTCACGGCCGTCGGGCGAGCGGTGGCGATGGCGTCGGCGTCGGCCCTGACCGCCTCGACGAACGCGTCGAACGCGTCCGCGTCGTTGCGCCGCGCTGCCAGTGCCACGCCGTAGGCGCCGGCCGCGCCGAGGGCCGGTGCGCCGCGAACCCGTAATAGCTGGATGCTCTCGATCAGGTCGGCCACCGTCTCGGCGTGGTAGGTCGTATACTCCGCGGGGAGTTTGGTCTGGTCGACCATTACGATGCAGTCGCGGTCGTCGTCCCACTCGATGGTTCTCATGCGTACTAGTAGCGGGCGACGCACCTTAACGCTCGCTCCGCCTCGACGCTCACTCCCCGTCCGGTCCGTAGTCGGCCAGTTTCCGCCCCACGCGGTCCAGTTCGGCCTCGGGAAGCGGTTCCGGCGTGCCGATTGCCAGCGCCTGACAGTAGACCTGCGCGACCGATTCGACGGCGACGGCGGTTTCCATCGCGCCGTCGAGGTCGTCACCGATGGCGACGAGGCCGTGATTGGCGAGCAGACACGCCGTCGCGTCGGCGTCGGTCATCGCGGCGACGACGTTCTCACCCAACTGTTCCGTCCCGTACGTCGCGTACGCCGCGACGGGTACCTCTCCGCCAGCCAGCGAGAGCATGTAGTGAACGGGGGGAATCGGTTCTTGGAGGACGGCGAGCGTCGTCGCCCACGGCGAGTGGGCGTGAGCGACGGCGCCGGTGTCGAACGCCTCGTAACACGCCCGGTGGAGGGGGAGTTCGCTGGACGGCGCGTGATCGCCGTGGACCTCCCCGTCCGGGCCGACGACGGGCACGTCCGCGGCGTCGATGCGGTCGTACGGAACCCCGGAGGGCGTGATGGCGACGTGATCACCGCGACGAACGCTGAGGTTGCCGGTGCGGCCGGGCGTCAGCCTCGCGAGCGTCGAAACCGCCGTGGCGACCGTCTGGCGTTCGGCGTCGAGCATGGAGTCCTCATCGGCCGGCAGCGTCATGGGGGTTTGGGTCGGTATCGTTGCCACGAGGCGCAAGCGGCCGCACGGGACGGCTAACCGATGAATTTTCACATCAGTAACACGTGGTGGGGATAATGGGCGATTCCGTGCGCGTCCTTTACGTCGACGATCCGGGGCTCGTTGCGCGAGCGGCGACAGGACTCGGACGTGCGGATGCGCGGCTCACGGTGGAGACGGCGACCAGCGTCGACGAGGCGCTGGGCCGGGTCGACGACGCCGACTGTGTCGTCAGTGCCTACGACTTGTCGGACGGGGACGGGGTGGACTTCCTCGGCGCCGTCCGCGAGCGCGACCCCGACCGGCCTTTTATCCTCTTTACCGACGCGGGGAGCGAAGCCGTGGCGAGCGAGGCCATCTCGGCGGGCGTCACCGACTACGTGCGGAAAGACGCTGTCTCCGACCCGTGGCGACAGTTGGCGGACCGCGTCGTCGACGCCGCCGACCGCTCCCGCGACAGCGTCGACTACCGCGCAATCTTCGAGCACAGTCCGGACGGCATCGTCGTCCAGAACCCCGACGGCTCCTTCGTCGACATGAACGACGCGTACGCGGACCTGTTCGGCTACGACCGCGAGGCGTTTCTCGAGGCCGACTTCGAGGCGGTTCATCCCGACGAACCGCCGTACACGCTGGACCACGCTCGGGAGCAGATTCGAGACGCGCTCGAATCCGGCCCGCGAACGTTCGAGTGGCCGGGCATCACGAGCGACGGTGAGCAGTTCTGGACCGAGGTCCACCTGACGCCGATCCGTCTCGACGGCGCCGACCGGGTGCTCGCGACCGTCCGTGACGTGACGGAGCGCAAGGAGCGAGAACGTGAGCTTCAGCGCGCTGAGCGCCGCTATCGGGCGATTCTCGACGATCCGAACATTCTCGCCGGCCTGCTCGACCCGGACGGGACGGTACTCGACGTCAACGAGACAGCGCTGGCGTACGTCGACGCGCCGCGGGAGGCGGTGATCGGGGTACCGTTCTGGGGGACGCCGTGGTTCGCGCAGGCGGACGCAGCGCGCGCAGGTATCAAAACGCGGATCGACCGGGCCGCCAGCGGCGAGTACGTCGAGTTCGAGGCCGACCTCACGGGCGCCGACGGGACCGTCCACGCCATCGAGGGCGTCTTCCGCCCCGTTGCGTCCGAGGACGAGGTGGTCTCCATCGTCGTCTCCGCGCGCGAGGTGACCGAGCGCAAGGAGCGTGAGCGCGAACTCGAACGGATTCGTGACTTCTTCATGGAGGCCGAACGCCTCGGCAACCTCGGCGCGTGGGAGTACGACGCCGACGACAACGTCGTCTGGACGGAGGGGACCCGGCGGATTCACGGGGTCGACGACGACTTCGAGCCGACGGTTGCGGCGGGCCTCGATTTCATCCATCCCGACGACCGCGACCGCGTGGCCAGCGCCGTCGAAGCGGCGATGGAGATGGGTGAGCCGTACGATATCGAGGCGCGGCTGATCACGGCGAGCGGCGACACGCGCTGGATTCGGGCCCGTGGAGAACCCGTCGATACCGACGGCACCACCGTTCGGGGCTACATTCAGGACATCACGGACCAGAAGGAGCGCGAGCGGCAACTCCGCGAGGCGAAATCGCAACTGGAGGCGGCCATCGAAGCCGGCGCGCTCGGCACATGGGGATGGTCCATCCCCGAAGACCGGGTCGTCGTCGACCGCGCGTTCGCCGAGACGTTCGGCATCGACCCGGACGCGGCGGCCGACGGCGTCCCCATCGATCGATTCCTCTCGGCGATTCACGAGGAGGACCGCGACCGGGTCGAGGACGCCATCGACGCGGCGCTCGACGACTGCGGCGAGTACGCCGAGGAGTTCCGCGTTCGCGACGCCGTCGGCGACTTCCGCTGGGTCGTCGCCCGTGGGAACGTCGAGTGCGACGAGTCCGGGGCGCCAGTGACGTTCCCCGGGACGCTGACCGACATCACCGAGCGCAAGGCGTACGAACAGCGGCTCGAACGCCAGAACGAACGGCTCGAAACGTTCGCCAGCGTCGTCAGCCACGACCTGCGAAATCCGTTGACCGTGGCGCAGGGCCGGCTTCAGCTTGCCCGCTTGGCCTGTACCTGCGACTGCGACGAGTTCGACGCCATCGAGCGGGCCCACGAGCGGATGCGCGCGCTGATCGACGACCTCCTGACGCTGGCCCGGCAGGGCGAGGGTGTCGACGACACCGAGCCGGTCCACCTGTCGTCGGTCGTGGCCTCGTGCTGGCGGACCGTCGACACCACGAACGCCGACCTGATCGTCGACACCGACCTGATCGTCGAGGCCGACCGGAGTCGGCTTCAGCAACTGCTGGAGAATCTGATTCGGAACGCCATCGAACATGGCTCGGCGGGCAGTCGGCTCGGCGCCGACGACGCCGTGGAATACCGCTCCACGGGCAACCGGACGCAGTCCGGTGACGCTGTCGAACACGGGCCGGACGACGACACCGTGACGATCACCATCGGTGACCTGGACGACGGGTTCTACGTCGCGGACGACGGCCCCGGAATCCCCGAGTCTGAGCGCGAGACGGTGTTCGAGGCGGGGCACACGACTCGCGAGGGCGGCACCGGCTTCGGCCTCTCCATCGTCGAACAAATCGCCGACGCCCACGGCTGGTCGGTCGCAGTGACCGCGAGCGACACCGGGGGTGCCCGCTTCGAGATCACCGGGGTCGAGCGCGTCGATCCGGACGCGTCGACCTGAGACGACGACTCACAGCCGCGGCACCCGCACACGGATGACCGTCCCGCTGGGGTCGTTGTCGGCGAATTCGACCGAGCCGCCGGCGATCTGAACGAGCCAGTGTGTCAGCCACAGCCCGAGCCCCTGACTGTGTTCGAGCGGCGTCTCCGCGCCAGTTTCGAGCACGCGCCGCTCCATCGCGGGGAGTCCGGCCCCGTCGTCCGTGACGACGAACTCGAACTCGGCCGCGTCGATCAGGCGCACCTCGACCGTCACCGCCGTATCGCCGTTCGTGTGTTCGACCGCGTTCTCGACGAGTTCGACGAGTGCGTGGTCGATCACGTTCAACACCGCGCCGTCGACGGCCGGATCGACGGTGATCGTCACGCTCGCGTCGTCGAGTCGATCAGTCTCGCGCCGGAGGTTCGCGAGCACTTCCCACACCGGGCGGGGAGTGTACCGCTCCGCGTTCAACAGCGTCTGGAACCGTCGCGCTTTCTCGCTTTCCGCCAGCAACCGGTTGCACCGATCAGTCACCGTCTGGAGGGCGTCCCGGAGTTCGTCGTCGTCGACGCGCTCGGCGACGAAGTCGACGTGGCCCTGCACGACGTTGAGGCCGTTGCGGAGGTTGTGACGGAGCATCCGGTTGAGGACGCCGACCCGCTGTTCGTCGAGCAGTTCATCGGTGATGTCGGTCTGGATTGCCACGTAGCCCGTGATCGAGCCGTCGTCGACGATCGGACCGATGGTCTGGACGGCGGTGTACTTCTCTCCCGACCGGCGCTGGTCGACGATGGTTTCCTCCCAGACCTCGCCGCTCTCGACGGTCTCCCAGAGGTGCTGGTAGTACGCCGCGTCCTGTTCGCCGGAGTTGAGGATGCGGGTCGTCTCCCCGACCGCTTCCGCGCTCGTGTAGCCCGTCAGTTCCTCGAACGACGGGTTGACGTACTCGATCGTGCCGTCGGCATCGGTCATGTACACTGCGGCCCCGGTCTGGTCGATGGCCTGTTCGAGCCTCTGCAGTCGCGCCTCGCGTGCTTTGCGCTCGGTCACGTTCCGCGTGTTGACGAGGATGCCGTCGACCAGCGTCGAGTCGTTCGGGACGCGAGCGACGGACTCGACCCACGTCCACTCCCCGTCCGCGTGGTGAATGCGGTACTCGATCGGACCAGACTCCCGGGCCGACGCGTTCAGCAGTGGCTCGAACGCTTCGGCGACGCGTTCCCGGTCCGCCGGGTGCACTCGGTCGAGCGCCGCCGTCCCCACCAGCGCAGCCGGATCGCCGCCCGTGACCTGCTCGACCGAGGGGCTGATGTACGTGATCGTCCCCTCGTCGTCGACGATGGCGATGGTGTCGAGGGAGTGCTCGATGAGTTCGCGAAACCGCGCCAGATACTCGATCTGTTTCGTGATGTCGGTCAGGATGCCGATCATCCGCCGTCCATCGTCCCCGTCGTCGGTACAGTAGGCCCGTGCGAGCACGTACGCGTACGTGCCGTCTCCGTCCCGGAACCGGTAGACGTCCTCGTACTCGTCGAGGTCGCCGTCGGCGGCCATCGAGAGGTGTGTCGTCACGCGGTCGCGGTCGTCGGGGTGGACGCGCTCGACCCACCAGTCGAACGACGGTTCCACCGCGGCCGGCGCGTAGCCGAACGTGTCGACGAAGCCGTCGCACCGGCGGACTGCGTTCGCGTCGAGATCCCACTCCAGGAAGGCGTCGGCCGACGCGCGGGCGACGAGGTCGTATCGTTCGCGCGCTGCGGCCAGTTCCCGATCCGTCCGACATCGACCGACTGCGGTGGTGATCCGGGTCGCCAGCACGACTGGATCGGCCGCTCGTGGGACGTAGTCCGTGATCCCGGCGGCGAAGGCGTCGTCGGCGTCGATTTCGCCGTCCGTGAGCAGGAGAAACGGGCGGTCGGAGTCGCGGTTCCGGACGGCCGCGAGCAGATCACCCCCTCGTCGGTCGTCGAGGGGAACGCCGCTGACGACGCAGTCGACGGATCGTTCGTCGAGGATGGCCAGCCCCGCGGCCGCGCCGGATGCGGTGAGGACCTCGAATCGCGGGTGCTCGCGTTCGAGCGCTGTGGCCCGCTCGTCCACCCCGTTCCCGTCGACGAGAAGGACGAGTAGTGGCGTTCCGGGCCGTGTCGACATGCTGAGGATACGTGTCCGGCGAATAAAAACGCGCGGACGTGACCGATACTGGAGACGGACGACAGCGCGTGATCGCCGTCACGACCGCCAGTACGACGGCGTCAACAGCACGAGAACGGGGATGATTTCGATGCGGCCGATCCACATGAGAAACGTCATGGCGAGTTTCGTCGACGGCGGGAAAGGGGCGTAACTCTCCAGTGGCCCCGCGATGCCGAACGCCGGACCGACGTTGAAAAACGTCGAGGCTGCGGCGCCCATCGCCTCGAATTCCGTGACGGTGAGGCCGACCCGCGAGGCGTCGACGACGACGAACACCGTCGCGAGGATGAAGATGACGAGGCTCACGAGGGTGTACGCGTAGATATCGCGGATCGTCTCCTCTTCGATGACGTCGCCGCTCAAGCGCACCGGCCGAACGGCGCTTGGGCTTGCGGCGACGAACAGGTCACGGCGGAACGCCTTGAGCACGACCAGCCAGCGGAGCGTCTTGATCGAACACGTCGTACTCCCGGCCATGCCGCCGATGAACATACAGACGAAGAGGACGTGTTTGGCCCCCGACGACCAGAGGTTGAAATCGGTGCTCGCGTAGCCGGTGGTCGTGACGATGGAGACGACCTGAAACAGCGAGTGGCGGGCGACGGCCTCGACGCTCCCGTACGTCGCGTCGGCCGTTTCGACGGCCGCGACGACGACGGCGAAGAACCCGAGGATTCCGATGTAGAACCGGAACTCGTCGCTCTGGCGGAGGCGGTCGAAATCACCACGTAGAACGAAGTAGATGAGGACGAAGCTCGTGGCGCCGAGGATCATGAACGGGATTATCGCCCACTGGACGGCGGGCGAGAAGGCGGCGATACTCTCGGCACGCGGTGAGAATCCGCTGGTCGAGATGGTAGTGAACGCGTGCGCGACGGCGTCGTAGAGCGTCATTTCGGGGGCGACCCCGAGCAGGTGGAGTCCGTAGAGGACGGCCACCTGCAGCCCGGTCAGCCCGAGATAGAGTTTCCCGAGCAGACTGGCCGTCTCCGAGATACGTGGTGTGAGGCGGCCGCTATCGGCTGTTTGACTCTCGGTCTCCATCAACTGCGCCCCGCCGACGGAGAGTTGCGAGAGGATGGCCGTCGCGAGGACGAGGATGCCGAGGCCGCCGATCCACTGCAGGATCGCCCGCCACAACAGGATCGCCCGCGAGTGACGGCCGAAGTCGCCGACGACCGTCGCCCCGGTCGTCGTGATGCCACTCATGCTCTCGAACAGCGCGTTCACGGGGACGGCGAGTGCCCCCTGTCCGGCGAGGACGAACGGCGTCGCGCCGACGACGGCGACGCCGAGCCACGTGAACGACACCATCAGGAACGCCTCGCGCGCCCGGAGGTCGCTCCGCTCGGTCAGTCGTTCGAGTCCGGCGCCGACGACGACGGTCCCGGCCATCGGCAAGAGGAACGGGCGGAGTGCACTCCCATCGAGGACGGCGACCCCGAGCGGGAGCACGAACGGCACCCAGAGCCACTTGAGGATCGTCCCGATCAGTCGACCGCTCACTCGCCAGTCGACGCGGATCATCGTGGATTCGGGCTCGAGGACATCGTCGTCGGAACGACGGCGTGGATCGGGTTAAGTGATCTCCCGACTGCGGTCGGCTGCGACCACCCGACGTTTTCAGGACCGGGCCCGTAGCAAGTGTATGGCCGGCCGCCGTGTCCACCTGCCGCTCGTTCCCCGGTCGATCCGCTGGCTGCTCGTGATCGCGGTGCTGGCGGCCATTCTCGTCTTCTCTATCGTGCGCCCGCCCGGAACGGGTCGGCTGGTTACCGGTCCCTTCGGCGTCCTCCCGCTCTCGACGTGGCTCCACGCCATCGGCTACGCGGGGTTGGCGCTCGTACTCGCGTACGCCCTCCAGAGCAGTCCCCGACCGAACTGGCAACTCCTCTGTCTCGTGTTCGGGTTCGCGACGGCGTACGGCGTCGGGATGGAGTTGATCCAGTCGACGCTCGCGTACCGGACGTTCGATCCGGCGGACATCCTCGTCAACGCCGTCGCCGCGGCGCTGACGGTGGTCGGCTGGACCCTGCTCGTGCGACGCGTCCGGTTCTATCGGTGCCGGCGGCTCGACGCGCTCCAGCCACCGCTCGGATGACCGTCGTCCCACCAACCTATATCCCGGTGCCACACACCCAACAGTACGATGGCACTCTACGAGGCCTTCGACGAGGACGTGGAGGTCCACGGTCGGACGATCCTCGCCGTCGTCGACGACGCGCTCTCCCGGTTCTCCGAATCCTACCGCGAGACGGCGTACGACGCCCTCGCGGCCAACGGCATCGACGACCCATCTCCCGACGAGTGGTATCCCCAGCAGGCGTGGCTGAACACCTTCGAAGTGCTCGCCGAGGAACTCGAACCGCACATTCTGGACCGCCTCGGCGAACAGATTCCCGACGTGGCCGAGTGGCCGACGGGCATCTCGTCGGTCGAGGACGGGTTACGGTCCATCGACGAGGCGTACCGACGCAACCACCGCGGCGGCGACATCGGCTCCTACCGGTTTACGTCGACCGGCGACCGGACTGGCGAGGTGACCTGTAAGAACCCCTATCCCTGCGAGTTCGACCGGGGGCTGATCCGGGCTGTCGCCCGGCGGTACGCGCCAGTCGAGTCGTTCGTCTTCGTCGAGGAACGTGGTGAGCGGTGTCGGCGCGACGGCGACGACGCCTGCGTCTACACCGTCTCCTGGTAGCTACTCTTCGTCGTACGCTTCGATTGCCGCGATCAGTTCGTCGACCGAGTGATCCATCGCGAGTTCGAGGAGTCGTTCGAACTCGTCGTACGTCTCGGCGAGGTCCTCGATACGGTCGCGTGTCCCGTCGGCGTCCGACTCGTCGAGTCGGCCCGCCGCGCGGTCGAGCGTCCGGCGGGTCGTCCCCATCTCCCGGGCGACGAACTGCTGGAACACGTCCTGCACGACGAACCAGAGGTCGGTCTCCGGTTCGAACTGGACGCGACGCCCCCCACCGCCGCTCGATCGGCGGCGTATCAGGCCGATGCGGGTGAGCTTTCGCGTCACGTTGCTAATCGTCGATTTCGCGTACCCCGTCTCCTCGACCAGTTCGGGAATCGATAGCGGTTCGGCCGCGAAGTAAAGGACGCCGTACACGCGCCCGGCGCTCCGACTCAATCCGTACACTTCGGCCGACCGCTCCATCGATTCGATCACGTCCTCCCGGACGGCCTCGGCAGCGTCCTCGTTCCCGCTCATCGTCGCCTCCCGACGCCCGTGTCCTCGATTCGCCCTGCGTTCACGTCTCTACCCGACGTACCGTAAGCATTAAATTGTTCGGTCTGTTTGTTCGGGACGAGCCGAACAAACAAAACAGACGGCTCATCCCTCTCCCGTATCCGACGGCCACTCCCCGCTCCGCTTCGGCCCTCACACGCTCCCCCTGGCCGTCGTGAACCAGCGTTCCCCGATACCCTCCGCCCATGTACACGATCCCCCACACCCGCTCCCGATGCGAACGTCTCGCCGCCCGGACCGAGAGCGACTCGGCCGTGACCGCGCTGTTGATCGTTCCCCTCCTCGCACTCGTCCACCCCGCCGTGCCGGTGGCGCTTCTCGCCGCGCTGTCCGTCCGGTGGCTCGGCCGTGCCGCGCGCTCCCCGACGGGGCACGGCCGTGTTCGGCGGCCAGCGTAGTCCCGCCTTCTGCCGTTTCCACACCTTCTATAAGTGTTGACAGTTTCCTCACGGTATGGACCCGCATCTGGTCGCCGTCGTCGTGGGCCTCCTGCAGGGAGTGTTCGAGTGGCTCCCCATCTCCAGCGAGGGCAACATCGCCATCGCCTTGACGGCGCTCGGCACTGCGCCGAGCGTCGCCGTCTCGTACGCGCTGTTCGTCCACCTCGGGACAGCCTGCTCGGCCACGGCGTACTACCGCGACGAGGTGCGGACGGCGCTCGCCTCGTGGTCCTCGTTTCAGCCCTCCTCGGCGTTCGACGGCGAGACGGCGACGCTCTCCTTCGTCGTCCTCGCGACTGCCGCCTCGTCGGCGGTGGGGCTCGTTGCGCTCCTCGCGCTGGAGGCGTTAGTGAGCGAACTGACGGGCGGCGCTTTCGTCGCACTCATCGGCGCCCTCCTCGTTGCCACCGGTCTCCTCCAGCGGTTCGCAGATGCGCGCTCGCTGGCAACACGGGAGACGCCGAACGCCTTCGACGCCCTCCTGGTCGGTGGTCTGCAGGGTCTCGCCATCCTGCCCGGCGTCTCCCGTTCCGGGACGACGACGAGCGCACTCCTCCTGCGCGGCCACGACGGTCCCGCCTCCTTCCGACTCTCGTTCCTGCTCAGTATCCCCGCCGCGCTCATCGGCGGGACCGTCGGCGTCGTCCGCGGGGGCGGTATCGGCGTCACGCCCACCGCGGGCCTCGTCGCCCTCGCTGTCGCTGCCGTCGTCGGCTACGCGACCATCGACCTCCTGATGCGCATCGTCCGCAGAGTGGCCGTTTGGGTCCTCTGTGTGGGTTTGGGAGCTCTCGCCATCGCCGGCGGCCTCCTCCTATAACCTTCGATTAACGACACGTTTCCCCGGGTAATGCGCGCCCTACCGATCCGTTCCGATCCCGTAGGCTCGTATTACTCTTCGACACGAATCGGCCACCAGCGTCAAGAGCAACGGTTAACCAGTAACTAACCAAATAGACGTATGCACACTCCACTGGTAATGCTCTCGGGGTGGCGGTACCGGCTCGTCAGTGGAATGGGGGCCGTAGCGCTCGCAGTGGGGAGTGTCAGTGTCGCGAACCACCCGGTCGTCCAGCAACTGGCCGTCATGGTGCCGGTGTTCAACCGGCTTCCGGCGACGACACTCTCTAACGGCGACCTCTCGCTCGCCCTCGCGACGATGTTGTTCGTCGTGCTCGCTGCGCTCGTTCCGCTGTTCAAGCCGCGCCCGCGACGCGTGCTCGACACGATCATGCTCGTCGAGCAGCGGGTGTTTCTCGCCGCCGTCGCACTCGCCGCCATCGGCTACTTCGACTACACCTACCGACTCCCGCGGACGACGCTCGTTCTCGCGACGCTCACGATGGGTGTTCTGTTCCCGGTGTGGTTCGTCGTCATCCGCCGGAGTCCGCGGATCGATCCCGAGCGGACGGTCGTCGTCGGCGACGATCCGGGAACGATCGAGGATGTGATTCGGGAGACGAACGTCCCGATCGAAGGCTACATTTCCTCGTTCGCGTCGCGATTCCGACGGCCACTTCACGAGGGTGGCACCGCTATCGCGACTCCCGACGGGGGGACGGTTAGCGTCGCGTCCGTCCCCGAGCAGGAGTGTCTCGGCGGGCTCGCCCGTCTCGAGGATGTACTCATCGAACGAGATATCGACACCGTCGTCTTCGCCTTCGAGTACCCGGACCAGGAGGAGTTCTTCGGGTCGCTCGACACGTGCCATCGCATGGGCGTCAACGCCAAAGTCCACCACCGCCACGCCGATACGGTCCTCACGACGGGCCTCGAAACGGGTGAACTGGTGGATATCGATGTCGAACCGTGGGACTGGCAGAGCCACGTTCTCAAGCGCGCGTTCGACATCGCGTTCGCACTCGCCGGCCTACTCGTCCTCGGGCCGGTCATGCTCCTCATCGCCCTCGCGATCAAGCTCGACGACGGCGGCCCCGTCTTCTACGCGCAACAGCGCACGGCCGAGTTCGGGGATACGTTCACGGTCTACAAGTTCCGGACCATGGTCCCCGAAGGCGAATCCGCGACGCCTCTCGACGACGAGGAGAACGACCGAATCACCCGAGTCGGGCGGATCCTCCGAAAGACGCATCTGGACGAGGTTCCACAGCTGCTAACGATCCTCAGTGGCCAGATGAGCGTCGTCGGACCGCGTGCGGTGTGGGTCGACGAGGAGGTCGAGATCGAGTCCGAAGTTAGCTCGTGGTGTCAGCGATGGTTCGTCAAACCGGGGCTCACCGGTCTCGCCCAGATAAACGGCGTGACGAGTACCGATCCCGACGAGAAGCTCCGGTACGACGTGGCGTACATCCGTAATCAGTCGTTCTGGTTCGACGTTCGAATCGTCATCCGACAGCTCTGGATGGTGTTCGTCGACGCGATCCGGCTCCTTCGATAGGATCGTGCGCGGACGACGTTCAGTGACGGATCGATTATATGTGGCTGTATCTTCACTGTCCAATCGAATGGTGGCGGAGAAACGAGATACGTCCGAGCGAGGTAGGCGATGAGTGAGGCCGAACGGTCCGACGATTCGCCGGAAGGGATCGACAGACAACGTCGCATCCCTGTCCGGACGGCGCTCTTGCTCGCCCTTTTGCTCGTCGTCCTCGTTCGTCTCCCGACGATTCAGGAAGTGTTTCGCGACGACTGGGTCGTCCTCGCCTCGAACGATCCCTACTTCTACCGCTATCTGGTCGATCAGGCGTTGGCGAGCGGGCCGCTCCCGTCGCTTCCCGACCGGGCGATCCGTGGCGAACCGCTGCTCGCCGCGACGCTCTCGGTGGCGGCGTGGCCGTTCGGCGCGCGCACGTGGGGATCGGGGTTCGTCGTCGCGTGGTATCCCGTGGTCGCGGCGGTGCTGACGGCCGCCTTCGTCTACGGTGCTGCCACGCGGCTCACCGGCGACGTGCGCGTCGGTCTCGCCTCGGCTGGACTCTTGGCCGTCACGCCGGCGCACGCCTACCGGACCGCACTCGGCGTGGCCGACCACCACGCCTTCGACTACGTGTGGCTCGCGCTGACGGCGCTGGCCGTGATCGAACTGCTCGCCCGGAGCGAGCGTGACCGCCGAACGTGGCTCGCCAGCGGCACCCTCGCTGTTGCGGTCGCGGCTCAGGCGCTCGCGTGGGAAGCCTCGCCGCTCCTGCTCGTCCCGCTCGCCCCCGCACTCGGCCTCGTGGCACTGGTCGAAATTCGTCGACCGGGACCGGAACGGCTCGCACCGGTCGTCGCCGGTCTCGTCGGCGGTGCAGCGCTCGCGCACCTCGTCCACATACTGCTCGGCTGGCAGTTCGAGGCCGTTATCTACGCACTCGACCTGCTCGCGCTCGGGAGCGTCGGGTTACTGGCGCTCGTCGTCGCCGTCCGACGGACCGGGGGCTCGTGGAGGTGGCTCGCGGCCGCCGAGGTGGTGTTCGGCGTCGTCGCCGCCGTCGCCGTCCGTCAGGTTCCGCCGATCGCGACCGAACTGGAGTTGGGCCTCGCCTTCTTCTTGCGGAGCGGCCCGGCCGAACTCGCGGGCGTCGGCGCCAACTACGGCGCGGTCGGCGTACTGGTCATCCTCGGCTTCGCGTCCGTGCTCGCGGCGCCGATACTGCCGTTCGCGGCCAAGTGGGGCTGGCAACGGCTCGAACCCGGGTGGCTCGTCGTCGGCGTCTACGCCCTCCACTTCGGCGTGCTGGCGGCGCTGCAGCGACGGTTCGCCGGAGAACTCGCACCCTTCGCGGCCATCCTCGGTGGGATGGGTTTCGTGATGCTCGCTTCGTGGTTCGACCTCGTCCAGCCGCCCGTGCCGCGCCGAGACGGGAGCGACGATACCGCGACTCCAGCTGTCGCCGCTGACGGTGGCGACGACGATCTCGTCGTTCCGGATCGAACCCGCGTGGCACTGCTCGCCGGCCTCGCAGGCGTCGCCGTCGGGTCCGGATCGCTCTACGCCGCGCTCATCGACCGACGACTCGTCATCACCGACGCCACCTACGACGCGGCGCGCTGGATCACGGAGTACGTCGACGAGAGGGACATTCCCTATCCCGAGAGTTACGTCCTCAGCAAGTGGGGGCGCAACCGCGTCTACAACTACTTCGTGAACGGGGAAGCGGCGTCGTACTCGTACGCCGAGCGCCACTACGAGGACTTCCTGTTCTCCAACTCCAACAGTGCCGACGAGTGGTACGGGGAGTTCGAAGGTCGCGTCGGATTCGTCGTCACCCGCGACCTGCCGCATCTCGGGTTGATCTCCTCGTCGACGATTCAGTCGACGCTCCACGACCGATTCGGGAGTGCCGAGATCAGTGATATCAGCGGCGTCGGGCACTTCCGCGCCCTGTTCGCTACCGAGGACGGCGCCCGGAAGGTGTTCCGGCTCGTCCCCGGCGCGACGATTCGTGGTCCGGCGCCGGACGACAGGGACCACGTTCGACTCGTCGCCGAGGTGTCGATCACCGGCGACGACTTCGAGTACGTGCGGCGAGCGCCGGTGACGGACGGCACGTTCGAGGTGACGGTCGCCAATCCGGGCACGTATCGGGTCGGTGCGGACGGACGGACCGTCGAAATCACCGAACGCATGGTCCAGTCGGGTGACACCGTGACCGTCGACGACTAATCGAGAAACGACGGCCATACGATGGTTAACGAGCAATTATCTATGAGCGACGCGATGTTCGATACGATCGACTCATGTCTCTCAGTGAACGCGTACACCACCTCCGCCAGCCGGAGTACACGGGGGAGAATCGCTGTGTTCCGTGTACGGCCGTCAACCTGGTGATCGCCGTCGTCGTCAGCGGCCTCGTGGCGGTCGTCTCTCCGCCGATTGCCGTCCTCGTGTTCGTGGCATCCATCGCCGCGATCTATCTGCGGGGATATCTGGTACCCGGAACGCCGACGCTGACGAAGCGGTACTTCCCCGACTCCGTCCTCAAACTGTTCGACAAACACGAACTCCCCGATCCGCCGGCCATCGAGGACGACGCCGACATCGAAGCGTTCCTTCTCGAGGTCGACGCCGTCGAGGAGTGTCGCAACGGGACGGATCTCTGTCTCACCGACGAGTTCCGCGAGGCGTGGTACGACCGCATCGAGACCCTCCGCGAACGGGGCGACGAGGACGACAGCGTTGCCGTGCTGTTCGATGGGCTCGATATCGACTCCGATCGGGTCCGCATCCAGTCCCACGGTGACGCGTACGAGGCGTACATCGACGATACGCGCGTCGGACAGTGGGAATCACGGGCCGCCTATCTGGCCGATATCGCCGCCGAGGAAGAGTTCCGGGAGCGACACTCGGCGTGGCCCCGTCTGGGATTCGACGAGCGCACGGAGATCCTCGGGGCGCTGCGACTCTGGCTGGAGGAGTGCCCGGTGTGCGAGGAGCCAGTGACGCTGGGTGAGGAGACCGTCGAGTCGTGCTGCCGGTCGATCGACGTTATCGCCGCCACCTGTGAGGGGTGTGGGGCCCGAGTGTTCGAAGCCCAGTTCTCCCCGGGAGCGATGGCGGCAGGATAACCCACGGCGTTGTCACTCTCGGTAGTGTCCTACGTCGCTGACGCGGCTGAATTATCCGTCGTGTTCGTCCAGAATCCGCTGGAAGTACGGCGTCATCGCTTCGCGCCCCTGCTCGTACTGTCGCGTGTCGTGGAGTTCGACTCCGAGCGCGTACCGCGTCGGCTCGGCACCGAAGCCACTCTGGCCATACCGTGGCTTGTTGGGGTACTCCAGGTCCTGTAGTGCGACGCGGAGTTCGAGCATCTGGGCCTTCATCATCGGCGTCCAGTAATCGCCACCGATCTTGTGTTTGATCCACGCCTCGGTCGTGAGGGGTGCGTACTCAGGATCGATACCGACCACTTTGGCTCGGCGCTCGAAGCCTTCTTCGACCGCCGACCAGTCCGCCTCGGCGAGGCGCTCGGGATCGATCTCTCCGTCGTCGGGACTCCGACACGAATCCTCGACCTCGTCTTTGGCCCACAGTGCGTCGACGTAGCCTTCGGCGGCCTTGCGTGCTTCGACCTCGTCGAGATGCTGGAACTGCAACACGTCGACCTTGGTGAACGCTTCGATAGCTGCGTCACGCTCGCGACGGTCGTGGTGCAGGAATCCGCGGCCGAGTTGATCGGCCATGTACGGTGCGGACCGCTCGACTTTCGAGGGAAGGGGGGGTGCCTCCGTCCAGTCGCTCTGACTCTCACTCATGGGTTCAGCCTTGAATGTGAGGCCAGTTAGAATAAACATTGGCTCATCAATATCTCCTGTGATAATTGGAGCCGATTATCGTTGAATTTCGAAATCGGCTTTTTTTAGCACTACAGGGGAGTTCTTCTAGGTTCTAGGATTTTCGTTCGGGGTAGGTGGATCAAAAATATCGCACAAGAAAGCCGGGCTTGATTAAGTTCGACAGATTTCAAGGTCATAATAACTGCTGAAGGTACAGCCATCGGCGCGACCAGAACTGGTAGAGCGTCGACACGGCGATGACGACGAGGAAGAAGCTTGCCCACAGCAGCGGATCGATCGCCGAGACCAGCGGCGTGTTGGTAGATGCGAGGACGATACTGAGGAGGGAGATCGTACCGAGCGCTCGATAGTAGGTCGCCCACGTAACGCCGTAGCGGGTGACCACTTCCATATACAGATCGACTTGGCGGGCGGACTTTCGGAGGATGATCGTCTTTCGGTCGCTGTCGTAGTCAACGATACCTGCGTCGTCGAGCTTGGGGAGGTGCGTCTGATGGAGCGAGACGTACACGCTGTCTCGGATGTTGCTCGGTGGCGGCGACTCGTTCGTCTCGATTTCGGCGATGTGTTCCGCGAGATCACGGAGCGACACCTCGCGCCCCCGGTCCTGGAGGCACTTGATGACGTTTCTGCGACGGTCGTTTCGAAGAATATCGTGGATATCCGTTTCGGGAAGTACGTCGTCGGTTTGGAGTAGTCCAATGTTCATGGCGACCGGGTCGACCACACCAACACGACAAAAGGGGATAGTTATCAGGAGCTTTCCCCGGAGACGGTCGAGCCTGAACCTGCGGCTAACCCGAAATTATGTAGTTCACCCAACCCAAAAATTCTCGGGTTTCAGTCCCTCTCGCTAGTTAATCATTGGTTAACGCGCAGGTATGTGCGCGCACGACGACCGGACTCACTGCCGACGCAGGTAATCGAACCCTTACACCGCTTAGTGCGTCGTTATGTGTGAGAATTGGTGATTAGCTATGGGGGTGGGTGTTATGCATAGAGGTGTCGGAACACCCACGCTGGTCGCGACGACGGTTCGATTCCGTCGGTGGGCATCCCCTCACAGGGGAAACACACCATGACGGACGAACGATTCGACATATCACGGCGGAAGGCACTAGCTGCACTCGGCACCATCGGCGTAGCGTCGGCGGGTGCTGGTCTGGGCACGAGCGCGTACTTCTCCGACCAGGAGACGTTCGAGAACAACTCGCTCGTGGCCGGCACGCTCGACATGGGCGTCGGGTACACGGCGCACTACTCGGACTGGAGCCCGGACGAGGACGGTGGTGACACGGAGACGACCGACGACGACGTCGACGTGATCATGTACGACGGCGGTCCCAACGAAACCGGGAGTGCCGGTGAGCTGCCCACGGTTAACGGTACGCAGTACACGGGCCTGCCCGCGAATGACGCGTGGCTGATCGCCGTCGACGACCCCGACCAGTTCCTCACGAACACCCAGACCGGCGTCTATCCGAACGCCGGCGATACCGACGGCGATGGCGTCGACGATCAGGGCCCGGTCGAATGTGTCGACAACGGTGACGGTGCCCTCGTCGCGAACGCACAGGCCGACGACGCCACGAAGCCAGTGATCGAACTGGACGACGTGAAGCCGGGCGACTTCGGCGAGGTCACGTTCGACTTCGTGCTGTGTGACAACCCCGGCTACGTCTGGCTGAACGGCAGCGTCATCAGCGAGAGCGAGAACGGGATCACCGAACCGGAGGCCGACGACCCCGACGAAGAGGAGACCGAAGAGCGACCGGCGAGCGAGGACAGCGAGAGCGACGTGGTCGAACTCCTCGACGTCGTGCAGGCTGCCGTCTGGGTCGACAACGGCAACAACTACCAAGACGGCGACGAGGGCGGCGTGATGCTCAACACGGGATCGCTCCGCGAGGTTCTGGGAATGGTCAGCGGGGGTTCGGCCGGATACGAACTCAACGGCAACATGAACGCGGAAGCCGGTGGCGGGACCGGCGACCAGGGGTGTTTCGAGGCGAACACCATGCACTCGCTCGCGTTCGCGTGGTGGGTTCCCATCGACCACGGCAACGAGATTCAGTCCGACTCCGCGACGTTCGACCTCGGCTTCTACACCGAGCAGTGCCGCCACAACGACGGCAGCGGCATGAACAACGAGGGCCTCGAAGACGAAGTCGACGACGACGCGGAATAACGGACCCCTCACACCCACTTGGAGACAGCGTCTCCCCCCGACGCTGACGGCGGTTCGATTCCGCCGGTGGGCATCCCCGGGACGGGGAGTGAGGCCGCCTCAATGCGGTCGAACGAGAACACGAAACCATGTCAAACAACGACTTCGAACTCTCACGGCGGAAAGCGCTCGCCGCTCTCGGTAGCATCGGCGTGGCGTCGGCTGGGGCCGGACTCGGAACGTCCGCGTTCTTCAGCGATCAGGAAACGTTCCAGAACAACCGACTCGTTGCGGGCGAACTCGACCTCAAGTTGGACTGGGAGGAGCACTACTCCAACTGGTCCGCGGACGAGAACGACGACCGGGAAGAGAACGACGGCGGTGACGGCGAAGGCGACGACGGCGTCGGCGAATTCGAAGTGACGATGGAGCGCCCGGATAATCCGGGGATGTACCGTCCGTTCCCGCCCGGGACGGAGGGCTTCGACAACGATCAGGAGCCGCTTCTCTGGGTGCCCGAAGCGTACGTCGACGACTTCATGGACAACACGTCCATCGAAGCGTATCCCGATTCGAACAACGACGGCATCGCGGAGTTCCCGATCGAGGAAATGAACGATCGGGCTCCCTGTGACTACCTCGCCGACGTGGGCGCCAACGACGAGGGACTCGATCCGGACAGCGATCCGCTGGGCCGGACGGACAACGACGACACGCGTCTCGACGATGGCTCGCCGGCACCGATGATCCATCTGCAGGACGTGAAGCCGGGCGACTTCGGCGAGGTCACGTTCAGTACGCACCTCTGTGACAACCCCGGCTACCTCTGGATGAACATGCCGGGTGGTCTGGATGCGAGCGAGAACGGGTTCACCGAGCCTGAGCTCGACGACCCCGACGAAGACGGACCCGGTGGTGAGGTCGAACTCGTCGACCAGATTCAGACTGCCCTCTGGTACGACGACTGTGACAACCTCTTCACCTGCGACGAACTGATCGACCTGATGATCGTCGCAGACACGTCAAACAGCATCAACGGGGATCTGGACGAGGATACTGGCGGTCCCGGTGAGGACGACGAAAGTGTTCCCTCGGAGGCGGAGCTCCTCCGGGACGCGGGGAACGAGTTCATCACTGCACTCGAAAATGCGACCAGTGGTGATCAGGTCAGGGCCGGCTTCCTGACGTTCAACGGCGCAGGCGATCCCGACGACGTTGACCCGTCCGGAACCGGGGTCTTCGGTCGTCCAGCTCTGCGCGCCGGTATGGGACCGCTCTCGCAGTTCGATCCGGACAACACTGGTGGCCCCGACCTCGGCGAGTTCCTCCCCAACCAGGGGAACGGCAACACGCCGCTCCCGTACGCACTGGATCTGGCGCAACAGGTGCTCGATGACCAGGGTCGATCCGGTGCGAAAAAAGTGATCCTGGTTGTCACGGACGGTCTTCCAGACTACGTCGGCGGTGGCAACACCGTGCCGTACACCGTCGAGGAGAACGAGGGAGGCCCGCTCACGCCCACTGGGAATACCTACACCTCCGCGGTCTACTCCGACGGCATTGCCGACGGTTCCTCCTCCCAGGCCGAACAGGACGAGAGCGCGGCTGTCGCCACGGACATCCAGAACGACGGCACCATCATCCGCGTCGCCGGCATCGGTCTCACGCCGTCTGCGGACAACTTCCTGCGCGCCGGCATCGCCGGCACCGACGGCGATCCGACTTCCGCCGAGAGTGGGTTCTTCTACGACCCCATCGACTTCGCGAGCCTCGTCGACCTCGCCGAGACGATTGCCGGAGACATCACCGCGGGCGTCAACGGCTGCGAGGAGATCATCTTCTCCGGCACGCTTGGCGAGCTGGAGACCGCACTCACCGCCAACGACGGCCGCGGCATCCCGCTCGACGGGGAGCTCCCGGCCGAACAAGGCGGCGGGTCCGGTCGAAACTGTTTCGCTGCGAGCGCCACGCACTGCTTTGGCTTCTCGTGGTGGCTTCCGGTCGACCACGCGAACGAACTCCAATCTGACGGCGTTTCGTTCGACATCGGCTTCTACACCGAGCAGTGCCGCCACAACGACGGCAGCGGGATGAACAGCGAAGAGGTCTAACTGGGGACCACCTCGCTCCCCATCCCTTAGCCCGCGCAGGTCGCCAGTGCGACGGTTCGAATCCGTCGGTGGGTCTCTCAGATGCCCCTGAACTCGCTCACGCGGCGACGGATCCTCGCCGCAGTCGGGAGTGCCGGTGCTCTCTATCTCGGTGTGGATCGAGCCGGGGCTACACTCGGACTCGATCCAATCGATATGAATCAGCGGACGGTGAACGGGACGTACGCGCAGACGAATGGATTCACCGACGCGCCGCCGCGGATCGCACTCTCCTGGCGCGAAATCGTGAACGGCCAGGTGCAGGAAGATACGGGACTCACGACGGATACGGAGGGTGAGACGGGCGACGTGGGGCTGATCGTCGACGAGGCGGTGGTGCCCGGCGATAGCGGTTCGGTGACGATGCGGGTCGAACTCCTCGAACGGGACACCCCGACCGAGAACGCACAGCTCTATCTACTCTTCCGGCTCTCCGACACGTCCGAAAACGGAGTGAACGAACCCGAGTTTGATGCCGGCGACGATCCGAGTTCGTCCGAAGGTGAACTCGACGACGAGACGGAGATTTCCGTCTGGATCGACGAAGGCATCCTCACCGGCAACGGTGAACTCGAACCGCTGCCGATCATCGGCGACGAGACGGTCGCGGAAGGGAGTCTTCGCCAGGTGTCTCGTGATCCCGCAGCGGGTGGGATCGGTGGCAACGCAGCCGAGAATACGGGTGGCTACCAGATCACCATCGACGGCGACACGTGTCTCTCCCCTGGCGACGAGGTGTACGTCTCGTTCCAGTGGCGGATTCCGGAGAGCGTCGGCAACATCATCCAAGGGGATTCGGCAACGTTTCAGGTCGTCTTCGATCCGCGGCCGTGCCCGGAGGGATAACCATGTCGAAACCGGGGGTTAATGGATCATTAGACGCTCGTTCACACTCTTGTAGTGTGGACTCGGTCGGTCGATTCGCAGGAGTTCCCGCTCCTCTTACGTTCCGTGACCCCTCTCGTCGTCAGACCCCCCTTCAGGCTCCGCTTACCTCCTGGCGAGTCGTGTCAAAGCAGCGGATAACTAAGGCCGGTACACTACTCGATAGTAGTGATGGACGAAACGGGGGCGAACGACGAGTGGTCGAGTCACATCGGGGGACGACTGTGATGATACCCGGACAGCGACGGATCGGGGGGTGTCGCGCGTGAACGCGCAGTCGACGACCGACAGGAACACGCTTCGCTTGGCGAAGAACGCGCTGGTAGTGCTCGTGTTGCTCGCCGTCGTCGCTCCCTTCGTCGTCTACGCGGTTCCGAGCGTCGTCGGGGCGGACCACGGACTCGTCGTTCTCTCCGGCAGTATGGAGCCGAAGATGAGCCCGGGTGATGCGGTCATCGTCCGGGAGGTGCCGGCCTCGGAGATCGAGCAGGGCGACATCATTACGTTCCAGCGGTCCGGGAGCGACACGCCGACGACTCACCGAGTGGTCGAGAAACAGCAGGCTGAGGACGGTGTCGCCTACGTCACCAAAGGCGACGCCAACGAGGAACGTGATCGGGGGACCGTTCCGCACGACCGGGTG
Organism: Haloplanus aerogenes; assembly: GCF_003856835.1. NCBI lineage: Archaea > Methanobacteriati > Methanobacteriota > Halobacteria > Halobacteriales > Haloferacaceae > Haloplanus > Haloplanus aerogenes. Next base: position 1,139,686 of record NZ_CP034145.1, read on the forward strand.
GTGGGTGAAGTCATCTTCGTGATTCCGTTCATCGGTCACGTGATCCAGTTCGCCAACACGCAGGTCGGCTTCCTCGCGCTCGTGCTCACGCCGATGGTTCTGTTCGTCCTCTCGGAGCTCTGGGAGATGGCGAAGGAGATTCGCGAACCCAAATCGTCCAGCGCGACGGCGACCGACGGGCCGTCGGTTACGGCAGCGACTCGGACGACCACCGACGCCAGTGTCGGCACCACTGGCACCGGCGGCGGCGAGAGTGACGGATTCACGCTCACGCGGTCGAGCCTCCAACTGCTCTTGCTCCTGTTCGGACTGTACATGCCGTACAGCGGGTACGTCGCGTACACGATGCAGGAAGCAGTGCCGATAGCCGTCGCGACCGCGACGACGATCGCGTTCCTGTTCTGTCTCGTGATCTATCTAGCCAGTCGTGGGGCAGAAAGCGACTCGGCCGGTTCGGCGACCCGTTCGATCGAGGGCGTCGTCCGACAGGGCGAACTCCCAGCGCGGATCGGTGAGCGTACCACGATCCCGCTGGACTCGGTCGAGTCGCTGGTTCAGATGGCTCTCGACCGCGACGACTGGGTCATCTACGACGACGAGCAGGACACGTACTACATGGCTCGGGACGACGCGCTGTATCTGCACCGTGCGGCGCCCGAAACCGACGGGGGGACGGTCGCCGACGGCGACACGACGGAGACGGTCGAACCGGATCGGCGGTCGACCGACGACAGTCCGTCCACGACGGGTGGTGGTGGAACGTGACCGACGGCCGCGACCTGTCGCGCCGGAAGCTCCTCTGGGCGATGGCTACCGCCGGAGCTGCGGCGTCGGCCGGGAGCGGCACCGCGGCGATGATGCAGGACTCCGAGAACTTCGACTCAGAAATGATTGCAGGCATAGTCGACCTCGACACCGAGCCATCGTGGGGGACCGATTCGAGTTTCGGCACGGCGTCGGAAGGCGATAGTGGGACGGAGACGGTCACGCTCTCGGTTTCGGACAACCCGTCCTATCTCTGGTTTCGGACGAAATGCGCTCAGTGTGAGGCGGTCGAAGAGGCGCTGTTCGTTCGCTTCGGTATCGATACCGATGGCGACGGCACCGTCGATCGGTGGCTCTCCAGCGACTACCTGTCGCTTCGGGAGGCACGCGAGCAGTTCGGCGAGGGGATCAATCTCGGCGAACTCGATCCCACGGATACGTGGGAACTCGTCGTCGAGTGGGAAGTCCGCGACGGTATTCGAGACGACACTAACGTCGACTTCGACTTCGACTTCTACGCTACCCAGTCACGCCACGTCATGAACACGGACTCCGTTGCCCCCGACTGGCAGTGCCCCGGTAGCTGTGGTGGTACGGGTGGCGATCCGGACGAGGAATCCGGGATCAGCTGGGTCGCGTTCTGTAGTTCGGAAACGTTCTCCAAACGCGATATCGGCTTCGAGCGGAGCGACGACGAACGGAAGCTGGGGATTCGAAGCCTGCCTGCTTCGATCGACACCATCGTCATCAAGTACGGCACCAACTTGGACGTGTTCGACGTCAGTTCCCGGGGCGGTCAGTTTTCGCTCACGGTCGGCGACGGCACCACGCACACCCAAGAAGGCGACTCGTACGCCGGCACCGACCGGAGCAATTCGCTCCCGTGCCCCGACAGTTACGGGTGCAAGTACGACTTCCCGGGCCGGAATGACCCGGGTGGCTGGGAGTGTAAAGACTCCCGAGACGACACGAACATGCAAGACAGAGACTCCGATCCCGGTAGCTGGTCCTTTCACTCGCTCACGGAAACCGGTGGCAGCTTGATAGGGGGTGAGCGCTGAATGTCGCTCCGAGACCTCGATATCACGTGGAAGACCGTCGCCATACTCCTCCTCGCGTTCGTAGTTATCGCTTCGGCGTCCGGCGGTGCGACGTACACGGTGCTGTCCGACGCGGAATCTACGTCTGGGATTTTGACCGTCGAGGCGCAGTTCTCGAACGGCATGTACCAGCTCAAGCCGATTCCCTGTCAGCAGGCCGAATCGGCACGTGCCACGGGTGTGACTCCCGATCCGGACGACCAGAAGAAACTCAAGCAGTTCGACGTGGCCGGCAACGGAGGTTGTGCGAAGATTTCGTTCTGGCTCGCCCCCTTCTGGTTCGGCGATACGTCGCCGTCGAAAGCGACTATCGGTCACCAAGACGAGAGCACCGGGAAGTGGTTGTTCTTGGAGACCACCGTGGGCAGGCACACCGATCGGACGGTTAGACTCGACGCCGTCACGACCGGGTTCAGTCCGTTCGCGGTGTTCGTGCCTAACGAGACCCAAAGCCAACCCGTGACGAACGTCGATCCGACGAACGGGACGGCGACGGCATCCACCGATAACGGGACGGCGACGCCGACGCCGACATCGACATCGACGCCGACGCCGACATCGACGCCGACGCCGACTCCCACCGAATCGGGTGACCAGTCCACCAGCTCCGGTTCGGCCGGCGCCGGGGCAGTCGATAGTTCGGACGACTCGTCGGAGTCGGACGAGAGCGAGACGGACTCCACGTTCGACAGCGACTCCGATTCCAGTGACTCCGACGACGGGACGGCAGACGACGAATCGACGTCGTCCGAGGACGGTTCGGACCCCGACTCCGACTCGTCGGAGGAGTCGACGACGGACAACTCAACGACGGACAACTCGCCGGAGGAATCGACGCCGGACAACTCGCCGGAGGAGTCGCCGGACAACTCGACGGATGAGTCGCCGGACAACTCGACGGATGAGTCGCCGGAGGAGTCGCCGGACAACTCGCCGGAGGAGTCGCCGGAGGAGTCGCCGGACAACTCGCCGGAGGAGTCGCCGGAGGAGTCGCCGGACAACTCGCCGGAGGAGTCGCCGGAGGAGTCGCCGGACAACTCGACGGACGAGTCGCCGGAGGAGTCGCCGGATGATTCCACGACGGATGAGTCGCCGGATGATTCCACGACGGATGAGTCGCCGGATGATTCCACGACGGATGAGTCGCCGGATGATTCCACGACGGATGAGTCGCCGGACGAGTCGCCGGACGACTCGGAGGGAGATGATTCGACGCCGGACGACTCGGAGGGAGATGATTCGACGCCGGACGACTCGGAGGGAGATGATTCGACGCCGGACGACTCGCCGGATGATTCGCCGGACGACTCGGAGGGAGATGAGTCGCCGGAGGAGTCGCCGGATGATTCCACGACGGATGAGTCGCCGGACGAGTCGCCGGACGACTCGGAGGGAGATGATTCGACGCCGGACGACTCGCCGGATGAGTCGCCGGACGACTCGGAGGGAGATGATTCGACGCCGGACGACTCGCCGGATGAGTCGCCGGACGAGTCGCCGGACGACTCGGAGGGAGATGATTCGACGCCGGACGACTCGCCGGATGAGTCGCCGGACGACTCGGAGGGAGAGGAGTCGCCGGATGAGTCGCCGGACGACTCGGAGGGAGATGAGTCGCCGGACGACTCGGAGGGAGATGAGTCGCCGGAGGAGTCGCCGGATGATTCCACGACGGATGAGTCGCCGGAGGAGTCGCCGGATGATTCCACGACGGATGAGTCGCCGGACGACTCGGAGGGAGATGATTCGACGCCGGACGACTCGGAGGGAGATGATTCGACGCCGGACGACTCGCCGGATGAGTCGCCGGACGAGTCGCCGGACGACTCGGAGGGAGATGATTCGACGCCGGACGACTCGCCGGACGAGTCGCCGGACGACAGTTCCTCCTCGGGCGGCGACACGGATTCGTCCAGCACCGACGATGGAGACGACTCCTCCGACGGCGGGTCACAATGACGCTCGGTAGCGTCGAACTCTCGCGTGTCGTCCGACGATTCCGACGAGCCGTCCGCGACCCCTCGGAATACCGGTGGCTCCACCCGTTACTCGCCACCAGTGCGTGGCTGCTCAAACTCCCCGGGATGCGACCACGCGCGCCGAAACGAAACGTGATCTTGGGGCTGATATACCTCTACGGGTTGCTCGTCCTGCTCTCTATTGGTTCCGTCTGACTGTCGTAACGCCTAATAGTCGAACACCCCTTTTTTCGACAATGAGAGCAACACGAACGCAACGGAGGTGGGACCGTGGGAGTTGAAATAAAGGAGTCCGCCGTTCCGGACGCGGAGTTCGAGGAGATGAAGCAGTTCGTCTCGGATTATCTCGCTGCGAGCGTCGAGAACGAGGAGGACGGCGGCCGGATGCGCTGGTATCCGTGGCACAGCGCCGAATACCGGTTCAACCACACGCTCAACGTGGTCGAACTCGCGACGGATATCGCTCGCCGCGAGGGCGCCGATATCGACGTGGTTCGTGTGGCCGCGCTGTTTCACGACATCGCGAAACTCGAAGCCGAGCAGGAACGCCACGCCGACGAGGGCGCGCGTGTCGCGCGCGAGTATCTCACTACCCGCGGCGACTACCCCCAGTCGTTCGTCGATCAGGTGACCCAGTCGATCCGCGAACACTCGTATCAGGGACCGCTCGGTGATGTCTCCCTGGAGACGCAGTGTCTCATCGAGGCCGACATCCTCGACAAGATCGGGGCCAACGGCGCCGTGTTGATGCTCCTGCGGATGGGCTACGAGTCGCGCACGCACATGGACGCCGGCGAGATGATCGACCGCGTCCTCGAACGCGGCCGTGACGCCGCTTGTCGGGTCGAGAGCGACGCCGCCGAGAGCGTCGCCCACCAGCGGCTGAAACGGGTGAAGTGGTTCCGCGAATGGCTCGAAGCGGAAGTGCCGGGCATCGACGCCCAGGACCCGGATAGCGGTTCGGACGACGCATAGCGTCGCCGTCGAGTGTCGAAGAACGTAGTTTTTGCTGGCTATTCAGTGCCCGCGTAGCCGGCGGGTCGCTCTCCCGGCTTGTACGTCCGTGGTTCGATTCGACACTCCGACGTGTCGAATCGCGCCATACGACCGACAGTCTCAGTCGTCGCCAGTCTGGACCGTCCCGGCGCCGACTTCGGCGCCGCCGACCGGCGACGCGGGTTCGGGAAGGTCGTTGCGCACGTCCTCGCGGCTCTCCTCGGCGATGACCTCGGCGTAGGCGTCGGGCATCACCTTCGTGAAGTTCCGCACTTCGGAGCCCCAGTCGGCGAGTAGCGCCTGTGCGCGGTCGCTGTCGGTGTACTCGGCGTGGTTCTCGACCATGCGTCGGAGCATGGCCTCGTCGGACTCTTCGAGGTCGTCGTGGATCGTCACCATGCCCTTGTTGACGCGGTCTTCGAAGTCGCCGTCGGGGTCGTAGACGTAGGCGATGCCGCCGGACATACCGGCCGCGAAGTTCCGCCCCGTCTCGCCGAGAACGGCGACGACGCCGCCGGTCATGTACTCACAGCCGTGGTCACCGACGCCCTCGACGACGGCTTTCACGCCGCTGTTGCGGACGGCGAAGCGTTCGCCGGCGAGGCCGTTGACGTACAGTTCGCCCTGTGTGGCGCCGTAGAGACAGACGTTGCCGACGAGGATGTTCTCCTCGGGTTCGTAGGCCGCCGTTTCTGGCGTCCGGACGATCACCTTGCCACCGGAGAGCCCCTTGCCCACGTAGTCGTTGGCGGCGCCGACGAGTTCCATCGTCACGCCGTTGGCGAGGAAGGCGCCGAAGCTCTGGCCGGCAATGCCGTCGAAGGTGCAGGAGATGGTGTCCTCGGGCAGGCCACTCTCGCCGTAGCGTTGCGAGATGCGGTTCGACAGCATGGCACCCACCGCGCGGTCCTGATTCGAGATGTCCTGACGCAGGTGGATGGGTTCGCCTTCCTCGATGGCGCCGGACGCCTCGCCGATCAGGCCACGGTCGAGGTGGTTCTCGACGTCCGTGTGTTTCTGTTCACGGACCTTGTGGCGCTCGCCACCTTCGGGTTCGGCGATGATGGCCGAAAGATCGAGGTGTTTGGCCTTCGGGTGGTCGGTCTCGACCTGTTCGAGGAGACCGGGACGGCCGATCATCTCGCCGACCGTCCGGAAGCCGAGTTCGGCCATGATCTCACGCAGTTCCTGCGCGAGGAACACCATGTAGTTGATGACGTGATCCGGCTGCCCGGAGAAGCGCTCGCGGAGGTCTTCGTCCTGCGTGGCGACGCCCGTCGGGCAGTTGTTGGTGTGACAGATGCGCGCCATCACACAGCCCGAGGTGATGAGGCTGGCAGTGCCGAAGACGTACTCCTCGGCGCCCAGGAGCGCGGCGACGGCCACGTCGCGGCCCGTCATCATGCCGCCGTCGGTGGAGATGCGGATGCGGTCGCGCAGGCCCGTCGCGCGGAGCATCTGGTTGGCCTCGGCGAGGCCGAGTTCCCACGGCAGACCGGCGTTCTTGATCGAGGTCTTCGGCGATGCGCCGGTGCCGCCGGAGTGACCCGAGATGTGGACCACGTCGGCGTTGGCCTTGGCGACGCCGGCGGCGATGGTGCCGATGCCCGCCTCCGCGACGAGTTTCACGTTGATGTCGGCCTCGGGGTTGGCCGTCTTCAGGTCGTGAATCAGCTGTTTGAGGTCCTCGATGGAGTAGATGTCGTGGAGCGGGGGCGGCGAGATGAGGCCGACGCCCGGCGTGGAGTAGCGGACGTGGGCGATCATCTCGTTGACCTTCTTGCCGGGGAGGTGGCCGCCCTCGCCGGGCTTGGAGCCCTGAGCCATCTTGATCTGGAGTTCCTCGGCGGAGGAGAGGTAGTTCGACGTGACGCCGAACCGGCCGGAGGCGACCTGCTTGATGTTACACTCCTTCTCGGTCCCGAACCGCTCTGGCGGTTCGCCACCTTCGCCGGTGTTCGACTTGCCGCCGATGCGGTTCATCGCGATGGAGTTCGTCTCGTGAGCCTCCGGCGAGAGCGACCCGAGCGACATGGCGGCCGTCGAGAAGCGTTCCACGATTTCGTGGACCGGTTCGACCTCGTCGAGGGGGACGGGGTCGCGGTCGCTGTCGAACTCCAGTAGTCCGCGGAGGGTGTGGAGTTCCTCCCGCTGGTCGTTGATCAGGTCCGCGAACTCCTGATACTTCTCGTAATTGCCGGAGCGAACCGCCTGCTGGAGCGTCCCGACCGTCTTGGGGTTCCACTGGTGGTGGATGCCGTTCGAGCGGTGTTCGTACTCGCCCTGGCGTTCGAGTTCCGGATCGGTGCCGTAGGCGACGGCGTGACGCGTCAGGAGATCCTCTTCGAGTTCGGGGATGCTGATCCCTTCCGTCCGAATCTCCGTCCCTTCGAAGTACTCGCGGACGAAGTCGGAGGAGAGCCCGACCGCCTCGAAGATCTGCGCCCCCTGGTAGCTCTCCACGGTGGAGATGCCCATCTTCGCCATCGTCTTCAGCAGGCCGTCTTCGAGCGCCTTCGTGTAGTGGGAGATGGCCTCGGACTCGTCGGCCCCGTCGGGGCCGGCGACGATGTCGCAGATGGTCTGGTAGGCGAGGTAGGGGTTGACCGCGTCGGCGCCGTAGCCGACGAGCGTGGCGAGGTGGTGGACCTCGCGGGGGTCGCCGGATTCGACGACGAGACCGGCGTGGTTGCGGAGGCCGTTCCGCACGAGCGCGTGGTGGACCCCGCCGGTCGCGAGCAGGCTCGGAATCGGCACGCGGTCCGGCCCGGTGTTCCGGTCGGAGAGGACGACGATGTCCGCGCCGTCCTCGATAGCTTCGCGGGCGTCGCGGCGGAGGCGCTCGACGGCCTCTTCGAGGTCGCTCTCCGTTTCGTAGGTCATGTCGACGACGGCCGTGCTGAACTCGCCGTCGAGGTCCTTGATCGCCGCAGTCTGGGCGTCGGTCAGGACCGGCGAGTCGACGACGAGTTGTCGGGCGTGTTCCGGTGTCTCGTCGAGGAGGTTGCGCTGGGGACCGAGCCGTGACTCCAGACTCGTCACCAGTTCCTCGCGGATGTAGTCGATCGGCGGGTTCGACACCTGCGCGAACAGCTGTTTGAAGTAGGTGAACAGCGGTCGGTTGAAGTCGGAAAGGACCGACAGCGGCGTGTCGTCACCCATCGAGCCGACGGGGTCTTTGCCCTCTTTGGCCATCGGTTCGATGAGGTGGTCGAGCTGGTCGTAGGTGTAGCCGAACGCGGCTTGCTGGGCACGGAGCGACCCCACTTCGTCGCGAGGTTCGTAGTCCGTCTTGGCCGACTCGCCGAGGTGGCGCTGTTCCTGTTCGATCCACTCGCCGTACTTCTCGTCCGTGAGGTCGTCGAACACCTCGTCGTCGGGGACGACTTCGCCGCGTTCGGGGTCGGCGACGAGCAACTGACCGGGCTGGAGTCGGTGGCGTTCCTCGATGTCCGCGGGGTCGATGTCGAGCGCGCCAGCCTCGCTCGCCATGATCAGTCGGTTGTCCTTCGTCACGTCGTACCGACAGGGCCGAAGCCCGTTTCGGTCGAGGGCGGCAGCGATCTGCTCACCGTCGGTGCCGACGACGAGCGCCGGGCCGTCCCACGGCTCGACGAGGCTCGCGTGGTAGTCGTAGAAGTCCTTGCGCTCCTGGCTCATCTCGTCGTTCTTGCGGAACGCTTCGGGGATGAGCATCCGGAGAGCGTGAGGCAGGTCACGGCCGCCCTGAACGAGGAGTTCGAGGGCGTTGTCGACCGAGGCGGTGTCGGACTGGTTCGGGTCGTTGATGATCGGCTTCAGCGTGTCGATGTCGTCGCCGAAGTCGGGATGTTCGAGGTCCGTCTCGCGGGCCCGCATCCAGTTGATGTTCCCGCGGATGGTGTTGAATTCGCCGTTGTGGATGATGTTGCGGTAGGGGTGGGCGAGATGCCACGCCCCGAGCGTGTTCGTCGAGAAGCGCGCGTGGACGAGCACGAGCGTCGACTTGACGCGCTCGTCGACGAGGTCGGGGTAGTAGGTCGGGAGCTGCGTCGCCTTGAGCAGGCCCTTGTAGACGAGGGTCTTGCGGTCGAGCGAACAGATGTAGAACCGCCCGGCACCGGCCGAGTCGAGTTCCTCGATGGCGTTTTCGACCGCTCGGCGGGCGACGTACAGCGCGCGGTCGAACGCGTCCTCGTCCATCCCCTCGGTCGGCTGGACGAACGGCTGGTAGACGTTGGGCTCGGAGTCGAGCGCCGTCTGCCCGAGTTCGGAGTTGTCCGTGGGCACGTCGCGCCAGTGGAACACGTCCAGCCCGTGTTCGGCCAGCGTCCGCTCGAAGATGGTCATGAGGCCCTGTCGGGCGGCGCCGTCCTGGGGCATAAACACCGAGCCGACGGCGTACGTGTCGGGGAGGTCGGCGTCGACGACGGCCTCGAAGAACTCGTCCGGCCGCTGGATCATGATCCCGGCGCCGTCGCCGGTGGCCTCCTCGGCACCCGTCGTTCCACGGTGTTCGAGGTTGATGAGCAGGTCGATACCGTCGGCGACCGTCTGGTGGGAGTCGCCGCCGTCGAGGTCGAGAACGACGCCTACGCCACAGTTTGATCGCTCGTCGGTGGGGTCAGCCAGCCCCCGCTGATCGGCGTGGGCGTCTCTCCGCGGCTTGGTCATAACCCCCCTTCTATGTTCCCACTTATCAGCCTGTCCCTGTTACCGTAAGGCTTCACTAGTCACATACAAGGCAATATATATCATACTAAGCCGCCCAAAGACCTTAGCGAATTTGTATAATGATTAATTTCCCACTGTATCTCCGATACGCGAAACATGTTCGTCGACCGCCGAGCGCTCGAATCCCGTCATCGTGTACTTCTCGTCACCCCGTGTGGATAAGACACACTCGACAGTGATGGTCGTACTATCGGCTGTCCCTGTTTCACGAAAGTCACCACCGCGAATAGTGTATGCGACGTGCGGCCGGCCGTATCAGTACGACTTGGCGAAGTAGGCCGTCTCCACCGCCTCGTCGCCACAGATGGCACAGGTTTCGCCATCGTGGATCGATTCCGTGTCGCTCTCCGACCCCTCGAAGGGGACGAGGACGATTTCGGCCGCGATCTGGTCCTTGATCTCCCCTTCGCAGTCCTCGTCACCGCACCACGGTGCCTTCACGTAGCCGCCGTGCTGGCCGATGGTGCCCAGAATCTCCGCGCGGTCGGACGCCTCGCGGACGCCTCCCTCCAGGTTCTCCTCCGCCGCCGCGTAGAGTTTGGCGTACACCGTATCGAGGTGGTCGTGGACGGTGTCGACGATGCCGGCGCGGTCCTCGTTGACCGACTCGCCGTCCGGCCGGTGGACGAGCGTCGCCGTCTCCTCCTCCACTTCGTTCGGACCGATCTCGATCCGCAGGGGGACACCTTTCAGCTCCCACTCGTTGAACTTGAAGCCGGGGTTGCGCTCGTCGCGGTCGTCGAGTTCGACGCGGACGTCCGCCTCGCGCAGGTCGGTTGCGATACCCTCGGCGTAGTCGAGTACGTCTTCCTTGGTCTCCTCCTGCCAGATAGGGACGATCACGACCTGCTCGGGGGCGACCGTCGGCGGTAGGACGAGCCCCTGATCGTCGCTGTGGGTCATGATGAGGGCGCCGAGCGCCCGCCACGACAGCCCCCACGATGTCGTGTGGGCCACTCGCTCCTCTTCGTCTTCGGCGGTGTAGGTGATGTCGAACGCCTCCGCGAAGCTCTGACCGAGGTAGTGGCTCGTCGCGCCCTGCACCGACTTACCGTCGGGCATCAGCGCCTCGACCGTCGTCGTCGTGTCCGCGCCGGGGAACTTGTCGTGTTCCGGCTTTTTGCCTCGCAGCACGGGGATAGCGAGGACGTCCTCGTACACCTCCTCGTACTGGTCGAGGCGAGTCGTCGTCTCCGACCACGCATCGTCTTCGCTCGCGTGCGCGGTGTGACCCTCCTGCCAGAGGAACTCCTTGGTGCGGAAGAAGGGCTTGGTTTCCGTGGCCTCCCACCGGATCACGCTACACCACTGGTTGACACGCATCGGGAGATCACGGTAGCTCCGGATCCACTGGCTCAGATACGGCGCGATGATGCTCTCGCTGGTCGGGCGGACGGCGAGGCGTTCCTCCAGTTCCTCGTACCCGCCGTGGGTGACCCACGCCACTTCGGGGTCGAACCCCTCGACCACGTCCTTCTCGCGTTCCAGATACGACTCCGGAATGAGCATCGGGAAGTACGCGTTCTGGACGCCGGTTGCCTTGAACCGGCCGTCGAGTTCGTTCTGGACGGCCTCCCACAACGCGTACCCGCGCGGGCGCGTCACGATGAATCCACTCATGCCCTCGGGGCCGTAGTTCGCGAGGCCGGCCTTCTGGACGACTTCGGCGTACCACTCCCCGGTGCTGTGTTCTTTCGACTCGGTGATCCCGAGTTCCTGATCGTCGGTCATTACCGAACGGTGACGGAGATACGGCTTAAAACGTGCGAAGCCCCCCTACACCTTCGCTTTGCACTCGTCGGCGTACGCGTCCGCCAGCCGCGTCGGCTCCGGAAGTTTGTACCCTCCACACAGCCGTGCCACGAGGTCGACCGTCGTCTCGGCGCTCACGCGGTGGCCGGGGCTGATGTAGAGGGGGTTGATCACGGGGTTCGACTCGTACTGGCGGGACTGGTAGGCGTAGCCGATGACGGTCCCCGTGGGGGCGTCGACCCGGTCGTTCGCGACGACCGGCGCCCGCCAGCCCTCTGGGCGGCCGTCCACGTCGCCCTCGACCCGGCCACAGAGGAGGTTCTTGGCGACGCCGATACTCGGCACGTCGAGGACGACGCCGAGGTGGGTAGCGAGGCCGGCCTGCCGGAAGTGGATGCGGCCGCTTCCGTCGAAGACCACGAGGTCGGGGGTCGTGTCGAGTGCCTCGAACGCCGCGAGGATCGGCCCGCCCTCGCGGAAGGAGAGGAGGCCGGGCACGTAGGGAACCGAGAGGTCGGTCACGGCGTGGGCGCGTTCGACTACCTCGCCGCCACGCAGGCAGACGACGGCGCTGACCGCCCGGTCGTCGTCGAGGAAGGCCTGATCCACGCCCGCGACGAGGGGACGCTCACCGGTGAGCGCGGTGTCTCGCCCGACCGAGACGGCCGCCGGATCGAAGGCGAAGTCGTCGGCGAACGTCGCGGCGGCGGCCACCTCGCGCTGGAGCGCCTCCATCTCCTCGCGGGACTGGGACGGATCGGGGACGAATTCGGGGCGGGCAGGGGTCACGGGGCGCTCACCGCCGTCGGCCGGGGCCGCCCGGACCACCCGGACCACCCGGACCACCACCGCCACCGAACGTCAATCGGTCGGGCACCCGTCGCGGCTGCTTGATCCGTTTGCCGTACGCCAGCCCGATGACGAGACCGATCAGGTGGGCGAGGTGGGCGACGTTGCCCTGGTTGGCCGCCGACGCGGTCTGTGGCTGGAGGAAGAAAAGCACCGAGATGACGGCGAAGGCGGCGGTGAACAGCCAGAGTGGGATGGGGATGATGAAGTAGAGGTAGATGCGGAGTTTGGGGTTGAGGACGGTCAGCACGCCGAGGACGGCGAAGATGGCTCCGCTGGCGCCGACGACGGAGACGCCCGTGGCGCCGAGGACGATGCTGGCGACGACGAAGCCGAGGCCGGCGAGGACGCCGCTCGCGATGAACAGAGCAGCGAAGCGTTTCGACCCGGTGTAGCGCTCGACGAGGGGGCCGAAGAAGTACAGCACGATGCTGTTGCCGGCGATGTGGTAGAGGCCGCCGTGGGCGAAGATGGAGGTCACCCACGTCCAGACGTAGAACAGGCGGTCGGACTGCAGGACGAAGAGGGTCTCCATCGCCCCACGTCCCAGCAGTCCCCCGACGAGGAACTGGAGTGCGAACGTGATCCACATGAGGGCGAGGAACAGATACGCGACGTTGCCACGGAAGTAACCGAGGACGCCGCCCGTCCCGGTCAGCGATCCGAGCCCCGGAATCCGGTCACCGAGGCTCCGGCTGTCGCCTTCGTCCTGAACGCTGTCGTCGAAGCCGCTGTCGAAGACTCCGGACGGATCGTTCCACTCGTTCAGGCCGGGACACTCGTGGTTTTCGGGCAACCGGTGTTCCGCACAGAACGTGCCGCCGCAGCGCCGACACTGATACGGCAGGTTCTCGTGACTGCCGCACTCGTCGCACTGAGCCATTATCCATCCCTAACGGCGGCGCCGATAAAAAGGGGTGCGTTCGTTGCCGGTGTCGTCCGGCTATCGATCCGGCCGCCCGTCGCCCGGCGCCTCCTCGTCCCCGTCGTAGTTCGACGGGACGACCGTCACGTGATAGAGGCCGGGATGGGTGTCGTTCATACGAGTTCCTACGGCACGTTCGCCCAAAAGATTACCCATGCGCATAATACATCTGTGCCGGCGGGCACATAACCGACGGGAATCGCCGCGTCGAGCGTCGGTCGACTGTTCGGTCACACGGCTGCGCCGAAAAAACGGGATTGCTCGCTCAGGCGAACTTCTCGTCGTAGAGGTCGAGCGCGTGTTCGATGGCGTCTTTCGCGGCCGCCTTGTCCTCCCAGCCCAGCGTCTCGACTTCCTTGCCCTCCTCGAGGTTCTTGTAGGTCGAGAAGAACTCGTCGATCTCGTCGATCGTCTGCTGAGGGATGTCGTCGAGGTCCTCGATGTGGTCGAACCGGGGGTCCTCGCTCGGGACTGCGATGACCTTATCGTCCTGCTCGCCGTCGTCGTCCATCTTCATGAGGGCGACGGGGCGCGCTTCGACGATGCAGCCGGGGAACGTCTGATCCTCGACGAGCACCAGCACGTCGAAGGGGTCGTCGTCGTCGTAGTACGACTGCGGGATGAACCCGTAGTCGTACGGGTAGTGGACGTTGCTGTGGAGGACGCGGTCGAGGACGATGCCGGGCACGTCCTTGTCGTACTCGTACTTGTTGCGCTCGCCCTTGAGACACTCGACGACGGCGTGGATGGTCTCGGGTGGGTTCGGGCCGGACTCCAAATCGGTCCACAGGTTCACCATACTGATACGACGGCCGAACCGCCCAATATGCCTTTCGGGATGGTCCTAATACGAATGAAAAGGTACATGAACGGCCGCACCTCAGGTCATGTAACTGCTACGAACGGTCGGCCGGACGCGCCGGTCGGCCGTCCCGCCGGGCACGCGACGGAGCCAGCCGGTGACGACCGGGCAGTCGTCACCGGGACACGCCGATCAGAACTGGTTCGGTGAGCGATGTGTCTCGCGCTGATAACGTCGCATTCTCGCGCTGTGGGGGCTGACGTGTGCGTTGAAGGACGAGTTGAGAAAGGTTAAATATCTCCATGACATGTTGATAAGCATGTCAGAGGCACAAACAGTCAGTAGCAGCCCCGGCATCGTTCGCGACCTCACCGCGTTCCAGCACAACATCCTCGTCATCCTCTCCGAGGAACCGATGTACGGTCTGGCGATCAAACGCCAGCTCGAGGAGTACTACGGCACTGAAGTGAACCACGGCCGCCTGTACCCCAACCTCGACAACCTCGTCGAGATGGGCCTCGTCGAGAAGAGTGAACTCGACAAGCGGACGAATCAGTACGAACTGACCGAGGACGGCCACGAAGCCGTGCTCACCCGCCTGAACTGGGTTCTCTCGAAGTTCGTCACCGACGACGACCGCGCCGACTCGGTCCGCGACCTCATCGACGCGCAGCAGTAAACTCGGGCAGTGCCGTCTCCGTGACGGCGAAGACGTGTTCGAGCGACTGCGTGACGGCATCGCGCTCTTCCTCGCTCGGCCACGCGTTCCGTGGATAGTACTCCGTCAGAAACTCCTCGAGTTCCGCGGCCGTCGCCGTCTCCACTCGCCGCGCGTAGTGATTCCCCATGAAGTCGGCGAACGCCCGCGCGTTCGCCGCGTGAATCTCGCCCGTGCGCTCGGCCACCTGCGCGACCACCTCGGCGTTGTGGGTCTCTACGTCGTCCCATTCTTCGGGGTCGCCGCTGCCCGAGAGCGGTACCTCGACCGCGCGGTCGGTGTCCTCGATCCGGTCCATTCGCGCCGTGTCTCCATCCAGCCACTCGGCCGGGTGGAGAACGAGCGTGTCGTCGCTCTCGCGGATGCGCGCGGTGAAGCCGTATTCGTCGAGCCGTTCGTCCCGGTCGCGTTCGTACGCGGCCGCTTCCGCGTCGTCGACCGCCCGACGGGCCAGTCGGGTCAGCCGCTCCGCCGCGTCCACGACCTCGCGTGGCAGGTCAGTCATCGTCCAGCGCTTCGTTCGCCAGTTGGTCGGCGCGGTCGTTTATCTCTCGCGGTACGTGTTCCAGCGACCAGCGGTCGAAGCCGTCGAGCAACTCCCGGGCCCGGACCCGCCGTTCGCGCAGGTCGGGATCGTTCGTGTTCCACGCTCCGCGCACTTGCTTGACGATCAACTCGGAGTCGCCGCGCACGTCCACTTCGTCGAAGCCGTGATCCCGGGCCATTTCGAGCGCCCGGATCAGCGCCTCGTACTCCGCGCGGTTGTTCGTCGTCCGGCCGATGGTCTCGCTGCCCTCGTCGACGATGCCGTCGCCCGAGACGATGACCCACCCCACCGCCCCGGGACCGGGGTTGCCGCGACTCGCGCCGTCGAAGTAGACGTGGGCCCGCCCACCAGACTCGGAGAGGAGTGCGGTCAGATCCGTCGGGCGCGCCCCCTGAACGACCACCGTATCGTCGTAGGCGACCGCGACCGCATCGCCGCGTTCGGCGCGCCACCGTTCGTGTTCCGTGTTCCCCGGCCCGATTTCGACGCCGGCCTCCTCCAGCCGCCGTCGAGCCACCGCTGGATCGCAGTCGAGAGTCGGCATTGGCGGTTCTTCGTCGGACCGACTCAAAGGCCGTTCGTTACGTGTGCGAAGCGACGGCTTCGCAGGTGCGTGTGCGAAGCGACGGCTTCGCAGGTGCGTGTGCGAAGCGACGGCTTCGCAGGTGTTTTTCCGTTCCGCTCGCGATCCGCCGACGATGGACGCCGCCCACCCTCCCTCCACCGAGTCCGTCGACTGCGTGCCGATCGACGACGACCGCCACGTCGCCTACGCCGAGTACGGCGACCCCACCGGACGCCCCGTCCTCTTCCTTCACGGGACGCCGGGCTCTCACCGCCTCGGACGACTGTTCGACGACACGGCCCGACGTGAGGGTGTCCGTCTCCTCGCCATCGACCGGCCCGGATACGGCCGATCCTCGCCGTGGCCGACACGCGACCTGACCGACACCGGCGCGTTCGTCGTGCCCGTCCTCGACGACGTGGGGGTCGACCGCGCGGGCGTCGTCGGCTTCTCCGGCGGCGGTCCGCACGCCCTCGCCCTCGCGGCGACACACGGCGCTCGCGTCGAACGCGTCGACGTGGTGTCGGGTGCGACGCCGCCGTCGGTCGGGGAAACGCCGACGACACAGCGGCTGCTCGAAACGCTGGCGTCGACGGCACCCTCGCTTCTGCGCGGCCTGTTTCGCGGGCAGGCGACGCTCGCGGAGTTCTTCCCGCCCGCCGTCGTGGTCTCACAGTACACCACCGCGGAGGGGCGGGCGTCGCTGTCCGACGACGTGGCGGCACTCGTCGCCCGCGACTTCGTCGAGGCGTTCGCGCAGACGCGACGCGGAGCCGTCACCGAACTTCGCTTGCTCTCGGCGCCGTGGCCGTTCTCGCTGTCGACGCTCGACGTTTCCGTCAACCTCTGGCACGGCGCGAACGACACGAACGTCCCCGTCGAGGGCGTCCGACGCTTCTGTGACCGTCTGCCCGACGCCCAACTCACGGTGTTCGAGGACGCCGACCACCTGACCACGCTCCTCCGGAGTCGGTCGTCGGTGGTCGCGGACGTCGGATAGACCCCACTCGACGGCGTCCGCGTGTGGCGGTCGGGAGCGGCACGCACGGCCGAGGATTTAAGTATGCGCAAAATACGAGTATAAAAACGCGATGACACGGCCCACCCGCCAGCGGGAAGACCGGACGCGATGGCAGGGCGAGGAGGAGGAGGAAGCCGACGAAGACGTCGACCTCGACGATCTCGATCCCGAAGATCTCGTCAGGACGGCCGACGGCGAACTGATTCACGAGGAAACCGGGCTCATTATCGAGGAAGAACAGATCGACCCGGGCCCGGAGTGGCGGGCGTTCAACCACCAGGAACGGCAGGAGAAATCGCGGGTGGGGGCCCCGACCACCCAGACGATGCACGACAAGGGGCTGACGACGACGATCGACTGGAAAGACAAAGACGCCTACGGGCGCTCTATCTCCTCGCGGAAGCGCTCGCAGATGCACCGCCTCCGCAAGTGGCAGGAACGGATTCGGACGAAGGACGCGGGCGAGCGCAACCTACAGTTCGCGCTCTCTGAGATCGACCGGATGGCGTCCGCGCTGGGCGTCCCGCGCTCCGTCCGCGAGGTCGCCTCGGTGATCTATCGGCGCGCGCTCAACGAGGACCTGATTCGTGGCCGCTCCATCGAGGGCGTCGCCACCGCCGCCCTCTACGCCGCCTGTCGGAAGGAGGGTATCCCCCGCTCGCTGGAGGAAATTTCGGAGGTCTCGCGGGTCGAACGCAAGGAGATCGGTCGCACCTACCGCTACATCTCGCAGGAACTCGGACTGGAGATGAAGCCGGTCGACCCCAAGAAGTACGTCCCCCGATTCTGTTCGGAACTCGATCTGAGCGAGGAGGTGCAGGCGAAGGCCAACGAGATCATCGAGACCACGGCGGAGAAGGGCCTGCTCTCGGGCAAGTCGCCCACCGGCTACGCCGCCGCTGCCATCTACGCCGCCTCCCTGCTCTGTAACGAGAAGAAGACCCAGCGCGAGGTGGCGGATGTGGCGCAGGTGACCGAGGTCACCATTCGCAACCGGTATCAGGAACAGATCGAGGCGATGGGCATCCACAGCTAGCGCGATAGGTTCAAATCCCGGCCCGCGCAATCGCCTCTATGCGCCTCGACGAGTTCATCGACATCGAGGCCAACGAACGCGCCGAGCGACGGCGTCTCGCGAAAGAGAAATCCTACGACATCCTCGATCACGTCGAGAGCGTCGCCGACCGGATCGAACGGTCCGTCTCCGGCGACGCCATCGTCGGCAGCGTCTCGCCCTCCATCTTCGTCGGCCGCTCGAACTACCCCGAGGTGTCGACCGGCATCCTCTCGCCCGTCGGCAACGAGGGCGACGCCGCCCGGTTCGCCACCAGCGGCGCGTGGTACGAGGAAGGCGTGGATTTAGACGAGGTGTTTCGGCGGCGGACTAGCCTGCTGAACTCCCGGCGTTCGTCCCCGGTCGATGTCCACGACACGTGGGACGGCTTCGTCGGCGTCGGCCGGGAAGTCGCCATCGCGGACCGCCCGGTCGACGTGGAGATCGGCCTCGACGGCGACCCGAAGGTGAGTTTCGACGCCGACGGTGTCTCGACGCCCACGGGGCCGAGCGCACCCGCCCGCTCGGCCCAACTGGGCGAGAACCCGCACGTCCCCAGAGCGGTCGAGAAGACGCTGGAGGACGACGACTGGCGGGCCGAAGGGGCAATAAATTACCTCTACCGACGCGGATTCGACGTGTACGAGGTGAACACCATCCTCTCGGCGGGGGCGCTGGGACAGCGCGAGAACCGCCGTCTCGTCCCGACGCGGTGGTCGATCACCGCCGTCGACGACACCGTCGGGCAGTTCCTCCGGGGGTCGCTCCGCGACGCGCGAAGTATATCCGAGGTGGAGATCCACCGTGACGAGTTCCTCGGCAACGCCTACTGGGTGATCCTCGCCCCCGGCCAGTGGGAGTACGAACTCGTCGAGTTGAAGGCGCCGGGCAGCGTCTGGAATCCCGATCCCGAGGCGGGGATGTGGCTCGCGGCCGACTACGAGGGCTACGAGGGCCGCACCGGCTACGTCGACGAGACGGCGGGCGCGTATCACGCCGCCCGTCTGGCCGTCCTCGAACACCTCGACGACCGCGGACGGCAGGCGAAGTGTCTCGTTCTCCGACACGTCTCGGACGACTACTGGGGGCCGGCGGGCGTCTGGCAGGTGCGCGAGGGCGTCCGCCACGCCTTCGAGGGCGACCACGCCACCGCCGAGACGCTCGCCGACGCGGTCCGGGGCGTCGTCGACTACGTACCCACGTCGATGGCGGCGTTGCGACGGAAATCCGCGATGGTCGCAGGGCTGCAGACGACGCTCGATCAGTTCTGAGCGGTAGTAATCCCCGTCGGCTCACCAACGCCAGAACGACGGCGTGAAGATGACGAGTACCGAGAGTACCTCCAGCCGGCCGATCCACATCAGAAAGATCATATAGAGCTTCGCAGCGTCGGAGAAAGGCAGGAAGCTGTTCATCGGCCCGACGACGCCGAAGCCGGGGCCGACGTTCCCCAGCGTGGCGATGGCGACGCTCATCGCGTCCAGTCCGGACAGCGAGATTTCGGGCGTCCGGAAGCTATCGAGATAGAGGACGACCGTCGAGAAGGCAAACAGCGCCAGAAAGAGGAGGACGAACACAAAGACGTCACGGATCGTCTCCTCGTCGACGGCCTCCCCTTCTAGCCGGAGCGGTCTGATGGCTTGGGGGTGGACGGACGTGTACAGCGACCGGCCGATGGCTCGCTTGACGAGCACCCACCGCACGATCTTGACCGATCCGGCGGCCGAGCCCGCGGAGCCCCCGAGGAAGTACGCGAACAACAGGATCGTCTGTGCGGAGCCGTCCCAAGCGTTGACGTCCATGCTCGCGTATCCGGTCGTCGTCACGATGGCGATTACCTGAAAGAGCCCTTGCCGGAGCGCGCTCTCAACGTTTCCGGGGATCACGGCGACGTTCGACGGCATCTCCGCGAGGCCGACGCCGAGGTAGAGCACCGCCGAGATGACGGCCCCGAAGCCGGCGACGGCGAGCAGATACGACCGGAACTCGGTGTTGCCGGTCAGTCGGTTCGGCTTCCCCTTGAGGACGTACCAGAACAGGGCGAAGTTGGTTCCAGCGACGAGCATGAACGGCATCATCACCCACTGGGCGGCGGGGGCGAACGCCTCGGCGCTCCGGGCTTCGGGCGAGAATCCGCCGGTCGGCATCGTCGTGAGCGCGTGAGCGACCGCGTTGTAGAGGTCCATGTTTGGCGCGGTGCCGGCCAGATGCAGCCCGTAGTAGACCGCCGCGGTGAGGACGGTGACCCCGGCGTAAATACTCCACAGGACGCGTGCAGTCTCTTGGATTCGCGGCGTCAGTTTCTCCAGCGCAAGCCCCGGCGCCTCTTGGTTGATGACCTGTGCCCCGCCCACGGACAGTTCCGGCAGGATAGCGATCATCAACACAAGGATACCCATTCCGCCGAGCCACTGGGTGAGCTGGCGCCACAGCAACATCGCGTGACCGTGGCGTTCGACCGAGATTTCCCCGAGGACGGTTGCTCCGGTCGTTGTGAAC
The DNA here is from genome assembly GCF_003856835.1 of Haloplanus aerogenes. NCBI lineage: Archaea > Methanobacteriati > Methanobacteriota > Halobacteria > Halobacteriales > Haloferacaceae > Haloplanus > Haloplanus aerogenes. The sequence goes on from NZ_CP034145.1 coordinate 1,159,971, forward strand.
CCACTCATGCTCTCGAACATCGCGTTGACGGGAGTTGCGACGGTTCCCGTCCCGGCGACAAGGTACGGGACGGTTCCCAAGAGGGGGACGACCAGCCAGGCCAGGCTCACCAGCAGGAACGCCTCTCGGTTGCCCAAATCGCCGTCGCCGCGAACCCGCTCGAGGAGGGCACCGCTTCCGATCATGACGACGCTCGTTGCGACGAACGGGACCGGATCTTCGCCGTAGTAGAGTGCCAGCACGAGCGGAAACGCCGGCGTGACACCGATATACTTGAGCACCGTCCCGACGTAGGCCACGGTCACCCGGTAGTCGACGTACGCGCGCTGGCTGCGAGCCATTGAACGTCTGCAACTGTTACGAAGGACGGATGACAGTTTCGACTGTGCAGAGGTCGTCCGCCGACCCCGTCACGTTACCCACCGCCGGACGCCCGGGACCGCTACAGCGCCGCGTACGCGGCGTCGACCATTTCACCCGTCTCCGCGATGATGTCGGCCATCCCCTCGTCGTCGGGCGCCATGCCGAGCAGGCGGCCGATCCGCATGATGCTGACGTGGTAGACGGTCTGGACGCCCGGCCGTTCCTCCCAGACGACGACGTTGCAGGGCATGATCGCGCCCACCCGCCCCTCGCTGGCGTCGAGGACGCGGTCGGCCATCGAGGGGTTGCACGCGCCGAGGACGTAGTAGGGGTCGCGGCCGGCGTCGATCTTCTCGTTCAACATCTCGGACACCGAGAACTCAACGGGGACGCCGAAACCGGCGGCCTCGAACGTCTCGCGGACGTGTTCGACCGCCTCCTCGTGATCCATCTCGAGTGTCGCGCGCTGTTCGCCGATGTCGCTGGCTTCGAGGGTCGCGGGGTCGATAGGGAGCGCCATAGCGAGGGGTACGGTCCGGAAGGGGAAAAATCAGACCGTGTGGACCGGAATCGACGATGCCTGGACGACCCGACGGGCGGTGTTCCCGATGATGGGCTTGTCGGGGTCGCGCTTGCCGTGTTTACCGAGGGCGATCAGGTCGACCCCGTGATCCTCGGCGTAGTCGACGATGGCCTCGTCGGCGATGCCCGTGACGACCGCCGTCTCGCACTCGACGCCCGCTTCCTCGGCCATCTCCCGAATCTCGTCGACGAGTTCCTCGCCTTTCTTTCGGATGCGATCCTTGGTCTCCGCGATGTCGCTCGGTACCGCCACGTAGTCGGCGTCGCCCATGTCGATGACGTAGAGGGCGGTGATCGTCCCCTCGGAGTCGGCAACGAGGTCGATCGCGTGGTCGGCCGCGCGCTTCGCCGCCTTGCTCCCGTCGGTCGGGACGAGAACGTGTTGGAACGTAGCCATGAGTGGCGAAACGACCCTCGTCGACATAAATCCACACCGCCATTACAGCGGAATGGGGAGCCACGACAGTGCCCGAACGACCGTCGCCGTCGGGACGAGTGGCGGGTGGAGGACGAGCCAATCGAGTAACGCGAGGCCGAGGCCGTGGGCGACGACGGAGGGCAGGATGGAGGCGCTCCGGTAGTCGACGGCGCCGAAGAGTACGTCCGTCGGCGCCGACAGCAGGAGTTCGATCGGCGGCTTGTGGATGTGGTGGAAGGCGTAGACGACGGGACTGATGAAGACGCTCTTGAACCCCACCTCGCGGACGCCGACACAGAGCAGGCCCCGGTAGTACGTCTCGGCGGCGGCGGCGACGACGAACTGCGCGGCGGCGTGAGGGAGGAAGACGGCGAGGGCGGTGTCGGTCGCCCACATCGGGTAGTACGCTCGGATCGTCGGGAGCGACGAGCCGACGACGTAGAAGGGGGTGACGAAGAGTGCGAGCAAGACGGTGTTGCGGAGGGCGCGGCGGTCCACTCGCCAGCCCAGATCACGGCCGCGAACGAGCGCGAGCGTACCTGGCAGACCGATGAACACCACCACGTCGCGGACGAGGCGGGCGTCGAGGCTCGTGGGTGGGACACGCCAGAGCGACCAGACGACGCCGAGACAGAGTCCGACGAGCAGCGACGTTTGCACCCAGGAGAGCCGAGTGAGGCGCATCACCTAGACGTGGTCGTCAGGCGTGATATAGTGACGGTCGAAACCGTTTGCACACCCGATCGCAAGACTGGACCCGAGCGTGTGCGATGACGTTCGACCATTACGATAGCTCCTTGCCGTCACGAGGCCGTAGAACGGGTTGCTCACTCCTCGGCAGTGGGGATCGGGCCGGTCCCGATCTCCGACCGGACTTCGGTGAGGAAGGTCTGTCGCGTGTCGAAGTACGTCTCGTCGACGGCGTCGAGGACCGAATCGAGGGTTCGCGGACCGTCTGGCGTTCGGATCGTCGCGTCGCCCTCCTTCGTCCGCACCCCACTGGCCTCCTGCGGCCAGGTGAGTCGCGATGCCACGCGTGCGAGTGGCGCCCCCTCGACCGGTTCGCCCTCGCCGAGTTCGACCGCGGGTTCCGCCTCCTCGTCCGTGTCGTCGCTCATGCGCGGCGATACTGCCCCCCGCGAGTTAACGTCTTCGAAGCGACCGGCTCGCTATCCATTCCACGGCGCCGTCACACGCCCGTCTGACGTAGGGTTTTGTGTGAGGCGGCTGTAGCACTGGTTATGACCAGTCTCGGGGAGGTCTACCACGGGGACGACCGGAGCGGCCCGAGTCTCCGGCAGATCTACGCAGGGTCGGCCCTGTTCGTCGTCGGCATCGTCCTCGTCGTCGCGGGTATCGTCGTCGCCACGACCGACGTGCTACTCGGCGGAGGAACCACGCTGTTCGAGGTGCGCGAGTACGGGGGTATCCTCGCCGGCCTCGGCGTCCCCTCCGTCTTCCTCGGTATCTCGGCCGTCCTGCCCGCCGAACGCTCGACGCGCGCCGCCGCAGGTATCGGCGCCAGCGTCGCCGTTCTCGGCGTCGCCCTCTTCGCGCACGCCTACCCGTGCCGGTGGTCCGGCGCCAACTGCGCCCCCGGCATGGTCGACCTCACCCTCCCCACCGTCGGCGTCTACTTCCTCGGCGCGCTCACCACCTTCTGGTGTCTGTTCGTCGGCATCGCCAACTTCAAAACGCGGAACGATCCCGGCGGCACCGTCACCATGGAGGTCACGCGGCAGGGCGAGACGAAAGTGATCGAAGTGGATCGGTCGAAAGGCCACGGAAGCGTCGGCCTCGGCGGCAGCAGTTCCACGCCGACGGCGAGCGTCGGCGCACAGGTGAGCGACGGCGGGAGCGACGACGACGATATCCGCGAGGTGGCGTCCGTCTCGTCCGCCTCCTCGTCGCCCTCTCACGCCAACACTTCCCAGAGCGGTGGCGGCGGTACGGCCACCGCATCCGGCGGCGGTAGCGAAGTCTGGAAGTCGACCACAGCGACCGACGCGACCACCGACAACGCCGACCGCTACTGCGGCAACTGCGAACACTTCGAGTACGTGCGCACTGAGCGCGGTATCCAGCCCTACTGTGGCTTCCACGGCGGCGTCATGGCCGACATGGACGCCTGTGAGGACTGGAGCGGTCGTTAGGGAAGCCGTTCCTGCACGTCGTCCCAGTGACTCCCTTTCCAGAAGTGCTGTCCACACCGCTCGCACCGCCAGACGCTCGTCTCCGCGGGGTCGGGCGCATCGGCCGGCGTCTCTGCCTCGTCCGCAACTGGTTCGAGCCGTCCGTTACACCGGCCACACCGCGTCGGCGTCGCGGGGAGCGAGAGCGAGACGCCGGCCGCGTCGAGTTCCCGTAACTGATCCTCGATATCCCGGGCCGAGAGGCAGATTGCGCCGTCGGTTCGGGCTGCGAGGTCGGCATCGCGGGTGAGAAGGCGCCGATCCTCCTGCAGTGCCACCTCGCGGACGGCGTCGTCGGCCTCCACGCCCCGATCCAGCGCGTACGCCGTATCGTGGCCGCACATCCGGAGATAGCGCGCCAGTTTGCCGAGCATCGCGTCACAGAGGAATCGCATCACTCCAGCCACGACCGCACGTCCGCGGCCGACCGAGTGTTGAGTACTTCGCCCGTTTCGGCCCATCCGCGCCGCGCCGTGTGGACGCCGTAGCGCCGGAGGGGCAGTTCGCCGGTGCCGTGGGCGTCGGTGTTGATCGCGATCGTCGCTCCCGCTTCGACGGCGGTCCGCACCGCCTCGTCGTTCAGGTCGAGGCGGTGGGGGTTGGCGTTGACCTCTAGCGCCGTCTTGGCGTCGGCCGCGGCCACCGCGAGCCGATCCATGTCGGGCGCGAGGCCGGGCCGATCGTTGATGAGGCGCCCGGTCGGGTGGCCGAGGATATCCGTCTCCGGGTGTTCGACCGCCGCGACGAGGCGGTCGGTCGCCACCTCCCGATCCGCGTCGAGGCCGCTGTGGGGCGAGGCGATCACGATGTCCAGTTCGGCGAGTACGTCGTCCCCAACCGAGAGACCGCCGTCGGCGTCGATGTTGGCCTCGACGCCGTGGAACACGTCGATGTCGGCGTCGGCGGCGGCCTCGGCCACGGCGTCCATCTGTTCGCGCAACTCGCCGTCGTCGAGACCGACGCCGCCGACCATCCCCGGGCCGGTCGCGTGATCGGAGATGCAGATGTAGTCGTCGCCGCGCTCGTCGGCCCCCGCGATCATCGTCTCGATGGATTCGCCGCCGTCGGACCAGTCGGTGTGGGTGTGGAGGTCACCGCGCAGCTCCCCTGCTTCCAGCAGGTCGGGCAACTCGCCTGCCTGTGCCGCCTCGATTTCGCCACGGTCCTCCCGGAGTTCCGGCGGGACGAGCGGGAGGTCGAGGGCGTCGTACATCTCGGCCTCCGTCTCGCCGCCGATGCGGCGGCCGGCGCGCTGGCCGGCCTCGTCGGCGTCTTCCACCTCGCTAACGTCGAACACGCCGTACTCGTTCATCTTCAGATCGCGGTCGATGGCGAGGTTGCGCAAGTGGACGTTGTGGTCCTTGCTCCCAGTGAAATACTGGAGCGCGGACCCGAACTCCTCGGGGACGACGACCCGGAGGTCGACCCGCATGTCGCGGGCGCGGACGCTCGCTTTCGTCGTCCCCGACTCGATCCGTTCGTCCACCGCGGCCCAGTCGAGGAAGGCGTCGACGGCCGCCTCGCCGGTCGAACTCGCCACGAGTACGTCCACGTCGCCGATGGTCTCGCGCCAGCGCCGGAGCGACCCCGCCACGTCCGCGCGCTCGACGGGGTCGGCGGCGCGGAGGTAGTCGAGCAACTCCTCCGCGACGGGACGAGCGTCACCGAGGAGTTCCCGCTCCTGTGCCTGCCGGGCGAAGGGGATGTTCTCCAGGATGTTCGATTCGGTCTTCGCGCCGAAGCCCGACACCTCCCGAATCTCGCCGTCGCGGGCGGCGGCTTCGAGTTCGTCGAGCGTCGTGATTCCGAGCGCCTCGTAGAGCGTCCCGACCGTCTTCGGTCCCACCCCTTCGACGCTCGTGAGCGCCGCCATGTCGACGGGTAGCTGATCGCGCAGGTCCTCCAACTCCTCGATTTCGCCCGTCTCGACGTACTCGACGACCTTCGAGGCGAGGGCATCACCGACGCCGTCGATCTCCTCGACTGCCGCTTTCCCCTCCGCGGCCAGGTCCTCGATCGGCGTCGGATGCTCCCGGATGTTCTCGGCGGCCCGGCGGTAGCTTCGGGGTTTGTACTCCACGTCCTGTGCCTCCAGTAGGTCGGCCATCTCCTCGAACCGGGCCGCGACTTCGGCGTTCCGGCTCACATCCGCCCCCGCGTGTTGTGGCTGGTGTCCTTGCGGCCCAGCGCCTTCTTGAGGAAGGACATCCAGCGCTTGCGGTCGGCGGCCTCCTGAGCCTGCGCCTCGCGTTCGAGGTCCGCGGGGCCCAGTTGTTCGAGGGCGTTGAGCGCGCGGTCGATGCCGATGATGCTCTCGACCAACCGCTCTCCCTCCTCGTAGCTCACCTCGTTGTCTTCGATCCGCTGGAGGCGCTGGAGGCGTTCGCGCCGCAGGTTCTTTTTCGCCCGCTCGACCCGCTCGCGCTCACCCGCGGGCACCGTGTCCCGGCGCTTGATCTCGAAGACGAACTGCTGGAGGTCCACCTCTTCGTCCTGCACCTCGATACGCTCGGGGATGTCCGCGCCCACCGTCGCCCCCTCGCGGTTGACGCGTTCGAGGAGCTGCTTGCGCTCGAACTCTTTCACGAGTCGTCGTTGGCAGGCCGTTCACTTCGCTCCTTCGCCCCGCTCGCCCGCCCGCTTCGGATCGGTGTCGGTGTACGGCTCCTCGATATCGGGATCGCCACCCATCATCGCCCCTGCCCGCCGTGTGACGAAGTCGAAGACGATCACGATGGGCAGGAGGAGACGCTCGACGATCCGGACGGGGCGTGCCGCCGTCAGCGACCACGACTCGGCGTGGCCGAGGCCGTACGCCTTCGGCAGGATTTCACCGAATACGAGGACGACACTCCCCGCGACGACGGTCGTCAGCACGACGGCGACGCCACCGGAGAACCGGTCTGCGAGGAGGACCGCAAGGATGCTGGAGATGGCGACGTTGACGACGTTGTTACCGACGAGCAGCGTCACGAGGAGGCGGTGGGGGTCGTCGCGGAGTTCGGCGAGGATCGACGCCCGTCGATCCTTTGCGGCGACGCGCTCGTCCAGCCACGTTCGCGACAGTGAGAAGACGGCGATTTCCGTACTGGAGAAGAAGGCACTCGCCCCCAACAGGCCGATCAGCACGACGACGCTGAGCACCGTCGAATCGAACGCAGTCATACGTCTCGTCGTGTCGGCGGCGTGAAAAGGGTGGGGACGGAGACAGAAAGTTCTTGAACGCGGCCCGACCATCCCCGGCAAATGGACCCGTCCGGCGTGGAAGTGAGCGTCGTCCTCCCCGCGTACAACGAGGAGCGGACCATCGAGCGGACGGTGGAGACGACGCTCGATACGCTCGCAGCCTTCCTCCCGGCCGGGACGTTCGAAGTGATCGTCGCGGAAGACGGCTGTGACGACCGCACGCCGGAGATAGCGGACCGACTCGCGGCCGAGGACGACCGCGTCCGCCACTTCCACAGCGACGAACGCCTCGGCCGCGGCGGCGCCCTCGAACACGCCTTTGCGGCCGCCGATGGCGACACCCTCGTCTACTTCGACACCGACCTCGCGACGGACATGCAGCATCTGGAGGAACTGGTCGAACGGGTGCGGTCCGGCGAGGCCGACGTGGCCACCGGGTCGCGCTGGATGCCCGGCCAGGTCGCCGACCGCCCGGCCAAACGCGGCGTTCCCTCGCGGGTGTACAACGGCCTCGTGCGCTTCGTCCTCCGCTCGCCGCTCCGCGACCACCAGTGCGGGTTCAAGGCGCTGAGCCGCGAGGCGTTCGAGCGCCTGCACGCGGACGTGGAGGACGAACACTGGTTCTGGGACACGGAACTCCTCGTTCGTGCCCAGCGGGCGGGGCTGGAGGTGGCCGAGTTCCCCGTCGAGTGGGAGCCGAAAGGCGACACCAAGGTCGACCTCGTCCGCGACGTGTTCGGCATGGGGAGTCAGATCCTCCGGCTGTGGTGGCAGCTCTCGGTCAGCCCACGGATCACCCGGCGGGTGAGCATCGGTGCCGGTGCGCTCCTGACGGTCGTCGCCCTCGCGCTGATGACGCTGTATCTCGACCCGCAGGCCGTCCTGACCGAACTGGAGGGGGCCGACCTCCGACTCGTCGCGCTGGCGGGCGCCGTCTATCTCCTGTCGTGGCCGCTCCGCGGTGCCCGCTACCGCGACATCCTCGCCGAACTCGGCTACCGCGAACGCCTCGGCTTCCTCACGGGTGCGGTGTTCATCAGCCAGACCGGCAACCTCGTCTTCCCCGCGCGGGCGGGCGACGCGGTTCGTGCGTACGTGGTGAAGGCTCGGCGAGGCATCCCCTACCCGACCGGGTTCGCGTCCCTCGCCGTCGAGCGCGTCTTCGACCTGCTGACGATCACCGTCCTCGGCGGCACCGTCTTGGTCGGCTTCCTGCTTACGGGCGCGACCGGACAGGTGGTGTCGGCCGTCTCGCAGGGCGTCCCCGGGATCGACCCGCGGAGCGCCCGGATCGCCCTCACCGTTGCGGCGGGCGTCGCCGCAGCGGCCGTCCTCGCCGTCGTCGTCATCGTCGTCAGCGCGCGCCGCGAGGGCAACCTCGTCCGGCGAGTCGTCACCGGCGTGAGCTCCGACTCCTACGCCGACTACGTGGCGGGCGTGCTGGAGCGATTCGTCGCCGACGTACAGACGGTGGCCGCTGACCGCGCCGCCTTCGCCCGCGTGGGGGTGAGCAGCCTCGCTATCTGGTCGCTCGACGTGGTGACCGCCGTCCTCGTCCTCGCGGCCTTTCACGTCTCGCTTGCGCCGACGACGCTCGTCGCCATCGGCTTCTTCGCGGTGAGCGTCGGCAACCTCGCGAAGGTGCTCCCACTCTCCCCCGGCGGGATCGGCCTCTACGAGGCGGCCTTTACCATCCTCGTCGCGGGGCTGACGCCCGTTACCGGCCCGACGGCCTTCGGCGCCGCGGTGCTCGATCACGCGGTGAAGAACCTCGTCACCGTCGCCGGCGGCGTCGTCTCGATGCTCGCGCTCAACGTCTCGCTGACGAACGCGGTGGACGAGACATCCGGGGCGGGGACGGACGCGCAACCGGACCCCGATCCGGACGTCGAGTAACCCACGCTGGCCGGCGTCTCCGGGCATCCGTGGCGCGGGTGGGATCGACGGAGCGAGGCCACGAATACGCTTATCGACGGTCGCGCCGTGGTCGTCGTCATGACGAACCCCACGTCACCTGCGGTCAGTCGACTCGGATTCTGGTCGGCCCTCTTTGCGACGCTGTTCAGCGTCAGTTACGTCGTCGCGCAGGTGGCCGAATGGGTCGGATTGCTGGGTTCGGCGGGTGGCCCGGAGAGTGCGAGCACGCCGTTCGGACTCGTCGTGCTTCTCACTCCCTCGCTGTTCCTCGGCACGGCGTTCGTGATTCTGATGGTCAGCATCCACTACTACGCGCCAGCGGAGCGACAGATATGGAGCCACCTCGGCCTCGTCTTCGCGACGATATACACGGTGTTGATCAGCATCAACTACTACGTCCAACTCACGTTCGTCGTCCCGAACCTCCTCGACAGGACGGCCGAAAGCGTTCGACTCCAGCCGTTCCTGTTCGTCTCCTTCGACTCGTTTCTCTACTCGGTGGATCTCCTCGGCTACAGTTTCATGAGTCTCGCCACGCTCTTTGCCGCGTTCGCGTTCACGGGTGAGGGGCTCGAACGAACCGTTCGGTGGTTTCTGATCGCGAACGGCCTCCTCCTCCCGTTTCTCGCGCTCCAGATCTACTATCACCCGTTGATCTGGCTCGCTTCGGCGTGGGCGATCACGTTTCCCGGCTCGAAGATCGCGCTGGCCGTCCTGTTCAGACGGTCCGCGCAGTCGACGCCGACAGCCGTCTCCTGACCGTTAGAACAGCTCTGCCAGCCGTTCGGCTCCGTCGATCAGGTTCGGACTCGGCTGGTTCAGGAGCCGGTCGTCGACGACGTGGACCGTGGCGTCCACGTCCCAGTCGCGGTCGGTGAACGTCGCGGGATCGACCTGCGACCCGTGGTCACAGAGGTGGAGGACGACGTGGTCCGGATCGGCTGCCTCGACAGCATCCTGTGTGATCGCTCGCGAGCGTTCGCCGGGTTCGACGAACGGGTGGTGGCCACCCGCGGCCTCGACGACTTCGGGTATCCAGTTGCCGGCGGCCATCGGGGGCTCTGCCCACTCCTCGCAGTAGACGGTCGGCCGGTCGGCGGGTCGGCGCTCGCGGAGGCGATCCAGTCGCTCGCGGCTTCGCTCGGCCAGTCGTTCCCCCTCGCTCCCGCGGCCCACGGCGTCCCCGAGGGCGGCGAACCCCTCGATCACGGTGGGGAGCGTTCGCGCGTCCATGTGGTAGACCCGGATGCCGCGCTCGCGGATGGCGTCCCGAACCACGGCTTGCAGGCCGTCGCTCGTGCAGACGAGGTCGGGATCGAGCGTCTCCAGTTCGTCCAGATCGGGGTCGAGCCACCCGCCGAGGACGGCGGGATCACCGTCGAGTTCGGATCGGCAGTGGGTCGTGATTCCCACCAGCCGATCCGCAACGCCGAGTTCGCGGCAGGTCGCGGTGGCGGCAGGGGCGAGTGAGACGATGCGATCTGGCGGGGACATGGTCGGTGTTCGGTGCGGAGCAACAAGAGCACGGTGGCGACCGGCGATGCCGGAACCGACACCGATACCTGCCGGGGGCAGGGAGGTGACACCGATGCGGACCACGCACGTCCTGCACGCTGGCGACGCGGCCGAGATGAACGCCGTCGACGACGAGTCGGTCCACCTCGTCGTCACGTCGCCGCCGTACCCGATGATCGAACTCTGGGACGACCTCTTCGCGTCGCGGGACCCGGACGTGCGAGCGGCGCTCGACGCCGGCGACGGCGACGCCGCCTTCGATCTGATGCACGCTCAACTCGACGCCGTCTGGGACGAGGTCGAACGCGTCCTCGCCCCCGGCGGCATGGCCTGTATCAACGTCGGCGACGCCACCCGCTCCGTCGACGGCACGTTCCAGCAGTACCCCAACCACGTCCGGATTATCGACGCCCTCCGATCGCGGGGGCTGACACCCCTCCCCGACGTGCTCTGGCGCAAGCCGACCAACAGCCACACCAAGTTCATGGGGTCGGGCACGCTCCCCCCGAACGCCTACGTCACCCTCGAACACGAGTACGTTCTCATCTTCCGGAAGGGCGGCACCCGGTCGTTCCCGCCGGGCGACGACCAGCGGTACGAGAGCGCCTTCTTCTGGGAGGAGCGCAACCGCTGGTTCTCCGATCTCTGGGAGCTTCGAGGCGAGGGTCAGGCGCTCGACGCCGGCGGGAGCGACGACCGGCGCGATCGGTCCGCGGCCTTTCCGCTGGAGATTCCCCTGCGCCTGATCCGGATGTTCTCGGTTCACGGAGACCGGGTGCTCGACCCGTTCGCGGGGACGGGCACGACGGCGCTCGCCGCGATGCACGCCGCCCGGAACTCGGTCGGCTACGACCTCGACGCCGACCTGTTCGCGGCGCTTGACGACCGCTTGACCGATTTACCGGCCGCGTCCCGGCGGCAGGTCGCGTCGCGACTCGACCGCCACCGGACGGCGATGGTCGACCGCGACGGCGGCTACGAGGCCGAACACTACGATTTCCGGGTGGTGACGAAACGGGAGCGGCGCATCCGTCCCTACGTCGTCGAGGCGGTCACGGAGCGATCCACGGCCGACGGCCGGCGGTACGTCCTCGATCACGTCCCGGCCGACGAGGAGTTTAATGGCGACCCCGCCGAGGGGTGAGGCATGGACTTCGATTCGCTGGTTCTCGCGGCGGCGACGGCCGACCTGGCCGACGAACCCGCGGCCCGCGACCACGCAGACGCCGTCGAGTTCCGAATGGATCTCGCGAGCGATCCGCTCGCCGCACTCGACGACTACGACGGCGACCTGCCGCTCATCGCCACGAATCGCGATCCGGCGGAGGGGGGCGAAGCCGACGCGCCGGAGCGGGAGCGACTGGCCGTACTGGAGGAGGCGAGCGCCCACGACGCCGTCGGCGCCGTCGACATCGAGTTGGCGAGTCTGCGTGACGACCCCGGTACTGCGGCGGCGGCGACGGCCCGCGACAACGGTGCGCGGGTGATCGCGTCGGTCCACGACTTCGAGGCGACGCCCGCCGCGGCGCGCTTGGCGGCGTTGCTCACCGAGGCGGCCGACCACGGCGACGTGGGGAAGGCGGCGGTGACGGCGACCGACCGCGACGACGCGTTGCGGGTGCTCTCGGCGACCCACGCGGCGACGGAGCGTGGCGACCGGGTGGCGACGATGGCGATGGGTGAAGCCGGTCGGCACACCCGGGCGGTCGCGCCGCTCTACGGGTCGAAGATCGGCTACGCCCCGGTCGATCCGGCGGAGGCGACGGCGCCGGGCCAGTACGATCTGGCGACGCTCGCGGACCTGATCGACCGCCTCGGCGGTCGGTAGCGCACTGGGGGCGAGAATATAAGCAGGTGGCGACCCCTCTTTCGGACGATGGCTAACACGGAGCGACGGGTGGCTCTCACCGTCGTCGTGAGCGTGGTCGGTTCGGTGATCGGTATCGCCGGCGCCGGCCACGCCTACCTCCGGGAGTGGGGGCGGGCGTTCGCGTGGTTCTCGTTGGTCCTCGGTGCCGGTCTCGTCCTCACGGCGTCGTTCGCGGACCCCGAGACGGCGACGCTGTCGACGCTCCCGCTTCGCGTGACGGGGCCGATCCTCCTCTTGCTCACGCTGAACACGGTCGACGCGTACTTCGTCGCCCGTCGGTCACAGTCGACCAACGTGGTGGCCGCCGACCCGACCGACGAGGACGGCCCGTCGGTGACGTGTCCGTCGTGTGGCCGGGACTTCGATCCCGACCTCTCCTTCTGTCCATGGTGCGCTGACTCACGGGACGGAGAGCGGGTCGAGGATCGAGAGTAGAAAGAGCGCCGTTCGGCTTTCGGACTCTCTCAGGTCCGCAGGAAGTAGACCTGCTTCCGAGCGTCCTTGAAGCTGTAGCGAGAGCCGACGATGTCGGACTCCTCCAGACGGTTCAGCGCGTAGCGAACCGTCCGGTCAGGGAGCAGCGACTCCTCGGCGAGTTGCCCCTGCGAGAGCGGCGAGTCGCTCTCGAGCACCTTGGCAACGAGTTTCGCACTCGGCGGGAGTTCGCGCAGTCGTTCGCGGTATTCGCTGGTCGTCAGTCGGTCGTCGCCGACGGAGTCGGCTGCTGTGGTGCTCATACCTGTTCGTCCGCATCGGTGTTGGTAAAGGTTGTCTCCATATGCGTGAAAACACACGAGACACCTTATATGGCATTAAATGCAAAAAGAGGCAGTCATTTGTCAACAGTCCCCCACTCTTCGACTCCGAAGTCGGGTGCCGCCGACAGTACATCCAGTACGGTTTTAGTCTTCGGGCAGAGAGACGGGTAGCGTGAAAGGAGAGGAGTGGTATCAGGCGGACGAAGTCGCCCAGGAGTACGATGTCAAGCGGTTCTCCCGCGGTGGGCGTCTCATCGACCGTCGCGAAAAGCGGGCCGTCCTCGAAGCGCTGAACCCGCTCGAAGACCGGAGCGTACTCGAAATTGCTTGTGGGACGGGCCGGTTCACGGTCATGCTGGCCGAACGCGGCGCGGACATCGTCGGTCTGGACATCTCCTCGGCGATGATGGCGGAGGGTCGGAAGAAAGCTCGCGCGGCGGGCGTCGCCGACCGCATCGAGTTCCTGCGTGGCGACGCCGCCCGCCTGCCGTTTCCGGACAACCACTTCGACACCGTCTTCGCGATGCGATTCTTCCACCTCGCGGACACGCCGGCGAAGTTCCTCGCCGAAATGTGTCGCGTCTCGAAGGATCAGGTGTTTTTCGACACGTTCAACGACCGCAGTACGCGCGTGCTCTACAACTGGCTGCTCCCGATGGGCTCGCGGCTCTACGGTCGCGGGGAGGTCGAGCGACTCATCGACGGTGCCGGCCTGACGCTCGTCGACGCGAGCCACGATTTCGTCCTTCCGTACGGCTTCTACCGGAAGATTCCGAATCAGCTGGCCGGCGCGTTCCGCTCCGCCGACACCGCCATCGGCGACACGCCGCTCGGCACCCACCTTGCCTCGGTCTCGTACTGGAACGCGCACGTGTAGGTGCGAACCGTTATGGTCGCTGAGTCGGTGTGGTCGGATATGGACCTCTCGGTAGTGATACCCACTCTCAACGGCCGGGACCGGCTTGCCGCCTGCCTCGACGGCGTAGCCGCCCACGCCCCGGACGCGGAGGTCGTCGTCGTCAACGGTCCATCCACCGACGGCACTACCGGGATGATTCGAGAACGCGACGACGTGGACGTACTGGTCGAGGTGTCGACCCGGACGGGGAACGTCGCTCGCAACGCCGGCCTCGAAGTCGCCACCGGCGACGTGATCGCTTTCCTGCAGTACGACCTCGTGGTCGAACCGACGTGGCTCGCGGGACTCTCCGACGGCCTCGACGACGCGCCGGTCGTCACCGGGCCGACTCACCGGACGCTCGACGGCGGGATGACTACCGAGGAGTCCGAACGGCGACAGATCGGCTCTCGCGAGGTGACTTACTTCAACGGCGGCAACGTCGCCTTCCGACGCCCCGTCCTCGACGCCCTCGACGGCTTCGACGAGTATCTGGAGGCCGGCGGTGACCGCGACGCCGCCCACCGCCTCGCTGGCCTCGACTACGAGGTGGCGTGGCGCCCCGAGATGTGCGTCCGGCAGGAGTATTCGGCCGACGGCGGGACGATCGCCGACCGCGGCGTCGAGTTTCGGGCACTCACCTACCGCCTCGTGAAAAACTACGGCATCCGGCCGGCCGCGGCGACGGGGACGACCCGACGCGCCCTGCGGGACGCCCTCGTCGCCGCCGGCGACGTGCTCCGTGGCGACCTGCAACCGACCGAGTGGCTCGCGACCGGCCGCGCCGTCGTCACCGGCGTCGCCCGCGGCGCCGCCGACGGCCTCGTCGCGCGCCTCAGGGATCGCTCGCCGGTGCGCAACCCCCACGGTATCTCCGACCGCTCGGACCGCGCCGTCGCGCGGTACGACTGGCGCTAATCGGCCGTCTCCGGTGCTGTCGCGTGCTATCATACGTCCGACAACGCATATATAGAACCGCAAGCGTCTGTCTCTCTGTCTATGAGTACCCGTATGCAGCAACCGCTGTACATTCTGACCGAAGACACGCAGCGGACCCAGGGCCGAAACGCTCAGGATTCGAACATCCGCGCGGGGAAAGCCGTCGCGAACGCCGTACGCACCACGCTCGGGCCGCGTGGGATGGACAAGATGCTCGTCGACGCCTCCGGCACCGTCGTCGTGACCAACGATGGCGCGACCATCCTCGGCGAGATGGACATCGAACACCCCGCCGCGAAGATGATCGTCGAAGTCGCCGAGACACAGGAGGAGTCGGTCGGTGACGGCACGACCACCGCGGCCGTCCTCGCGGGCGAACTCCTCGCCCGCGCCG
Organism: Haloplanus aerogenes; assembly: GCF_003856835.1. Classification (NCBI taxonomy): domain Archaea; kingdom Methanobacteriati; phylum Methanobacteriota; class Halobacteria; order Halobacteriales; family Haloferacaceae; genus Haloplanus; species Haloplanus aerogenes. The sequence continues at coordinate 1,175,003 of NZ_CP034145.1, forward strand.
AGGATCTCCTCGACAGCGACCTCCACCCGACCGTCGTGGTCGAAGGGTACGACGAGGCCGTCGGCATCGCGCTGACCGCCATCGGCGAGATGACACTGGAGGCCGACCTCGACGACGACCTGCTCGCTCGCGTCGCGGAGTCGAGCATGACGGGCAAGGGAACCGGCGACGTGTCCGCGGAGATTCTCGCGGAGCGTGTCGTCGCGGCCGTTCGCCACGTCACCACTGACGGCGACATCGACCACGACAGCATCCACATCACCACGCACACGGGCGCGAGTTCGAGCGCGACCCGCCTCGTCGAGGGCGTCGTCGTCGACAAGGATCCCCTCGTCGACGCCATGCCCCGTTCCGTCGAGGAGGCGACCGTGGCGGTCGTCGACGTCAAACTCGACGTGCGCAAGAGTTCGGTCGACACCGAGTACGCGATCACCAGCGTCGACCAGCTCGACGCGGCGCTCGACGCCGAGGAGACGGAACTCCGCGGCTACGCATCCGCCCTCGCCGACGCCGGCGTCGACGTGGTCTTCTGCACCAAAAAGGTGGACGACCGCGTCGCCAACCACCTCGCCCGTGCCGGCATCCTCGCGTTCGGCAACGTGAAGGGCAGTGACGCGACGGCCATCGCCCGCGCCGTCGGCGCGCGTCGACTCGGCACCGTGGCCGACATCGATCCCGACGACCTCGGCTACGCCGACTCGGTCGACATCGAACGCTTCGGCACCGACGACCTCGTGGTCGTCGAGGGCGGCGCGGCCGCCGCGGCCGTGACGCTCCTCCTCCGGGGCGGCACCGAACACGTCGTGGACGAACTCGAACGCGCGGTGACGGACGCCGTCGACGGCGTCGTCGCCGCGGTAGAATCGGGCGGCGTCGTGCCCGGCGCCGGCGCGACCGAAATCGCCGTCGTCAGCCGCGTCCGCGAGGCGGCCGCGCGGATCGCCGGCCGGAAACAACTCGCCGTCGAGGCGTTCGCCGACGCCGTCGAGGCGCTCCCGCGCACGCTCGCAGAGAACACGGGCATGGACCCCATCGACGCGATGGTCGACCTGCGCACCCACCACGAACGCGAGGGCCGCGCGGGCATCATCTCCGGCGGACGCACCGGGAGCGTCGGCGACCCCGTCGAGTACGGCATCCTCGACCCCGCGGCGGTGAAGCGGGAGGCCGTCGGCTCCGCGGCCGAGGCGGCGACGATGATCCTCCGTATCGACGACGTGATCGCGGCGCGCTAAACGCTCAGGCCACGCCGTCGATTTCTACCGTATTCCCCGGCGAGAGGCCGAACCACTCGTCGCCGCGGCCGCCGTTCACGTCGCACTCGACGTAGCCGTGGCTGCCGACGACGACCAGCGGACTGCCGGGATCGACGGCGCCGAACGTCGCCCCGACGGGGACGCGCTGGCCGTTCACACGGACGACCTCCCGGCCGTCGAGGAAGTCGCCGGGAACGTTCGTGACGACGTTGCCGAAGTCGTCGACGGCGAGGACCCACCCATCGGCCCGGTCGTCCTCGACCGTCGCCTCCGGAAGCCGGCAGTCGACCGGCCCGTCGATTGCGGTCAGGCGGTCGTGGGTTCCGAGGGCGCCGACGCCCGCGTCCGCGACGAACTCGTGTATCGTCGCCGCGAGCGGGGCGAACACGTCCCGGCCGTGGAAGGTGCTGGAGGTGGGTTCGCCGGGGTCGGCGTGGAACCAGTCCACGTCGGCGTCCGCGCCGTCCGCGATCCGACGCACTGCGGGTGCGAGCAGACCGTTGTCCGGGCTGACGAATGTGTGTTCGCCCGCGCGGGCGACGAGGACGCCGCGGTCGGTGCCGACGCCGGGATCGACGACCGCAAGGTGGGTCGCCGGCGGGAAGGTGGGCAGGACTTCGCGGAGCCAGAAGGCCGATTCGCGGATCGCCCCGCGGGGCAGGTCGTGGCTCACGTCGACGAGGCGGGCGTCCGTCCGCCGCAACAGGGCGCCTTTCATCGCGGCCGGATACGGCGTGCCGAAGTCGGACGCGAGCGTGATCATGGGCCGTTGCTGTCGGTTTCGCTCACCCGTTGGATACGCTCGATGCCGCCGATTTCGTCGATGACCTCGACGACCGCGTCGGGGACGAGATGCTGCCACTCGCCGCCCTCGATCATGCGCTCGCGGAGTTCCGTCCCCTCTAGCACATCGCGGTTGAACATGGGTGACTGGCGCACCTCGACGCCTGCCTCCTCGAACAACTGGATGACGAGCGGGTTGTTGGAGTAGGCGAGGTCGAAGGAGGGCGACATGCTCCGGACGTGGCTCACCCAGACGGAGTTGCGGTCCAGATCCTCGATAGGGACCACGTAGGTCGTGAGATCGAATTCGGCGACCGATTTCGTGACCATCATCACGCGCTCGCCCGCCGTGAAGGGATTGCGCGTCGTGTGCGAGTGGCCGGCGCTCCCGATCCCGAGGACGAGTTCGTCGACCTCGTCGACGATCTCGGCGACCATCCGGTGGTGACCGTCGTGATACGGCTGGAACCGGCCGATGTAGAACCCCCGCATGATGACGACGTGTACGCGAGCATTTATAAAATCCGCGAGTCGTCGGCTCGGCGGAATTCGGACGGAAGCGGGGTTCACACCGCCGAAGCTGGCCTTCACCAATGATGTCCGGGGGGAGAAAGTATATCAGGCGCGCACCCTTCAGTTCGACCAACGATACCGTTCTATGAACGACGACACGAACACGGACGAGCGCCCGGCCGGCGGCGCGGAGCGGGTCGACGACGACCCGCCCCGTGAGGACTCCGGCGGGGCCGACGAATGGGAAGACGACGTCCCTGTCCCGTCCGACCCGGACCCCGGCGACGACCCGGGTGACGGTGCGGACGACGGGTCCATCGACGACCTCGGCAGCGACGTTCAGATCGACGCCGAAATCGACGAGGACGCGGAGGACGACCTCCTCGGCGGGCTTCAGATCGACTCGACCGCCGAGATCAAAGTTCCCGACCGACTCGTCGACCAGGTGATCGGACAGGAACACGCCCGCGACGTCGTCATGAAGGCGGCCAAACAGCGCCGTCACGTCATGATGATCGGCTCGCCCGGGACGGGCAAGTCGATGCTCGCGAAGGCGATGAGCGAACTCCTCCCGAAGGAGGAACTGCAGGACGTCCTCGTCTACCACAACCCCGACGACGGCAACGAACCGAAGGTTCGGACGGTGCCCTCGGGGAAGGGCGATCAGATCGTCGAGGCCCACAAGGAGGAAGCCCGCAAGCGCAACCAGATGCGCTCGTTCCTCATGTGGATCATCATCGCCATCGTGCTGGGCTACTCCCTCATCATCGCCGGGAACATCCTGCTCGGCATCCTCGCGGCGGGTATCATCTACCTCGCGTTCCGCTACGGCTCCCGTGGCTCCGACGCGATGATCCCGAACCTGATCGTGAACAACGCGGATCAGCAGACGGCGCCGTTCGAGGACGCGACGGGTGCCCACGCCGGCGCCCTGCTGGGCGACGTGCGCCACGACCCGTTCCAGTCCGGTGGCATGGAGACGCCGTCCCACGACCGCGTGGAGCCGGGGGCCATCCACAAGGCAAACAAGGGCGTGCTGTTCGTCGACGAGATCAACACGCTCGACGTGCGTTCCCAGCAGCACCTGATGACGGCGATTCAGGAGGGCGAGTTCGGCATCACGGGCCAGTCCGAGCGCTCCTCGGGCGCGATGGTCCAGACCGAACCCGTCCCCTGTGACTTCATCATGATCGCCGCGGGGAACCTCGACGCGATGGAGAACATGCACCCGGCACTCCGCTCGCGGATCAAGGGCTACGGCTACGAGGTGTACATGGACGACACCATCGAAGACACGCCCGAGATGCGCCGGAAGTACGCCCGGTTCATCGCGCAGGAAGTGGAGAAGGACGGCCGCCTGCCCCACTTCACCGACGACGCCATCGAGGAAGTCATCCTCGAAGCGCGCCGTCGCGCGGGCCGGAAGGGTCACCTGACGCTCGAACTCCGTAACCTCGGCGGCCTCGTCCGCGTCGCGGGCGACATCGCTCGCGCCGACGACGCCGACTACACGACCCGCGACCACGTCCTGCAGGCGAAGGGTCGCTCCCGCAGCATCGAACAGCAGCTCGCGGACGACTTCATCCAGCGCCGCAAGGACTACGAACTGCAGGTCAGCGACGGCTTCGTCGTCGGCCGCGTCAACGGCCTGGCCGTCATGGGCGAGGACTCCGGTATCGTCCTCCCCGTCATGGCCGAGGTGACGCCCTCGCAGGGCCCCGGAGAGGTCATCGCCACGGGACAGCTGAAGGAGATGGCGCAGGAGGCAGTTTCGAACGTCTCCGCCATCATCAAGAAGTTCTCCGACGAGGACATCACCCAGAAGGACATCCACATCCAGTTCGTCCAGGCGGGTGAGGGCGGCGTCGACGGCGACTCCGCCTCCATCACTGTCGCGACGGCGGTCATCAGCGCCCTCGAAGGCGTCGGCGTCGACCAGTCGCTCGCCATGACCGGATCGCTCTCGGTCCGCGGCGACGTGCTCCCGGTCGGCGGCGTCACGCACAAAATCGAGGCCGCCGCCAAGACCGGCTGTACTCGGGTTATCATCCCCGAGGCCAACATGCAGGACGTGATGATCGAGGACGAGTACGAGGAGATGATCGAAATCATCCCCGTCAGCCACATCAGCGAAGTCCTCGACGTGGCGCTCGAAGGCGAGCCCGAGAAGGACTCGCTGGTCGACCGCCTCAAGCAGATCACGGGCTCCGCGCTCGATCAGCAGAGCGTCAGCAAGGGCCCGAGCAGTCCCAGCCCGCAGTAAGGTGCCCGAGTGGACGGCGTTCGCCGGCTTCGTCGGCGTCGTCCTCGCCGGACTCCTCTTTCTCGCACGCGCGTCGACGCAGGCCGTGACGGCACCGTCCGCATCGTCGGCCGAGACGCAGACCTCGGAGTTTCCACCGACCCTCACCGAGCGCGTCGTCGACGCGCCGGACCGTGACGCCCGACCGGTCGACTCCGGCGACGGGGCGCTCCATCTTTCGACGACCGCCCTGCTGGTGAACGTCGTCGTCTCGCAGGGCCTCTTTGCCACCCTCCTCGTCGTCGGTATGTGGGTGGCCGCTGTCCCCGTCTCGTCGCTCGGGCTCACCGTCGACGCCCTGTCGCTCGGCGCCGGCGTCGGCCTCGGCGTCGTGCTCCACGCGATCAACACGCTCGGCTCCCGTCTCAGCGAGCGGTTCGACCTCGGGGACGCGACGGCGCTCCGGGAGGCGATGGCGCCCGACTCGGCCGGAGGCTGGGCGGCACTGCTTCTCGTGGTGCTTCCGCTCGTCGCCGGCTTCGAGGAACTCCTCTTTCGTGGCGTGCTGATCGGCACGTTCGCCACGGGATTCGGCGTCTCGCCGTGGCTGCTTGCCGCCGTCTCCTCCGTCGCCTTCGCTCTCGGTCACGGCGCGCAGGGGCGAGCCGGCATCGTCGTCACCGGGCTACTCGGGTTCGTCCTCGCGGCGGCGTTCGTTCTCACGGGGAGTCTGATCACCGTCGTCGTCGCCCACTACCTCGTGAACGCGCTGGAGTTCGTGGTGAACGAGCGGTAGTTCATAGAGATTATCGGAAGTCATCACAGATTCTCGCCGGGACGATCCGGCGAGAATCTATGACAGTTACGATAACCCCTATCAGGATTCGAGGTCGCGCAGGCGTTCGGTCACCGCGGACGGCGTCGCGCCCGGCCCCGCGACCCGGTGGTCGGGGATGAAGAGGGGGGCGGGGTTGGCCCGCAGCGCCTCCCGGACGGTGTCGAGGTCCGCCTCGTCCTCGTCGTCGAGGCCGGCGAGTCGCGCCACCCGTGCCACGTCCACCGTCTCGCCGTAGGGGACGTTTCGAACGGCCTCCAGCACGGTTCGCTGGTCGGTCGGCACCGTGAGGCCGACGGTCACGTCGTCGAAGTGATCCTCGGCGCCGTCGAGGTAGTCGAAGACCCGGTCCAAGAGGGAATGCTCGGACTCGGCGTCGGCCGGCGGCTCCTCGGGAAAGGAGACGCTGATGACGCGGTCGGCCACGACGCCGATCTGTACGGCCCGGCCGAGCGTCGGCGACTCGCGTGCGTAGATGCCTTCCATACGTAAGCGGTGGCGCGGTCCACCCAAAAGTGGGACGCAAGGCTTATGTGCAAATCAGTCCGTTAGTGTACAATGATGGACGCTAATGGTGAAGAACTGGCGCCCGCGGTGCGCTCGATACTGGCGGCCGCCCGGGACCGGGCCGGTGGCGAGGAACGCCTGTCGGTCGACGCCCGGTCGTTCCCGGCCGCCGTCGCGGACGCGGAGGCGGAGGGGCGGGTGCCGGTGATCGCGGAGGTGAAGCCGACCAGCCCCACGACCGATGGGCGGCGCGACGACGAACCGGTCGACCTCGCACGAGCGATGGTCGACGGCGGCGCGACGGCGATTTCGGTGTTGACCGAACCCGACCACTTTGGGGGGACGCCCGAGTCGCTGGCGCGGATCCGGGAGGCCGTCGACGTGCCCGTTCTGCGCAAGGACTTTATCGTACAGGAGTCCCAACTCGACCTCGTGGCGTCGGACCTGATCCTGTTGATCGCGCGGTTCGTGGACGACCTCGACGCTCTCGTCACCGCGGCCGAGGAGCGCGGCTTCCAGCCGCTCGTCGAGGTGCACACCCGCGAGGAACTCGACCGGGCGCTCGAGGCGGGGGCGGACCTGATCGGCGTCAACAACCGCGATCTGGCGCAACTCGAAGTCGACCTCGACACCTTCGAGACCATCGCGCCCCACGTCCCCGACGACGTGACGCTGATCGCGGAGAGCGGGATCGGGTCGGCCGCGGACGTGCGGCGGATGCGCGAGGCGGGCGCCGACGCCCTCCTCATCGGCAGTGCGATCATGGACGGTGACGTAACCGAGAACGTGCGGCGATTTACGACAGCATGAGCTCCGAAACAGGCAAATTCGGCGAGTACGGTGGACAGTACGTTCCCGAGGCGTTGATGCCCGCAATCGAGGAACTGGAGGACGCGTACGAGCGGTACGTCCTGAACAACGAGGACGGCTTCATGGACGACTTCCGTGAGCGGCTGGCGGATTTCGGCGGGCGCCCGACGCCCCTCCAGCACGCCAAGCGGCTCTCGGATCGCTACGACTGTGACGTGTATCTCAAGCGCGAGGACCTGCTCCACGGCGGCGCACACAAGCTGAACAACGCGCTCGGGCAGGTCCTCCTGGCGAAGTATATGGGGAAAGAGCGCATCATCGCGGAGACGGGCGCCGGGCAGCACGGCACGGCGACAGCGATGGCGTGTGCCCACCTCGGCATGCCCTGCGAAGTGTACATGGGCCGGCGTGACATCAACCGCCAGCGCCCCAACGTGTTCCGGATGCGCCTCAACGGCGCCGAGGTGAACCCCGTGACCGTGGGCCGCGGCACGCTGAAGGAGGCCATCAGCGAGACGATGCGCGACTGGGCGACCAACGTCGAGGACACCCACTACGTCATCGGCTCGGTCGTCGGCCCCCACCCGTTCCCGGCGATGGTGCGGGACTTCCAGCGAGTGATTTCGGAGGAGGCACGCGAACAGATCCGAGAGAAGGCGGGCCAACTTCCCGACTCCGTCGTCACCTGTGCCGGCGGCGGATCGAACACCATGGGCGTCTTCGCGGAGTTCGTCGACGACGAGGACGTGGGCCTCTACGCCGTCGAGGCCGGTGGCAGCAGTCTGGAGGTAAACGAGGAGGAAGGCGTCGCGCCCAACTCCGCGACGCTATCGACGGGGACGGAGGGCGTCCTCCACGGGTCGCGGACGCGTGTATTGCAGGACCGCGACGGGCAGATCATGGAGTCCCACAGCGTCTCCGCCGGCCTCGACTACGCCGGCGTCGGCCCCGAACTCGCGGATCTGACCGACCGCGGGCGCGTCACGGCTGTCAACGTCGACGACGACCGGGCGCTGGAGGGGTTCCACCGTCTCTCCCAACTGGAGGGCGTGATCCCTGCCCTCGAATCCGCACACGCCGTCGCCTACGTCGAGGCACACCACGACGAACTCGGTGACGTGGTCCTCCTCAACGTCTCCGGGCGCGGCGACAAGGACCTGGAGACGGTTCTGGAGGAGACCCACAACCGCGACATCGAGAACGCCCCCGACATCGACACCTTCGCGGCGACGGGGGGATTCCAGTGAGCCGTATCTCGGCGGCGTTCGAAGACGGTCCGGCCTTCATCCCCTATCTCGCCGCCGGCGACCCCAACTACGAGGCGTCGCTGTCGTACGTGGAGGCGCTCGAACGCGGCGGCGCGGACGTGATCGAACTCGGTCTGCCCTTCTCCGAACCTATCGCGGAGGGGCCGACCATCCAGAGCGCCATCGTCCGGTCGCTGGAGGGCGGCATGACGCCCACGCGCTTTTTCGAGTTCGTCGAGGACCTCGACGTGGACGTCCCGCTCGTCTGCATGACCTACTACAACCTCATCTACCAGTTCGGCGACGACGAGGAACGGGGGCCGGAGGCGTTCGTCCGCCGCGCCGCGGAGGTGGGCATCGACGGCTTCGTCGTCCCCGACCTGCCGGCCGAGGAAGCCGACCCGTTGCGCGAGGCGTGCGATGCTCACGACTGCGAACTCATCTTCATCGTCGCGCCGACGACGAAAGGGGAGCGCCTGGAGCGCATCATGTCGCAGGTGTCGGGCTACGTCTACGTGCAGGCGCGACTCGGGACGACCGGCGCGCGGACCGACCTCTCGGATCAGACCGACGCGAGCCTCGAACGGATCGCCGAGTGGGACGTTCCCAAGGCGGTCGGCTTCGGCATCTCGTCGGGCGACCACGCCCAGCGAGTGATCGAGGCGGGCGCTGACGGTGTCATCGTCGGCTCCGCGCTGGTCGATATCGTCGCGCAGGGCGTCGAACGCGGCGATCCGCCGGTGACGGTCGCCAATCGTCTGGAGTCGAAGGCCCGGGAACTCAAGGAGGGCGCACTCCGGGGGGCACCGTCGGACGAACAGCCGCATCCGGAACGTACATAAGCGCCACTGGTACAGGGTAACACATGAATACGGGAACACGCGCACGCCTTCAGCGCATCTCCACGGACGACCGCTTCCTCATCGTCCCCATGGACCACGGCGTCACCATGGGGCCGGTGAAGGGGCTGGTCGACATCGAATCGACGATCGACGCCATCACCGACGGCGGCGCGGACGCCGTCCTCACGCAGAAGGGCGTCGCGCCGCGCGTCCACGACAACAAGAACGGCGCGGGCTACATCGTCCACCTCAACGGCTCGACGAACATCGGTCCGGACGAGGACGACAAACGCCGGACCGGAACGGTCGAGGCCGCCCTCCGCGCCGGCGCCGACGCCGTCTCCTTCCACATCAACGTCGGCTCGGAGTACGAACCCGAGCAGATGACCGACCTCGCTCGCGTCACCGAACGCGCCGAGGAACTCGGCCTGCCGACGCTCGCGATGGCCTACGCCCGCGGCCCGGGCATCGACGAGGACGACCCCGAGGCCCTCGCTCACGCCGTCCGCCTCGCCGAGGAACTCGGCGCCGACGTGGTGAAGACGGGCTACAGCGGCGACGGCGAGAGCTTCACCCCCGTCTGTGAGGGGACTCGTCTGCCCGTCGTCATCGCCGGCGGGAGTCGCGGGACGGATCGGCAGACGGTGCGGATGGTCCGCGGCGCGATGGACGGCGGCGCCGCCGGCGTCTCCATGGGTCGCTCCATCTTCCAGCACGACGACCCCGGCGCCATCACGCGCGCCATCTCCGCGATCATCCACGACGACGCGGGCGTCGACGAGGCGCTGCAGCGCGGCGGTCTGCTCGAAGCCTAACCCGACCCGCTATCCGCCACGTTGAAGCCACGGCGTCCCGAGTTCCCGGTAATGACACGGAGCGTGTGGCTGAAGGCCGACGGGGACGTCGGCGACTGGGAGACGCGGAAGGAGCGTATCACGGCCGGCCTCGAAGCCGGTGTCGACTGGGTACTTGTCGACGAGGCCGACGTGGCACAGGTGCGCGAACTCGGTGACGTGAACGTGGCGGCGTTCCGGACGGACGCGGATCTCGTCGAGGACGCCGAACCCGAGCGACCGGACGCCGACGCCTACATCGTCGGCAAAAATGGGGAAGGTGACGGCACGGTCGACCTCCCGCCCGACTTCTCCGGCTCTGCCGACCTCTCGACGCTCCGCCGCGACGACGACCGGGCGCAGGGCGCCTACGTTCGCATCTTCAGCGAGGATTACGAAGCCTTCGCCGAGGCGGCCGCGAAAGACGCCGAGTACACCATCGTCGTCGGCGAGGACTGGACGATCATCCCCCTCGAAAACCTCATCGCGCGCATCGGGGAGGAGACGGACCTGATCGCCGGCGTCACGAGCGCCGAAGAGGCCCAGACCGCCTTCGAGACGCTGGAACTCGGCGCCGACGGTGTCCTCCTCGATTCCGGCGACCCGGACGAGATTCGGTCGACCTGCGAGGTGCGCGACGCCGCCGAACGCGAACACCTCGACCTGCAGTACGCCGAGGTGACGAAAGTGGAGCGAACGGGCATGGCCGACCGGGTCTGTGTCGACACCGGATCGCTCATGGAACACGACGAGGGGATGCTCGTCGGGTCGATGTCACGCGGGCTCTTTTTCGTCCACGCCGAGACAGCGGAGTCGCCGTACGTCGCCTCCCGGCCCTTCCGGGTGAACGCCGGCGCCGTCCACGCCTACGCCCGGACGCCCGGCGGCGGGACGACGTACCTCTCGGAGCTCCAGAGCGGCGACGAGGTGCAGGTGGTCGACACCGACGGCAACACCCGCGAGACGGTCGTCGGCCGCGTCAAGATCGAGAAACGGCCCATGTTCCGCGTCCAGGCCGAAGTCGAGACGGAGGAGGGCGTCGACCGCATCGAAACGCTCCTCCAGAACGCCGAGACGATCAAGGTCCACACCCGCGAGGGCCGGACCGCCGTCACGGATCTGGAAGCCGGCGACGAGATGCTCGTCTACTACGAGGACGTGGCCCGGCACTTCGGCGAGGCGGTCGAGGAGAGTATCATCGAGAAGTGAGGGCCGTTGTAACTGTTTCCCGCCGGTTCGCCGCCCCGTCCCGGCGAACCGGTGGAACTGACTTACAACGGGCCTCATGACAGTGAAGCGGATTCCGGTCCCGACCGAGACGACCGCCGGCGGAGAGACCAACGCCTACCTCGCGGGCACGGTCCTGATCGACCCTGCCGCCCGCACCGACACCCTCGACGCCGCCGTTGCGGAGCGGAGAGTGGATCACATCGCCATCACCCACGCCCACCCGGACCACGTCGCCGCCGTCGCTCACTACGCCGCCGAGACGGGGGCGACCGTCCACGCGCGCCGTGGCCGCGAAGCACGATTCGAGGCCGCCACCGGCGTCGTCCCCGACCGCACCTTCGTCGAGGGTGAGCGAGTAGGTGATCTGACCGTCCTCGACACGCCCGGTCACGCGCCGGACCACGTCGCGTTCGAGACGGCCGGGGGTATCGTCTCTGGTGACCTCGCTCGCGCGTCGGGGAGCGTCGCCGTCGCCGCACCGGAGGGTGACATGCGCGCGTACCTCGTCGCCCTTCGTCGCCTCCTCGCTCGCGACCCACCGCGCCTGTTTCCGGGGCACGGCCCGACCATCGACGACCCGCGGGCAACCCTGCGTCGGCTCTACGATCACCGTCTCGACCGGGAGCGCCGGATCGAACGCGCGGTGCGGGCGGGCGCCGACTCCGTCGACGCCGTTCTCGACGCCGCGTACGATCAGGATCTGACCGGCGTGCGTGACCTCGCGGCGGCGACGGTGCGCGCCCACCTCGACAAACTCGCCGCCGAGGGGCGGGTCCGGTTCGACCGGGAGACGGGACAGGTCGGAGTGGCGTAGCCCCCCAGCGACGGTCTTTTGTCCGCTCTCCGTCCACGCCCGGTATGGAGTCGCTCGAAGCCGAACTCGACCGGGCGCGGGAGTTGGAGGTGAGCGAGTTGGCCGACGCCATCGAGTCCATCGGCTTCGAGTGTACGCGATGCGGCGCGTGTTGCAAAAGCGAGGGAGACGATCCGCACACGGCCACGGTGTTCCCCGACGAGGTGCGCGAGTTGCAGGCGGCGACGGACGACGATTACGACTGGCGTGACGTGGCCCGGCCCATGCCCTACGGCCTCTCCGAGGGACCGGACGGCCTGGAGGGCGAGACGTTCGAGTGGGCGCTCCAGACGGACGCTTGCGGCGACTGCACGTTTTACGAAGAGTCGGAGGGCCAGGGGCGGTGTACCGTCCACGAGGACCGGCCGCTGATCTGTGAGACCTACCCCTTCAGCGTCGCGCTCGGAGGGACGAGCCAGCCGATGGGCGAGGCGGTGGACGAGGCGGGGATGGTCCGCGCCCACGAATGTGAGGGTCTCGGCCGCGACATCGCCCGCGAGGATGCCGAGGAACTGGCCCGGGCGCTCAAAGAGCGAGCGATCAGGGAGCTAGAGGAAGCCATCGGCGTCCGCGATTCGTACCGGCCGGTCGAGCGCGAGGCGGGTGAGGTAGTCGTCTACGACTCCGAGGGACCGAAAACCCGCGACGGAGCGCCGCATTGACGGCGATACACCTTTAACCATCCCGACACAGGTTGGCATGGAGGTTTACACTGTGGAGATCTCAGATAACCTGTTGTGTCTGTTCAGCGCGCGTGTGCGGTCGGAGGACGGATCGTACGTGATCGAGGTACCCCAGCGAGAGATCGAGACGGGGTCGGTCGATCCCGACGAAACGTACCGGGTCGCACTCATCTCCCGGGAGCGGGCGGAGACGGAGGAGACGGTCGAGTCCGAGACGCCCACGTCCGAGCCTCAGCCACCCGTCGAGGTCGGTGAGATTCGGTACGTCGAGATCGAAGATATCGGCAAACAGGGCGACGGCATCGCCCGCGTCGAGCGCGGCTACGTCATCATCGTCCCCGGCGCCGAAATCGGCGAGCGCGTCAAAATCGAGATTACCGAAGTCAAATCCAACTTCGCGGTCGGTGAGATCATCGACGAAGACTTCTGACGACGCGTGCCGTTCCGTCCTCCCGCCCAAGACCTATGCCGACGGGTACGTGAACACCCGCTATGCGCCGCCGTGCCCTCCTCTCCCTCGGCCTGACGGCCGCGACGGCTGGCTGTCTCGGCCCAGCGTTCGGATTCGGTAGCGACTGCCCTCGTGGTGCCTCGCTCCGCTTGCGCCCCACGACCGACGCGGACACCGCCGAGGGTGCCAGTGATCGGATCGACACGCTCTCCCCGCCCGAACGCGAGGCTATCGCGGCCGCCCTCGACGGCGACGAACCGACGATGTGGCTGCCGGAGTCGGCCTCTGAGCCGTTCACCAGTTCGACGTACTTCGCCAGCGACGGGACGTACTACGCCGTCGAGACACCGCTCGTCACGACCGTCGATCGCATCGGCTATGGGGTCAAACTCGACGCCGGCCCCGACGTGGACACGAGCGGTCGTGCCGTCGCCTTCGACGACCTGCGGGAAATCGACCGTCTGGCGCTGTTCGCGCTCCTCGGCTACCCGAACAGTCGCGAGATGGAGAAGTTCGAACGCGCCCGCGCCATCAGCATCGGCGGCACGCTCGTCTTCCCCGACGACGAGACGCAGGCTCGCTCCGAACTCGCCCCGGACCCGGCCTACGACGTGATCCGGATCGGTGCACACGACTTCCGGTTCCAGCTCGTCGAGACGCGGGACGCGGTGGTCGAAACCCGTCGAGTCGACGTGGAGAGCGTCGCCACGTCCGCGAGCGAACTCGCCGCCATCGTCTACGACCGCTACGGGATCGACCTCGACGAGCGTGTCCTCTCCGCCGAGCAACGCGAGATCATCGAGACGGCCATCGACGAGGGCTACGACGAGTGCGCGCCGTACACCGACGCCTACGCGGACCTGCAGTCGATGCTCGGGGGCACCGACTTCGACGACGACGGCGAACGCGTCGACTACGCCAACTACCGGGACCGCTGGTACTTCGTCCAGCTCTCGGAGTACGTCGCCTAGTCGGCCGACCCCATCGACTCGACCGCCGCGAACCGGGACAGATCGGCGTCGACCTCCACCTCACCCAGTGAGGTGTAGGGCCGATTCACGACGATGTCGCCGGCCGTCGACCGGCCCACGCCCGGGAGCGTGGTGAGTTCGTCCATCGACGCCGCGTTCAGGTCGAGTGGGTGCGGGACGCCCGTCACCGAGCGATAGCCGTGATCGACGATCGCCACGTCCATCGTGGTTCCCAGTTCTCGTTTGCCGGGCACGGCGACCAGTAGGGGGTACGTTCCTAGCTGTCGGCCGAAGGTCTTCCCGCCCTCGTGGTACTCCAGATGCACGTTCGGTAGCACGGTCCCCGGCGGGGCGACCCGGCGGAGCATCGGCTGGTCGATTTCCTCGCGCACCTCGCGTTTGTACCGCTTGAACTGCTTCTTGTGGTCGCGGGCGATGTCGGCGCCGGTGTCGCTCATCTCCGTCCCCGCGAAGGCCATCACCTGCCGGATGTTGATCCGGCGGAGCATCAGCCCCTCGTCGTACACGCGCTGGAGGAAGCGCTTGTTGTGGTCGAACGTCTCCTCGCGCTCTCCGGCGAGGCCGTGGACGAGGTTGATGCCGGGGAGGAGTTTCGGGAGGCGGTTCGCGGCACCGTCGCCGGTCGTCGGGGCGTCGGCCGGATCGTCGCCCGGCCGCCACCCCGCCTCCTCGTTGACGACGCGCACCGCTTCCAGACACTCGTCGGCCGTGACGAGCAGGTTGTTCTCCTCCTGCACGACCGGGTCGGCGGATTCGAGGCCGAAGGCGGCGGTGTCGCCCGCCGTGTTGTGTTCGGCGATGATCCGGATGGCCTCGCGGGATTTCTCCGGATAGTCGACGATGGTGACGGGGTTCATGTTGTCGAGGTGGAACGTCCCCAGATCGGGCGCCACCTCGCGGATGCCGCCGTACAGGCGGCGGAGGGCGTCCGGGTTGGGTGCCTCGCCGTCGCCGCCGAAGGCGAGGATGTCGGCCTGTCGGCCCAGCCGGAAGTGACGAACGCCCCGGTCGTAGAGTGCCTCGACTTCGCGGACGACCGACTCGGCCGAGCGGAAAGCCGGGTTGCCGTACAGCGGTTCGGTGCAGAACGAACACCGGTAGGCACAGCCCCGCGAGGTTTCGAGTTCGGCGATCAGGTAGTCGGGGTGGTTGGGGTGGTCCTCGACGATGAAGGCGCCTTTCGCGGCCCAGCGGTCGAGTTCCTCGTTGTCGCGCATGCGGTCGCCGAACCCCTCCAAGCCACTCGCTACGAGGTCGTGGGCCGCCGCCTCCACGTCCCCCTTGGCCACGAAGTCGTAATCGAGGTCCTTGCGCTCCATGTCCTGCGCGCCAGCGTTCTCCTCGCCGACGCCGAAGCGGACGGGGCCGCCCATGAGCGTCGTGCCGTCCGCGGTCCACGCCAACTCCCGCACCTCGTCGGGTTCGGCGGGCGTGCCGCCCACGTACTTTCCGGGGACGGTCATGCCGCCGAGGTAGATCAGGAGGTCGGGGTCGGCCACGTCGCCCCACTTCGACCGGTCGTCGCGGAGTTCGTCGATGGTGTGATACGCGATCCGCGACTCGGCAACGCCGGCGTCGACCAGTGCGCCGGCGGTGAAGCGAGGGTACGTCGAGACGTACGGCGGGACCCCGAAGTGTGCGGGTTCGTCGACGTAGCCGTCGACGATGGTAACCGTGAGATCGGCGGGGTCGTTCATACGCCTGCGTTCGCGGTCGACGCGTAAAACCGTGTCCGTACCCCAGCCAAAAAGAATTAAATATCAGCTTAGGAATACTGTATTCGATAATCCTCTCTCCCCTGACTGGCTTATGATTTTGAGATGTGCGAGTTAAGATCTAATTAGTGTCAAATAAAGGTGATATGTCAGATGAATTTCGGCGCTTCTGAAGCAAATAAGGAAAAAAATTGTAATAGTGAAGACAAATTGGCAGCATTATTTATTTCCCTGTCATATTTATCTAATATTCCACTAGAGGTACCTCCGAGTTCTTTCACCTTATCTAGGAAACCCACCGGTTCTTCTGACGAATTTTCAACTGCTTTGATTTTTCTCATCAATTCCTCCTTGTCTTCGTCGGGTAGTTCTGAGTCTTCAATTGAGTCGCGTAGAATTTGGACATTATCCAAAATGACTGGCCTAATTTGGTTGACAAATTTAGCACTCGCCTTAGCCATTGAGGTTGCTTCAACTACGTTTTCTATTTCGATACTAGTCCCCTCTCCAATACCGAGCATCTCTTTTCGAAGTTTTTCGTGCTCATTTTTTAATTCGTTTAATTCTTCGTATTTTCTTTTTGATTCTTTAGCAGTTCTAATCAATTCTGGAATCGTTTCACGGGCATAATTTCGCATCATATCGCCATAATCCGGGAACACCGAAATATCCGCTTCAGAAATATTATCCGCAGCATTTTCCAATTTTAGTTTAGCCTCTTCAAACTTGTCGATAGCTTTATTAAATTCATCGTTGCGCAGATGAATTTTGCCAGTAGAGACGATTTGCCTCGAATAGGCATAATTTTCTAAACTTCTAATAAGATTTTTATAAGATTTCTTAATATCTTGTCCAATAAGTTCTTTATCATCATTATCAAACATATGCTGCATGTTATCTTCTATCTTTTTCGCTCTCTCTATTGCTTTATCAAATTCGTCAACGGCAAGTGAATCATTCGTGTTCTTTGAATAATAGATTCCTTGCGCGAGATAATGGTAAAATTTTGCAAGTTCAAAAAAGAATTTGTCGTCGTAGCTGCCGATATCCCGATCTCCCTCAGGAAACATTGCATATGCCTTGCTAAAATGATTCGCAGCATCAGCTGCATCTCGTTTCTTTAAATTATCGATTCCCAATGCTATTTGTTTCCAACCCATCAACAAATTTTGCTCGTCGTCGTCGCAAAGTTGGGTCTGTTTTTCACAAGAGTCTATTGCGTTCTCGATTTGCTTGACTGCTTGTTCAGTAGCTCCTCTGGCTAAACTAAGTTCTCCTTTTTGCATAAATTTTAATTTCTCCGATTCTAACGCAAATTCTTCCAATATATCTTTCTTTTCTTCAACAAAACCTTCTATATTATCTACGTCTTCTAATACTTGATTGATATGGAGATCTTTGTTAGAATCTCCTGTTGATATTACATCAAGCAACTCATTAATGTGTGCTAGTGAGTCTCTATAGAATTCTTCCGCATCAGATAATGCTTCTGCTGCTTGGTTAGGTTCCAATTGTGCCGCTAATCTTGATCCAAGTGAAAGTAATAAATCTGCCTGCTTTTCCAGTGCTTTTGAACAAATAAGCATATCGTACGTGTTTCTCTCTCCAGAATCTGATAAAATATCTTCAACTTTCTGACCGTGTATTAGAACATATTTTTTTAATTCTTCTGGTGGGAGAGTCATATACTCCGACAGTTCCATACTAGTGATCTCACTCAAATTCGCAGGTAGCTCTTCGGTCATATGACGTGATATGTGCCCTACACTAATGGTTTTTCTGTAGGTCAACACGGTAGTGTTTAGACAAGCCAGCGAAACTGAGACCACCTTGAAAGCCCCGCCCGGCGGCGGCCGATTGGCCTGCCGAAGCGGGCAGGACTGAAAGGGGTCGGTGTCTCGGCGTGCCCGGACGTTCACGAGAGCTCCGCTCTCGTGAGCCAACCAGAAGCCTCCGGGGTCTGGGGACGCCGGGGGATTTCGAGGTGTTCTCAGTTTCGCTGGCTTCTCTGAACACTACACGTCACCGCCTCCACGCCACTTATGCCGGTCGCAGCACTATCCTCGACTATGCCCGCGACGAAGGAGATCAAATGCACGAGCCCCGACTGTGAACTCGACATGTTCGAGAACCACTACACGTACGATATCGCCGACGACCACACGGTCGGCGACCTCTCCTGTCCGCTCTGTGGCGGGACCGACTGTCTCGAAGAGATCGAACTATGACCGACTTCAAGGAGTTCGGCAAGTCGGCGGCCAACGCGGTACTGGAGCGGGTCGGCCGCGGTGTCGGCAAGGTGCAGGAGCGCAAACCCCTCCCGTACGACGTACTCGAATCCGACGACGCGTATCTCGTCGTCTTCGACGCGCCGGGCGTCACCCGAAGCGACGTGCAGGTGCGCTACGTCGAGGGCGAGGTGCAGGTGCGACTCGACCGCTTCCGCGACTTCCACGAGGGCTTCGAGATGCGGTTCCCGGGTCGCGGGCTCTCGCTCGACGGCCGCGCGCGCCTCCCGCCGGACGCCGACGTGGACGCTGGCGAGGCGTCGGCCACCCTGAGCGACAACGGGACGCTCCGAATCGAGGTGCCGAAGCGGGCGGGCGGAACGGACGTCGAGGTGCGCGAGGAAGAGCCGGCAGCCGAAACCGAGGACGAACCGGACGAGTCGGAGTAGTCGGACGGGCACGTCGTCCGGGAACGTACTGAGCGACTATTAAACAGGGAAATCGGCGTCCGGATCGACTACCCGATCCACTTCTGGCGGCATCTCCCAGTCGGTCGTGAGTTCGAGCAACTGGACGAGCATCCGCCCGGTCGCGCCCCAGACGGTGTAGCCGCCGACGCGGAAGAAGTGGAGTCTGATCTCGCCGTAGTAGTGGTGATCGCGGCGTTCGGATTCGTAGTTGTCGAGGTCGGTCAACTCCTCGACCGGGAGCATGGCTATTTCGGCCACCTCGCGCTCGTCGGGGACGTACTCGCGGTCGGGGACGCGCGAGACGAAGGGCCGGACGCTGTAGTCACTGACCGTCGGGATGTCGTCGAGGCGGCCGACGATGTCGATTTCCTCCGGTCGCAGCCCGATTTCCTCGTCGGCCTCGCGTCGTGCCGTCGCCTCCAGATCCCCGTCGCTGGGTTCGCGGCCGCCGCCCGGGAAACTCATCTGTCCCGGGTGCTGGCCGAGGTGGTCCGCGCGCTTCGTAAAGAGGAGGGCGTCGCCATCGCCACGGTCGACGACGGGCGCGACGACCGCCGCTTCGCGCTCGGCGTCGTCGATGCTCCGTGGCGTGTGGCGCGCGACCGCCGACAGATCCATGCGCATGTGTGATTGGGTGCCCCGATACGGGGCGGACGTTACCCCACCTACGAGCCGGGGGGTGGTTTCAGTTGCGGTTTTCGAGCGCGTCGTCGAGTCGTCCCCGAACGTCGCTCACGTCCGTCGCGCCCCACGTTTCGAGATCGTAGCTCACGTCGAGTAGGTGCTCGATCCGGTCGGTGTCGTCGGCGTCGACGGCCCGAGCGGCGTCGGCGCGCAGGCGACGCTCCGTCGCCTCGACGACACCCTCGTCGTCGACGTCGCGGTTCGGGGCGTCCATGATGTGCGGGAGGTCATCGGCGCCGTCGGGGAGGGTCGGGAACGCCACCGGGCCCGGCGCGAGGAGCGTCTCGTCGTCGCGCTCGACGGCGACGAGGTAGTAATCGTCGATAGCGGCGTCGACGGCGGCGTCGATAGCGTCCTCGTCGACCTCCTCGCCACGTTTGAACGCGAGTTCGCCGAGCGCCGCTTCGAGTTCGGCGCGGGTCAGTGCGCCGAAGAGGTCGACGACGCCCGCGAGTTCGTCGCCGGTTGCGGTGGGGATGCTCATCGGGCCGCCTCCAGATCCTCGGCGGCGGCCGCCGCGATGCGCGCCGGCGAGAGCGGCGCGTCGGTCCACGGCGGCAGCCGTCGGTCCGTCCCCGGCGGTTCGATGGCGTCGACGTACGCCTCGATCTGGTCGAGTTCGTCCCCGCGGTCGTACGTGAGTCCGTTGAATCCGGCGTCGAGTTCGTAGCTCCGAACGAGCGAACGCGCCGCCGCCTGGTATCGGTCGGGAAGCGTGTCGTAGTCCGGGTCGACGCCACCCTCCTCGACGACCCGGAACAGCGCCGAGCCGACGTGCCGGCTCATATCGGAGAGGCCGGTCGGCCCGTTCACCGACCGGTGGTCGTGTTCGTACGTCCCCAGATCGACCTGTGCGCTCCCGTCGAAGCCGGCGTCGTCGAAGGCGTCGCCGAGGGTCCCGATCTCCAGTCCCCAGGAGCGTTGCGGGCGGAACTGCTCGGCTAGCGTCGTCGTCGCCGCGAACTCGCCGGCGAGCGCGTAGCGGAACGACTCCAGATAGCGGAGGATGGACGCGTCCCCCCGCTCGCTCAGTGCACGAACCAGCGGGACGAAAAACAGCCGGAACAGGCGACCGTAGAGACGGTCGTTTTCCACCCGGGCGTAGTACCCCTTCGAGAAGTCGTAGCCGTGGGCGAGGGGGTAGAGGAGACGCGGCACGTCGGCACGGGAGTAGGTCTTGGTGTCGGCGTCGTGGACGACGACGTACTCCCGGTCGAGTGCCTGCCCGAGGCCGAGCCACACGTCGCGGCCCTTCCCGAACTCGCCGTCGAGTCCGTGGTCGTCGAGGAGGGCCTCCAGGCGAGGCCCGTTACACCAGAGGACGGTCAATGAGAGATCGAAGTCGTCGAGCCAGTCGTAGAAGGGGCCGACGCGCTCGGGGGCGGCCCGGAGCGGGACGACGACCTCGCCCGGATCGACGCGTTCGAGTTCCGAGAGGACGCGATCCGGCGCCAGCCCGGCGTACTCCCGTTCGGTCATGGGGACGACGACCGCCGCCCGGTCGATCGGCGCCGTCGGCGTCGGATCGGTCAGATCGTGGAGCGTCGTCACGCGTTCCTGGACGTACTCCATCACGTTTCCCTGTGTACGGGGAGGACAAAAGCCCGAGGATGCCGAGGTGGTCTACGGATCGTCGTAACTGGGTACCGGTGGTCGGCGACTGCCGGAACTGACTTACGACGCTCCGTATCGGCCGGTCCGTTTTTTAAACAGGGACGCCCAAGGTTGGGGTATGAAATCGACGCGGAAGGGGCTCCGTGATGGCGAACTCGTCAAGGACACCTACGAGCGACTCACCTGCGCGGAGTGTGAGAAGGTGTTGAAAAAGCGGGACGACCCCGACGAAGTCTTCTCGCTTCGGATCTGTCCCGAGTGTGGCCGGGAGTGGAAGGACCTCAGGTAAAGACGGCGTCGAAGGCTCGGGCACCGAGCGGGTCGAACGTCCCCGCCGCAACGTCCTCCGCGACGTGGTCGGGATCACTCGCCCCGACCAGTGCGCACGTGACTGCCGGCGCGCTCCGTGCGAAGTTGATCGCTCGCTGGGCGGGGGTGTCTCCCGACAGCTCGGCGTCGACAGCCGCCGGCAGACCGGTTAGCAAGTCACCCTGTGCGAGGCTGGCGCTCGTGAACACGTCCAGATCGAGCGTCTGCGCGACCGACAGCGCCGACCGATACTCGCCCTCGAACTCGTGGACCTCCGCGGTGAACGCGTCGGCCATGTGGACGTTGAACGGGAGTTGGATCGCCTCGAACCCCGTCTCCGCGCGGCCGACCGTCGCCGCCGCCGATCGCGCGCGTGCGGCGACTTCCGGGAGCGACAGGTGCGCGTCGGCTTCGGGTGGGACGCGAAACGCCTGCCACGTCGCCACGCCGTACCGGCCGATGTCGCCCGCGGCGACTCGCCGTTCCAGGCGCTCGAACGTCGCTTCGAGCTGGTCGTACACGTCTTCGCGCGACCGCGCCCGAAGCTGTGTCTCGGGGTTGTGGACGTAGTAGCAGTCGATCGTCTCTAGGCCGAGCGCGTCGAGCGAGCGGTCGAGCAGTGCCTCGATGGCGTCGGGCGCGATGCAGTGGTAGTCAGCGGCGAGGTCCGTCGGGTCGACGGGGCCGCCGTCGACGAACTGCTCGCGGATGTAGTCGGTGGGGTCGGCGGGGCGTTCGCCATCGAACGGCAGGAAGCCGCCCTTGGTGGCGACGACGACGGCCTCGCGGTCCACGTCCGCCCGCTCGATCGCTCGGCCGACGACCCGCTCGCTCCGCCCGCACCGGTAGTTGACCGCGGTGTCGACGACGTTACAGCCGCCTTCGAAGCCAGCGATCAGCGCGCGTTCGTAGTCGTCGTCGACGGCGTCGGTCGGGTCGCCGAGATAGGTTCCGAGGCCGATGCTGGAGACGACACCGGGGCCGAACCGCCGGAAGTAGGTACGCCCGAAGCCGTCGCCGAAGCGGTCCCGGTACGCCCACGTGGCGCGAGTGGTCGCCATACGTTGGCTACGCGGGTCGGCGGTATAGGACTTTGTCGGCGGTTCCCGTCGCGGCCGCTACAGGTCGCCTTCGAGCGCCCGCCAGAGTCGGTCGGTGAGGGAGGTCTGCCGTGCGGGCCAGACGAAGTCGTTGTCGTCGAGCGGGATCTGCCCGCCGCCCATGTGGGCGTGGCCGCCGCCGCTCGCGTCCGGCACGTCTTCCAGTGCGGATTCGATCGCGCGGCCCATGTGGACGCGGTCGTCGCGGGAGCGCCCGGAGAGGTAGAGCATCCCGTCACGGGTGCCGTAGACGACGGCGGCCGTGACGCCTTCGAGCAGGATGAGTTCGTCGACCGCCTGTGGAATCGCGTCCACGTTCGACACCTTGCCCACGTCGCTGATCGCGAACGCGCCTTCGATCTGTCGCTCGCGGATGGCCGTCGCTTTGATCTCCAGCGTCTCGGCGCTCACTTGCGGGTTGGCGATCCGGTCGAGCAGCCCCTCGTCGACACCTGGTGCGAGGTAGCCGCTCGCGGCGAAGTCCGCAGGATCGATCCCCACCGTGAGTCGGTCCGTGTCGGTGAGAATGCCGAAAAAGAGTCCCGTCGCGACTTTCGAGGGGACGACGTACGTCGAATCGATCTCGCTCTCGTGGCTTTCCGGTGGGACCGGCGTGGCGTCGAGATCCTCGAAGTACTCCGCGATCATGCTCGAACAGGCGCCGTACTCGGTCCGTACGTCGGTGAACTCCTCGCCCCGACCCTCTCCGGGGTGGTGGTCGACGACGGCGACCGGTCGGACGGTCTCGGACCCCGAGAACCCTCGTGGCTCGTTGTGATCGACCAGAATCACCTGCCGTGATTTCAAATCCTCCGCCCGCTCTATCGGGTCGAGGTCGACTTCGAGGACGTTGCGGAACGCTCGATTCTCCTGATGGCGGATCTGCCCCGAGAACTGGATCGTCGCCGCCGTGTCTACCTGCTCGGCCAGCGAGGCGACGCCCATCGCGGCCGCCATCGCATCCGGATCGGGATTGGGATGGGTCAGGATCGATACGTGATCGTGCTCGGCCAGTACCGACGCGAACCGGACACCTGTCGGACGTGCGAACTGGTGAAGGACGTACCCACCTCCGACCAGCACGACCAGACTGACGAGCAGCGCCGCCAGTAACTCCGGATGCGACTGGGCGAACGCCACCGCCCGCTGGACGAACTGCTCGGCGGCGACCGACATACCCACCCCGACTCGGTCGAAGGAAAAGAGTATTCTCCTATTGTGTCGCTCGTAAAGCGACCGAATTTGCGGGTTCAGTTCGACCGAAACCCGTCGATAGCGGGCCGGTAGCCCTCCCACACGGTCGGAAAGCGGAAGTCGTAACCGAGGTCGTGGAGGTAGTCGTTCGCACACCGCTTGTTCGCGCGGACCCGTCGGCTCACGTCGCCGTCGGCTGCCCGCTCTTCGACCGTCTGCTTCGGCGGATGGGCGACCCCACACTCGTCGGCCAGCCAGTCCGCGAACGCCCACTTCGAGACGGGCTCGTCGTCGACGGCGAGGACGACGTCGTCGCGCGCACGGTCGGTCTCCAGCAAGTACGCCACGACGCCGGCCGCGTCGTCGCGGTGGATCGAGTTGAGATACCCCTCCGTCACCGGCCTGTCGAGGTAGTACTCCAGTCGGTACCGGTCCGGACCGTAGAGGCCGCCGAACCGGACGACCGTCCCGTCGAGACTGCCTTCCTCCAGCGCGACCCGTTCCGCCTCCAGCAGGACGCGCTGACGGTCGGTTGCCGGATCTGGCGTCGTCGTCTCGTCGACCCAGTCGCCGTCGTGATCGCCGTAGACGCCGGTGCTCGACGTGTAGACGAGCCGATCGGGTGGTGATGACCGCGCGTTGAACGTTTCGACCGCGGTTCGCAGGCCGTCGACGTACGCCGCCCGCGCCGCGTCGACGCTACGGCCGCCAGCGCTCGCCGCGTACACGAGCCAGTCCACGTCGGGGACGGCTGCCAGCGAGTCGGCGTCAGTCGCGTCGGCGCGGACGGCGTCGAAGCCCGCGGCCTCGATGGCGTCGAGGCCCGCGTCCGATCGCCGGACGCCGATCACGTCGTGGCCGGCCGCGGTCAACTGTCGGCCGAGTTCGAGGCCCACGTAGCCACAGCCGAGGATGGCAACCCGCACGATCGATCAGCGGGCGTTCCGCCCGGCGACGTAGGTGTGGATGGCCGCGAGTTCCGCGAGCGTCATCCGAATACGGCCTTCGATAGCTTGCTGGACTTCCTGTCCCGAGAGGTCGAGGTCGACGTTCGAGGCGATGGTATCGACGTCGAGGACGCCCGTCGTCATCCCCATCAGCAGGTGATCGCGTACTTCCTGTACGATCGTCTCGGCGTCGAGATTGGAGTCGACTGCGAGGATCGACGCCGCCTCCATCAGCGTCAGCGTCGGCGACTCCCCGTCGGCCAGCGCGTCGACCGTCTCGGTCGACAGTCCCGTCTCGTCCGCGACGGTCTCGGCCCCGTGAACGTCGATCACCGCTCGCAGTTCGGCTTCGTACGCGTCGTGGAGTTGTCGAGGTGAGAGCGTCGCCGGTTCGTCCGCAGCGTCGTAGAGCATACGTTCGATGAACGCCCCGCCGACAAAAGTCTCACTCTCGACCCGAATCGGGGCACGACTCCGCCTCCCACGACGTGCATCTCGGTCGCGGCCAGGTCCCCGAACGTTCGTCGGCGTTGCCGTCCACGTCACCGACGCCGCTCCGATACGGCGGGACGGCGACCGCCACGACCGTTCGCGTCTCGAAGTCCACACGGTCGTCGCGGCCGAGTCGCTCCGGTGTCCCGTCGCCGTCCACGTCCAGCCGAACCGTCGATCCGTCCCGAACGTATCGGACCGACGCCCCCGGTGACGACGGCGGCGTGCCGCGCCTCGTCCGGAGCGTGAATCGGGCGTACGCGCCCCGAACCTGCACCTCCCAGACGTTCACCGTCGCGTACCAGTAGCCCGGCACCGGCGCGACGGGGAGCCCTGCCGGTATCGTGCCGAGTCGCTTCTTCACCCGACTCCGATCGATCCGAGCTTTCGCCGTCGAGACGGCCCGGGCGACCGCTCGGTCCCGCACCCGCGTCAGTGCCTCCTGCACGAGTCCCTCTCCGACCGTCGCCGCTGGCGTCCGGCGCACGTCGACGATGGCCGCATCGAGCGCCGTCTCCAGTCGGTCGGTCCGTCCGGAATTTCCGTCGGACGCTCGTTCGTCCGCCGCGACCGCGATGGCTGCCGCGAGCGATCCGTTGCTGGCCGCGAGCGCCCGACGCCCCGGCCCCTCCCAGCGTGCGAACCCCTCGGCGACCGCGGCCTGCGCTTCGGACCGCGTCAACGTCGTCTCGTTTCGAACGACACGACGCGTGCGCGACCGGATCAAGTCGACCGATTCTGACACCGACTCCCGGAGGGGACGGCGCGCCGCTCGAACCGATGCGTTCGACATCGACTCCGAGGCGACCAGAATCTGCGCCGCCGTCCGAAGGCGGACGCCAGACGCGCCGTCGATTCCTGAACTCGTGACGGTGTCCGCCGCGTCGCCGTACGGGACCGCGAACAGGTTGACGTTCTTCGCCGATAGCGGGCGGTACGACCGCGAGGGCGGCACGCCCGGCGCGCGGTCGTGGCTCACCGACGCGACCGTGAGATACGCGGGCGAGCCGTCGGGCACGACGCCGACGGCGCCACCTGGGGGCGACCCGGGAAGCGTTGCCCGCTGCGACGGCACCGGTGTCCCTCGCTGGTCGAGAATCTCGCGAAGCTGTCGCGACGAACCGAGCCCCACGTCTCCGAGCGCCGTGTCGAACGCCTCCCGCGTCGTGTTGTGACTCACTGCGCGCCGCTCTAGCCGCCGGATCGTCGCGTCGAGCAGGGCCGCTCGGGCACCGATCCGCGCTCGATCCGCGACGCCCCGGTATCGCGCCGGCGCGTCGATCAGGCTCGCCCGACGACGGCGGAGTTCGGTCGCCAGTTGCGCTGGCGGGTTCTCCGCGTACGTTGCGACCGCCCCCGCCGAAACCGAGACGTTGACCGTCTCGAGCCGCTTCCGGAACGCGGTCAGGTCGGTGTTCGTCCACGACCTAAGTTCGTCCGGACGGTCACCGTAGACGACGCGTTCGGAGACGCCGAGGGTGTCGTCGGCGACGGCGACGGCGACCGCTTCCCGACCGCCTTGCCGTTCGACGAGTTGTCGTTCGGCTTTCGCGGCGACATCGGCGAGATTCGGGCCATCGAGCGGTCCGCCCCGCTCGAACCGCGGACGCGTCGGCCGGTCCGGTGCCGTCCCGTTCGGTGCGTACGTCCCGACTATCGTCACGCCGACGCGGTAGCGCTCGGTCCACTCGCCGGTCGTGGTTCGCGTGTCGTTGCCGCGTTCCCACGTCCACGTCACCTCGCGTTCGAGCGCCACGTGTCTGGCGAATCCGCCGAACCGGCGTTCCTCGGCGCCGACGCTCGGCGTCGATCCGACGCTCGGATCGACTTCGGCGTCCGTCGCCACGTCCGTCCGTCGGAGCGACCACTCCTCGCCTGGCGCGTCGGGGTCCGGTCGGGGCTCGTCGTACGTCTGCTCCCGTGTCGTCCGAAGTTCGGTCTCGACCCGATAGGCCGCGCGGAGGACGCCGTCGAGCGAGCGATTCCGCCGGCCGGTGTCACGTCGGAGGCCGACCAGCGCTCGCCCGGAGAGTGTCCCCACGTCGACGGTTATCGACCGGTCCGGGGTCGCTCCATCCGTCCCACGGCGGCCGGGAAGTGGCACGCCGCCCGACGTGGTCGTGTTCCGATTGGGGCGCGGGAGGATACGCGTTGCCTGACTCCCGTCGACGGGCGTCCCGGCAGCGAACTCGCGCACGGCGAACTCACGATACGCGCGCCGCATCGCCCGTCGACCGGCAGGGTCGCTCCGGCCGAACACCGCCCGTTGCGTCTCGAGGACGGCACCGTTCGTCGACGTTTCCACGTGTCGGTTCGCGACGACGTTGGCGATGGGGCCACCGTAATACTGCCCCCAGCCTCGTGCCCACGCGACGGGGTAGAGCCGGGCGGTCAGCCGCCGACCCAGTCCCGGCCCCTCCAGCGGTCCGCGGTTCAGACGCGTCTCGAACGCCGTCGCGCGGTCGTGGAGCGCGAGTACCGGTGTCGAGACGGTCACCGTCCAGTCGCGTTGCTCGCTGGCGACGGCCCGTCCGTCCTCCCGTGCGGCCACGGTCACGTTCCGAACCGTCACCCGGAGTGCCGTCCCGTTCTCGACGCCTCGAATCTCGACTCGCTCCATCCCTCGCCGGAGTTCGGCCGGCGTCGTCCCTCCGGGGAGCGACGCGACAGCCGTCACGTCCCCCCGGCGATACCGCGTCACCGACAGGCGCTCGCGGGCGGCCAGATAGATCCGCAGGCGCAACGCGTCCCGAAACGGCCGGTCGTCGCTCAACAACCGTCCGTACGGCGTCTCGGCCGGTGACGTGACCGGCTCTGCCGCCGCTTCTCGCGCGGCCTCGCCGACGGCCGACCGAAGGGCAGCAGTCGTCTCCGCGGACGCCCGCTCCATCGCTGTGTCCGCGTCGCGGTCGACCCGATCCGGCCCGCGCGTCGAGACGGCCGCGCCGAACGTCGACGCCCCGACCAGCAACAGGACGCCGACGAGGGCGAACGGCACCCGCGCTCGTCGATCTTCGGCGAACCGGGTCATGGCCACGTCCTCACGACGATTCGGACGCGACCGAGACGGACCGCGTTGGCGGCCGCCGTGGCCGACGTGTTCGTTTCGCGTAGATCACGCTGCACCCGTTCCGAAACCGCCGCTTCGAGGCGGTCGTTGGCGGCGTCGACGCCGCCATCCCCGAGTCTCGTCGGTGGCGCCGCTCCGAATCGGTTCGCGACACGGCGATACCGATGGCGGACCAGCGCCGCCGATGGCGACGCGCTACTCGCCGCGATTCGGGTTCGAGTCGGCGGAAACAGCCCCGCCACGAGTCCGTCGGCGACGGCGTCCGCGACGCCATCGACACCACGGTCCCGCGCGGCACGGCGGATCGACTGCTCCCGTGCCGGGAACCCGCTCGGCACGTCGACCGTCGCTGCGTGGACCGGCCGGTCGGGTGGGGGGCGACTCCCGATGACGAGACGACCCGCAATCGACGACGCGGGATACGGTCGCCAGACGGCGGTGATCTGCGTGTGGTTCGCCCGAATGGCTCCTCTGACCGCTCGAACGACCGCCCGCCCGAACCCGTCCCGTGCGTGCGAGAGACGCTCGCCGTCGGCAGTGATTCGAGCGACGGTGGCGCGAGCGAGGAGTTCGGCCAGCGTCCCGTGGGCGGTCCGGTCGAAGGACCCGCCCGTACGCGGAACGTCGACACTCGTCGTCTCGAACCGCGGTGTGAGCGTGTAGTTCACTGCCGCCGTCGTCGTCGACAGCGTCGCCGCGACGTCGGGCGCGCGCCCCTCACCAGCCGGGTCCTGCGGCGTCGCGGTGGTGACGGTCACCACTGCAGCGCTGACAAGCAGGAGACAGAGCAGACCGTCGAGGACGGTGCTGGTCACGACCACACCTCCACCCGGACGCGACCGGGGCGAACGCGCCCCGGCGCCAGTCGGACGCCGAGGGAGCGCGTCGCGGTGTCGGTACCGGCCGTCGGCCCCGGGGTCGTCGGTCCCGCGTGCCAGCGTCGGCCCGCTGCCGCCAGCGTGACGTTGACCCGGTAGCCTCTGGGCCCCGCGCGCTGTGCCCGCCGCCGTCGCGTCGGATCGGCGACGCCGCCGACAGCGAGGCGGTCGACGACGCGGTCCAGCGTCGGTGTCGCGACGTTCCGCTCCGCCTCGTATCCGGCCCCGTTGAGGACCGTCGCGTACGTGGAGACGGCACCGCACACTGCCAGGAGGACGACGAGCGCGGCAGTCGGCTCGACCTGTCCCCTAGCCGACGAGCGTGACATCACATCCCTCCCAGACGACGTGGCGAGCGATCAGCGGGCCATCGACCGGTCGCCACCGCGGCGCTCGGTCGCGGGCGTCAGCGCTGGCGTCACAGAGCGCCGATCCGGACTCGAACCGGGTTGCCGGCGGGGCGCCGCGGAGGACGGCCCGGAGCGCGCGCGACCCCGTCGCGGGCGTCACCGGTCCGAACGCGAACGCCGCGTGTGTCGTTCCGGCGTCGTTCCGAAGTCCGAGCCGTCGCGGGCCGACCCGCACCGCCGTCGCGTCGAGCGGATGTTCGGCCGTCGCGGGGTGGGCCGTCGCCGCCGTCCGGTCGACGGTGTCGGCGGCGTCCGCGGCGGCCGGTGGCGGTGCCGTCGGCAGCGTCGCGCCGACACCTAGCAGTGCGATACTCGCGAGCGAAAGCCCGAGCCAGACGTACCACGCGTCGACTGGAACGCCGATCATGGCGAGGGGTGGTCCCGTTACCGCACTTGAACCTCCGGGCACGTCACAGGAACAGCCCGGCGCCCACGTACGCCGCGAGATAGCAGACGGTAGCGAGACACAGCGCCACCCCGACGCGGTGGCCGACGAGCGTCCGGTCCAGTCCGCGGGTCAGCCCCGTCGAGAGAATCGTGAGTGCGGCCGAGAGCCAGAGGACGTACGCCCCGACCGCGAGGCCGAGTCCGGCCGTCGGGAGCGCGCCACCGCCGAACTGGGCCGTCGTCCCGGTGCGAGCCACACGGGCCGACAGCGCGACCGTCGCCCCGCCGACGACCGGCCCGAACATCGCCGCCGTATTGGTCAGCGTGTCGGTGATTCTGGACAGTTCTCTGCGAGCTTCCCGCTCGACGCGCCGGAGTTCCTCGACGTGTTCGGCCGTTGCGACCAGCGCTTCGCCCGCCGGCCGCCCCTCGGTCGCCGCGAGGTCGAACAGGGTCGCCACTTCGCGGGCTCGACTGCTCGGCAGCGTCGCGAGCGTGCCGTGTTCGCCGTCGAAGGCCTCGCCGACCGTGACGCCGAGTCGGCGCTGCCGTCGCGCCGCGTCGTCGAGCATCGTCCCGGTCGCTCCCGCGACCCGATCCGCCGCGTCGGCGAGCGCTGTCTCGACCGCCTCGCCCGCCGCGACCCGTCGGCCGACGAGATAGCAGGCGTCGTGGAGGTCGGCCTCGACGGCGCCGACGCGGTCCTGCACCCGTTTCGCCGCGCGGGCGTCGACAACGAGTGCGGTTCCAACGCCCAGACCGACCGCGGCAATCGGCACCGCCCACGGTTCGACCAGTCGCGTCGCGCCCGCCGCGCCGACTGCCCCGCCGGCGATGCCCCCGACCACGACGTGTAGACGCCCGTCCGGCGTGTCGGGATGGTCACGCCCGACGTGTGGCGGCGGGAAAGCGACGGGTCGACGGGCGAGGAGCCACGCGCCCGCCGCCACGACGACGAGGGGAAGTACCACGTCGTACAGCACGACGATCACCGGCAGCGAGAGGCGGGCGCCGGCAGCGTTCGCCGCCGGAAGGACGCCGATCAGCGCGAGCGGCAGGAGGATGCCGAACGCGTAGAGGCCCGTGACCGCTCCCCTGATCTCGCTCGTAAAGGACGCCAGTTCCTCCTGTACGCCGTCGAGCGCTGCCTCGACCGCTCGGTCGAGGTGCTGGTCACGGTCGCTCGCCGGCGCCGACGCGGCAGCGTCCAGCCGAGCGACGGCACGCGACAGCGCCGGGAATCGCTCGCCCCACTCCTGCGCGAACGCGGCGAACCCGTTCCGCGGCGTGCCAACCGCTCGCTCGACGTGTTCGCCGAGACTCCGGGCGAGGGAACCGGTCCCCGTCTCGCTCGCGAAGGCCGCCGCGCGTTCGACCGTCGGATCGACGCGAAGACGGAGCGCCGCCCGGCTGACGAGCGCTGCGGCCGACCCGAGCGCCCGCGTCCGCGCCAGCGTCGCCAGCCATCGTGGCCCGCGATCGGCGAGGATCGGTACGGCGACGCCGACGGCCGCGACGGCCGACGCGACGGCGATGCCCGTGGTCGTCGACGTGACGGTCCCGAGTATCGCACCGATCCCGACCGCGCCGGCGACGACGACTGTGGCGACGACACGGGCCGCGCGTTCGAGGGCTTCGGCGTCGACGCCACTCCCGAGATACCCCAGCGCGCGGTCGAGTTCCGGGGCCGGATCGACGGGCCACGGCCACCACGTCCCCACTGTCTCGACGACCGTCCAAGCGTTCATTCCATCACCCGTCGACGGTGGACCGCGTCGACTTCGTCGGGTGCCGTCCGTTCGGTCGACGCGAGGTCGGTCAGCAGCGTCTCGCGTTCGTCGAGTTCGGTCAGCACGTCCGCGTACGACTCTCCTGGGCGAGCGAGCGACGCCACGAGCCGACTGTTCCCGCGGTCGACGACACCCGTCGGTTCGGCGCCGTCGGCGCCGGGTTCGAACAGCGACTCGAACGCCACCTCTCCGTCGACGTGGCGCACTTCCTCGATGGCGGCGACGCGGCGCTCGTCGCTGAGCGTGACGAGCAGGTCCGTCGCCGCGAACGACGACGCAGGGACACCGAGGTCGGTCACGACGCGTTCGAGGACCGACGCGGCGCCGTCGCCGTGGATCGTCCCGAGGACGGCGCTCGACGCTGCGCCGACTCGCATCGCCTCGTAGAGGGTCGACGCTTCCTCCCCCCGGACCTCGCCGACGACCAACGCGCCGTCACCGAGGCGGAGCGCGGTGCGGAGCGCCTCCGGCGCCGACAGCGACGGGCCGTCGTCGGCCGCGATGCGAACCGGCTGTACGTCGCGGCCGGCGTCACGAAGCGCCGGCACGGGGAGTTCGGGCGTGTCCTCGACGGCGACGGTCCGGGTCGCCGGCGGGAGTTCCCACAGGAGCGCCGAGAGGAGCGTCGTCTTCCCCGCACCGCGCGGGCCGGCGATCAATCCCGCGGCGGCGCGTTCGACGGCGACCGAGCAGAGCGCCGCCGCGTCGGCCGGGAGCGTTCCGTTGGCGACGAGCGCCGGGAGCGTCCACGTCGTCCCGTCGTGGGCTCGGAAGACGAAGCCGTCGCCGTCGCTGACCGGGTCGGTGACGCCGGCGACGCGGACGCGGCCACCGAACGGACCTTCCGTCGTCGCGTCGAGCGTCGGGTTCGCGCGCGAGAACCCCCGACCGCTCTCCCGGCGGAACCGGGACGCGAGCGCCGCGACACCCGTCCGCGTCAGGTGGACGTTCGTCGGCAGACGCTCGCCGTCGATGGCGACTCGGACGGGGCCGTCGCTCACTGGGGCGGTGACGACCACCTCCGACACCTGCGGATCGGCGAGGAGATCGTCGAGGATGCCGTGCCCGCGAGTGTGTTTGCGGAGGACGCGTTCGACCGCCGCGACCGACGCGTCGTCGACACCGTCGACGGCGCGGACGGCGTGGCTGACGGCTCGCCCCGATCCCTCCTCGTCGCCTTCGACGCCCGCCGCCAGCCGCTCGTACGCGGCCGACAGCGCGCGCAGATCCGCGTCGTCGAGTCGCGAGTCCAGCGGCTCGAGCAGGTAGTAGTCGCCGCGGTCCGTGCGATACCGCCGGACCGTCGCGCCGGTGTCGAGGTCCCGTCGATCCACCAACGTCGCCTCGTCCGGCGGCCGCGCGACCAGTCGCGCGTTCGACACCGTCGGACCGACCGTCGCGGTGAGTGCCTGTTCGTACCCGTCGTCGACGCGGTCGGCACCCGAGGCCAGTCCCGAGGTGGCTGCTAGCTTCGCGACCGGGCCGGCTCTCCCCGTCGCGGCGTGGGCGGCGCCCAGTGGGTCGTGACGCGCCCGCGCGGCCAGCGTCTCGTCGTGGACGGCGACCCGCGCGGCGAACCGCCCGGCGGCGACGAGCAGGCCGACGGCGCCGTCGTCGTAGACGCGTTCGCGCCCGTCACAGCGGACACGGACGGCGTCGGCGTCACGATCCGCGAGCGCGTCGATCACCGTCGCCCGACAGTTCGGCTCGGCCGCGAGGTTCCCCCCTCCGGGACAGTCGGCGGCATCGACGACCAGCGCCGCGTCGCCGTCCGGATCGGTACGGGTCGGTGCGCGAAACGCCGTCTCACACCGGCACGGCATGTCGCCGCTAGCTCCCGCGTCCGTCGCACCGGTCGCTCGTTCGCCGCCCCACAGTCGATTCAGCAGTTCCATGGGTCGGGTGGCCGCGGCATCGCTTTTGAACCTCAGCCCCGGGTGATCGTGACCCCGACCCCGTCCGACCGGACGAGCGAGACGGCGAGCCGATACCGTGCCGACCGCTCGAAGACGACCGGTCCGTCCGGCGTCCGGAGGTCGAGGTCGCGGAGCGTCGTGCGGTGGGGACGGCCGCCGTCGAGGCGGTAGCCGATCAGGTTGCGGTCGCCGTCGATCCACAGGCGCGCGCCGACGGCCGTCCACGACCGGGCCGGGAGTCGGAAGCGGACGATCCGCCGCGCGCCGGCGACGCCCGGCCGCGTGGGGTCCTCGTGCGCCCGGAGCGACCGCGCCGCGCGCTCGATCCGGTCGGTGACGCGGTCGAGATGGATCGCGGTTCGCGCCGT
Organism: Haloplanus aerogenes; assembly: GCF_003856835.1. Taxonomy (NCBI): domain Archaea; kingdom Methanobacteriati; phylum Methanobacteriota; class Halobacteria; order Halobacteriales; family Haloferacaceae; genus Haloplanus; species Haloplanus aerogenes. The sequence continues at coordinate 1,208,652 of NZ_CP034145.1, forward strand.
TCGTCCCTCGTCGATGGCCGGTGTGACCGCTGCCAGCAGTGCGACCGTCAGGAGGACGGCGAGGACGACCCGGATCACAGCAGCCGACGGAGGCGGTCGGCGAGCGAGCGGTCCTCGCTCGACTCGTCGCTGGATCGAGTCTCGTTCGCGGCCACCTCCGCGAGTGCCGCATCGCTTCGATCCGTCACCGTCCCGCGCAGCGTCCCGTTGCGTCCGGAGCGTGTGTCGGCGTCGGCGGTGCCGTACTCGGCTGTATCTCGGTTGGTCGCTGGCGTATCGGGATCGGCGGAATCGAGGTGGGAGTCAGTGCCGGAATCGGTCACCGTCCCGCCGTCCGTCTGATCGACGCGCGTCTCGGTCTGTTCGTCCTCGGGTAGGTCGGGCGCAGTGCGGTGGCGCTCCGCTCTGCCGTCCCGACGGCCGGCCGCCGTCCTCCTGCCTGACTCTCCCGGCCCGTCGTTGGCAGCCGTCCCCGTTGTCTCTTGGAGTTCTGATTCGAGGCGCTCGACCCGTGCGATGGCGGCGTTCGCCCGGCGCTCGACCGACTCGTCGACCGCTCGGACGCCGCCGGCGAAGCCCCGGAGGGCCTGCACCGCCGCGTCCAGTTCCGCGAGTCGGTCGTCGAGATCCTCGACGGTCGCTTCGAGGTCGGCCACCCGGGCGTCCATCCGCGCGGCGTCGGGGAGGCCGTCGGCGGCGTGGCCGTCGGTGACTGCGCGTTCGAGTGCGTCGACGCGTTCTTCGAGTCGTCCGTCGTCCATGCGCCGGGGTGGTCCCGGTATCGTACGTAAAATCTCGGTCACACTCAGCGGTGCGTTGAAGAGGCCGCACGACACACGTCTGACGTATGAAATCCGTCCTGATTGGTGTCGGGCAGGCTGGTGGCAAGGTGACCGCCGCGCTGTCCGATTTCGACTCCCGAAACGGCTTCGGTGCTGTCGTCGGCTCCCTCGCCGTCAACAGCGCCCGCTCGGACCTCCAGTCCCTCCCACTCGACACCGTCCTCATCGGTGGGGTCGACGTGAGCGGCCACGGCGTCGGTGGCGACAACGAACTCGGCGCACAGGTGATGCAGGAGGACATTCAGGAGGTACTGGGCGCCATCGACGGTCGGACGACCGCGGAGGCCGAGGCGATATTCGTCGTCGCGGGTCTCGGCGGCGGCACCGGCAGCGGCGGTGCGCCCTACCTCGTCCGCGAACTCCAGCAGATCTACGACATCCCCGTCTACGGCCTCGGCATCCTCCCCGGCCGCGACGAGGGCTCGCTCTATCAGGTGAACGCCGGACGGTCGCTGAAGACGCTGATCCGTGAGGCGGACGCGACCCTACTCGTCGACAACGACGCGTGGCGATCCTCCGGCGAGAGCCTCGAATCCGGCTACGAGGCGATCAACGAGCGCATCGCCCAGCGGGTCGGGCTCCTGTTGGCCGCCGGCGAAGCGGTAAACGGCGTCGGCGAGTCCGTCGTCGACAGCTCCGAGGTGATCAATACGCTCCGCGGTGGCGGCGTGGCGACGCTCGGCTACGCCGCGGCCGAGGCGTCGTCCGACGCCGCGATGAACGTCAACGTCGTCACGAGTACGACCCGGCGGGCGGTGCGCTCGGGGATGAGCCTCCCCGACACGACGAGCGCGGAACGCGGCCTGCTCGTCGTCGCTGGCCGCCCCGACTCCATCTCGCGCAAGGGCGTCGAGCGCGCCCGCTCGTGGCTGGAGACGGAGATAGACACGATGGAGGTCCGTGGTGGCGACTTCCCGATGCGCGAGGACCGCCTCGCCGCACTCGTTCTCCTCGGCGGCGTGGCTCACTCCGACCGGCTGGAAGGCTTCCTCGAACGCGCGCGACAGGCCGCTCGCGAGGAGAAAGAGCGGGAACAGGAAGACGACCGATCGCTTACGGACGACCGGATCGACGGACTGCTGTGACCGTAACGGCGACTCTCGACCGTCGTCGAACGCCCACGCCCGACGGGTTGGACGGCGACCGCTCGACTGGCCCGACAGTCGCCGTTACTTGGAGGTAACCAGACTGCCGCCGTCGAAGTCGGTGCGCCCGTAGTCGACCTCCATCAGGTCGAGGATGGTCGGCGCGATGTCGAACAGGTCCGCCTCGGTGATGGAGACGGCGGGGTCGTCGACGAACAGCGTCGCGTTGTCGAAGCTGTGCATGCCGTTGCGCGGCCCCACGTCGAACACGTCGTCGTGGCCCTTGAATCCCGATTTGAGGTCGAACCCGTGGTTCGGGATGGCGACGAGGTCCGGCGCGATGTCGGCGTGGGCTCCACGGAAGGCGTCCTCCTTCTCGACGACGCGTGCGCACACCTTCTTCCCGTCGGGACCTTCCAGCGCTTCGAGTTCCGCCTTCAGTTCCGCGCGGGTCTCCTCGTACTCCTCCTCGGAGACGGAGCCGCGCGGTTCGCGGCCTTCGAGGTTGATGTAGAAGCGGCCGGGGATGAGCGAGTAGGCGCGGGACTCCTCCGCGATGTCGGTCAGGTCGTCGTGGTCGTCGTCCTCGAAGGAGAGCCACCCCTCCTCTTCGAGCCACGCGTTGCAGTGGACCTCGTAGTCGAGCGAGGTGAAGCCGTGGTCGCTGGCGACGACGAGCGTCACGTCGTCGTCGAGCATCTCTCGAATCCGCCCGATGTAGTCGTCGACCGAGCGGTAGAAGTCCATGAACGCGTCCTTGTTCGGGCCGTCGCGCTCGTAGTCTTTGAACAGGAAGTGGTTGACCCGGTCGGTCGTCATGAAGACGCCGAAAAAGAGGTCCCAGTCGTCCTGCTGGAGGTAGTGGGAGAAGGCCTCGAAGCGGGTGTCGAGTGTCTCGTGAGCGTCCTCGACGAAGGCACTCTTGTCCTCCTTGTGCCCCAGTTTCGCGTTCACGTCGATGGCGTAGTCGATTGACTGCAGGTAATCACGGAGTTCGTCGGGGTGGGCGGCCTTGTCGACACCGGGAGAGAGGAAGCCGGACACCATCCGCTGGACGTTGCGCTGGGGTGGGAACGTGACGGGGACGTTCATCACCGTCGAGGTTCGATCGGCTTCCTCCAATCGGTCCCACAGGCGGGGTGCCTGCACGTCCTGCCCCATCGGGACGTAGGTGTCGTAGGAGCCGACTTCGCGGTCTTGGAACCCGTAGACCCCGGTTTCGCCGGGATTGACGCCGGTCGTCAGCGCCGGCCAGCAGGCGCTTGACTCCGGCGGAACGATGCTGTCGATGGCGCCCGCGCTCCCCTCCTCGGCGAGCGCCGCGAAGTTCGGAAACTCCTCGGGATGCTCCTCGAGGAGGCTGAACGGCACCCCGTCGATGCCGACGAACGCGACGCGCGGGTGGTCCTCTCCGCGCAGTCGATCGAACAGACCCATGCCATTCCATACCCGGGACGTCAATAAGTATCTTCGTTTCCCGACGGATACGGACGCGAGCGACGACACGCGCGCTCTCGGTGTTAGGCGACCGTACCTCGCGACCCGGATTCGAGGGTCGTCTGCCGCTTCCGATCCGCAATAATCGCACGACAGCGGCGTGTTAACCGCACGTACCAAACCCCCTATTACCGATTCGGTCTACCTTCTTACTATGAGCACGACTGCCGCGGGCCCCGACCTCAACGAGAAACAGCGTCGCATCCTCGGATATCTGCGGGAACACGCCACGACGAAGACGTATTTCAAATCCCGCCTCATCGCGCAGGAACTCGGTATGACCGCCAAAGAGGTAGGGGCAAACATGACCGCGATCCGTACAGGCGAGTTCGACGTCGACGTGGAGAAATGGGGCTACTCGTCGGGGACGACCTGGAAAGTCGACGTTCAGGGATCGTAGCTGACGAGCGACGCCGCGTCGGCCGCGAAGGCCTGCGTCTCGGCGTCGAAAGAGTCGGCGTACCGCACTAGGAGCGTGATGATCGTCTCCGGTCGGGCGACGGCGTAACCGTCCGTCCGGTCGAGCAGTCCCGCTTCCGCTAGCTGGGAAGCGTACGTACTCACCGTCGCCCGCGACACGTCGAGTGCGCTCGCGATGTCGCTCCCCGTCGCGTCCGGGTGGCGAAGGAGCGTCGTGAGCATTCCCCGTGGCGTCTCGCGGCGGAGGTAGCCGAGCGCCACCTGCTCGAACGTCGAGAACCGGTCGGCGACGAAGAAGCGACGGTAGTCGCCGTCGCGTCTGGAGACGAGCGCACTTCCGTCGGATCGGCGATCCGACGACGTCCCAGTCGTGTCACTCCCGGGATCGTCGTCGAGCAAGCGTCGGAGGTGGTGTTGAGTCTCGCCGGTGCCGAGTTTCAGGTCGTCACGGAGCTTCGAGAAGTGGGCGCCGGGCGTCGTGCTCACGTACCCGAGGATGGCGTCGCGGGCGTCGCTTCGGTCCGTCTCCGCTCGCGCTTCGCCGGTGCTCAGACCGGCGAGCGGCGTCGCCGCTCCCAGTGCGGCGAAGCGTCGTAGCGTCGCCCGCTTCTCGGCGTCGACCCCCCGGTCCCCGTCCGGCATCTACTCACACACTCGTCACCTGCCGACTAAAACGTGTCGCCCCCGTCGGCTACTCCGTTTCGGATTCCGGTTCTTCGCCCGAGAAATCGGCGCCCTTGTCGGCCTCCTGAACGACCTCGTCGGCGCTTTTGATGTCCGTCCCCGCGCCCGACTTGATCGCCTCGGCCTCCTGTTCGAGTTCCTCGATGTCCATCTCGGCGGCTTCGTCTATCTGCCCGAGAATCTCCTCGATGTCGTCGAGGCCGATCAACTCGCGGGTCTCGTCGTCGAACCCCAGCGAGTCGAGTCCTTCCATGTCCTGTACGTCGCTCCCCGTCAACTGCTTGCCGTAGCGGCCGACGAGCGACGTGAGTTCCTGCGGGAGGACGAACGTCGTCGACTCGCCCTGCCCGATGCGTTCGAGCGTCTCCATCCCCTTGTCGATGATCGCACGTTCGCCCATCGACTCCGCCGATTTCGCGCGCAGGACCGTCGAGATGGCGTCACCCTGCGCTTCGAGGATCTGGCTCTGCTTTTCCCCTTGCGCGCGGATGATGTTGGACTGCTTCTCACCCTGTGCCTTCTCGACGGCGCTCCGGCGTTCACCCTGCGCTTCGAGGATCATCGCCCGGCGCCGGCGCTCCGCGGAGGTCTGTTGCTCCATCGCCTGCTGCACGTCTTGCGAGGGGTTGACTTCGCGCACCTCGACGCTCTCGACCCGGACGCCCCACTCGTCGGTCGGTTCGTCGAGTTCCTTCCGGATGCGGGCGTTGATCTCCTGCCGCTTGTTGAGGGTGTCGTCGAGTTCCATGTCGCCGAGGACGGCCCGCAGGGTGGTCTGGGCGAGGTTCGACACCGCCATCTTGTAGTTGTCCACTTCGAGGAACGCCTTCCGGGCGTCCATCACCTTGATGTAGACGACGGCGTCGGCGGTGACCGGGGAGTTGTCGCGCGTGATCGCCTCCTGACGCGGCACGTCGAGTGTCTGTGTCCGCATGTCGAAGGCGTACGTCCGCGAGACGAACGGTGGAATGAACGTGATGCCCGGTTCGAGCAGGCGGCGGTACTCTCCGAAGACCGTCAGCGCCTTCTTCTCGTAGGCGTCCACGATCTCGACCATCTGGTACACCGTGACGATGGCGAGGATGAGGACGAGGATGCCGACGATCAGCGGTCCGAGGCCGAGTCCGAGTTGGAGAACGGGGGCCATAGCGGAGGTTAGGGAGTAGTTGGCAAAAGGGTTCTCCCGCCGTCGAAGAATCCCTTACTCGTCGACTTCTTCGACCCGCTTGCCCGTCGCCTGCGGAATGACCCGTCGATCCGCGTCTTCCCACTCTCGGTCGAGTTCCGTACCGTCGAACAGCCGATCCAGAAACACCGCCAGCGCCGCCACCTCGGAGTGGGGCTGGTTCGTCACGCCCACGTTCCAGTCGGCGCGGTCGTACACCTCGAAGTCGACCTTCCCGGCGCCGACGACGAGGAGGAGCGGCTGGGATCGGTGGTGCTCGCGGATCGTCGGCGTCACCTCCTCGACCGGTTCGCCGTACATCGTGAGGTGGACGACGGTGCCCGCCCAGTCGCGCAGAAGGGGACGGTAGGAGTCGGTGACGGTCACGTCGAACGGCCCGCCGAAGCGGTCGGTGATGTCGTCGACGGTCTCCTGGGCCTGCGTGGCCTCGCCGACGAGAACCGCCCGGTCGGCACCGAGCGCCCGCGCCGTCAGGGCGACGTGTGTCGTCATGCGGTCGTCGCGGCCGGGGCGATGCCCGAGTCGCAACACGACGACCTCCGGGGTGTCTTGCATGGGTGGGGAGAGACGGCCGAGGAGGTAACGGCTTTCGGAACCCGACCGGAAGGCACTTGCGCGGGCCAGCGGATGGATCGGTATGAACCTCACCGACCGGCGAGTGGTGATCACCGGCGGCGCGGGCCTCGTCGGCTCCCACCTCGCGGCGTGCCTTGCCTCCGACAACGAGGTGGTCGTCGCCGACGACCTGTCGAAAGGCGAGACCGACCGCGTCCCCGACGGCGCGGACCTCGTCGTCACGGACGTGACCGATCCCGACGACGTGGCCGACGTGATCACGCCCGACGTCGATCTCGTCTGCCACCTCGCCGCCTACACCGACACCAACTACGCCGATCCCCGGCAGTTGTTCGAGGAGAACACCGAGATGACCTACAACCTCCTCGAACGCGCCGACGAGGTGGGGGTCGACGGGTTCGTCTTCACCTCCTCGTCGACCGTCTACGGCGAGGCACCGCGGCCGACGCCCGAAGATTACGCCCCCCTCGAACCCATCAGCGAGTACGGCGCGAGCAAACTCGCCGACGAGGGACTGGTGTCCACCTACGCCCACTCCCACGGGTTGCAGGCGTGGACGTTCCGCTTCGCCAACATCGTCGGCCCCCACCAGCGCGGCAACGTCGTCCCCGACTTCATCGAGAAACTGTGCGACGACCCCGAGACGCTCACCATCCTCGGTGACGGTCGGCAGGAGAAGTCCTACCTCCACGTCGAGGACTGTGTCGACGCCATCTGCCACACCGTCGAGCACGCGGACGCGACGCTGAACACGTACAACCTCGGGTCGCGGACGACCACCTCCGTCAACCGCATCGCCGACATCGTGAGCGAGGAGATGGGCCTCGATCCGACCTACGAGTACACGGGCGGCGACCGCGGGTGGACGGGCGACGTGCCGAAGATGCGCCTCTCCATCGAGAAGCTCTCGGCGCTGGGCTGGGAGCCGCCGGAATCGAGCGACGACGCCGTCCGTCGGGCGGCCCGGCAGTTGATCGACGAGATCGCATAGATACCCCTTTTACGCGTCGCGGACGAACGGCGGAGCGTGCAGATCGTCGGCTACGACGCGGGTGACAGCGGCCTCCTCGTGAGCGACGGCGCCGATGTCGAGTACGTCCCCCTCGATCCGGGGACGGACCTCTCCTACCGCCTCGACGACCGCCACTGCGCCGGCGTCCTGACCGACGACGGCCACCGCCCCTGTGACGCCGACGCCGCGCCGCACTGCGAGGCCCACACGTCGACGTGGGTCTGTGCCCGGTGTACGGGCACCTGTCTCAAAGACGAGATGGACTGCTTCGACGACCACGCCGTCTACCTCGCGACGTTCGCGCCGGATACGTTCAAAGTCGGGGTCACCAGGGAGTGGCGACTGGAGACGCGCCTCCGCGAACAGGGGGCGGACCGCGGCGCCCACGTCCGCACCGTCGAGAACGGGCGCATCGCCCGCGAAATCGAGGCCGAACTGGCGACGGCGATTCCGGATCGGGTGCGCGTCCCCGAGAAACGGTCGGGGCTCGGCCGGGCGGTCGACGATTCGGCGTGGCAGGCACTCCTCGACGACTTCGACCCCATCGAGACGTTCGACTTCGACTACGGTCTCGACCTCTCGGAGCGGCCGGTGGCGGAGACGCTGGCGACGGGGACGGTCCGCGGGACGAAGGGTCGACTGCTCGTTCTCGATCACGCCGGAAGCACCTACGCCGTCGATATGCGTGATCTCGTGGGCTACGAGGTGATCGACGGGGGGACGGATCGCCGTCTCCAGTCGAGTCTCGGCGCGTTCGGGTGAGAGGAGTTGCGGTGAGTCAGGCGGCCCGATTCCACGAGGGTGCGTCGTCGAGCGCGGGACGTACGTCGGGGAGATCCATCAGCGCCGCGCCGTAGAACCGCTCGCGGCCGATAGGCGTCCGGACGCGGATGACGACCGTCTCACCCGTCACCTGAAAGAGGGTGAGCGTCCGCGAGGAGTCCACGTGTACCCACCGGCCGAGCCGCGCCGATTCGTCGTCGTCGACGACGCGGGAGCCGAGTTCCCAGCTCAATCGGCTCAGCGGGGCGGAATCGAACGGCACGACGCCGGGGAGGGTCGTCCCGCCGTTACAACGGTCACGGGTAGCCATACCACACCTCGAAACTGTCCGTAAAAAACGTCTCCGATTCGGCGGTCACTCCGGAGACGACAACCCTTTTCGGCGTGGGTTGCGAACCGGATTCCATGGCAGACGACGACACCGGCGACGACGCTCCGGCAGAGGGCGGCGAGGAAGCCGAATCCGAAGGCGAGAGCGGCGGCGAGGAGAAATCCTTCCGCGAGCGCGTGGAGGAAATCCGCGAGCGCCGTGCCGAGGAGCGCGAGGAGGGCGAGCGCCCCGACCCCGAGGAGATGATGGGTGGCGAGGGCGGCAACCCCTTCGCGCAGATGATGAGCGGCATGATGGGCGGCGGCGGTCCCGGCGGCATGGGCGGCGGCCCGCCGGGGATGGGTGGCGGCCCACCGGGGATGGGTGGCGGTCCCGGCGGCCGCGGCGAGGAGGAGTCGGTCGGCAACGAGGAACTCGTCCGCGAAGTGCGACAGCTCCGTGACGAGGTGCGCGACGTGACCCGACAGCTGCAGCGGATCGCGCAGGCGCTCGAAGACGATTAACTGAGGCGCTCGTACACGTCCGTGAGCCGGTCGACCGCCCGGTCGACACCGTGTCGCTCCCGGCGGTCGAGACACGACCTTCTGAGCTCGTCGCGTTCGGCGAGCGTCCGCCGTATCGACTGCCGGAGTGACGCGACGTCTCCGGTTTCGAAGTGATAGCCCGTGACGCCGTCCTCGACGGTGTCGGCGAGGGCGCCGTCGTTCGCGCCGACGACCGGCGTGCCGCAGGCGTTGGCTTCGAGGGCGACCAGCCCCTGCGTCTCGACCGGACTCGGGAAGACGAAGGCGTCGAGCGCGCTGTAGAAGGCGGGCAGTTCCTCGCGGTCGAGGAAGCCGAGAAAGCGGGCGTCGACGCCCCGCTCGACCGCTCGCTGCTCCAACTCCGAGCGGGCGGGGCCGTCGCCGCCGAAGACGACCGTCGCGTCGAGTTCCGCCGCGGCGTCGACGAGGTCACCGAGGCGTTTCTCGTAGCCGTGGCGGCCGGTGTAGCCGATCAGCGTGTCGGCGTCGTCGAGGCCGTGGCGGGCGCGGAAGGCTTCGGCGTCGACCGGCCGGAATCGTTCGGTGTCGATGCCGTTCGGAATGACGGTCACGGGCGTCTCGACGCCTACCTCGTCGGTGAGGTGGGCGGCGGTGGCGTCGCTCGGCGCGAGAATGGCGTCCGCGCGGTCGAGGAACCACCGCTCGTAGCGCTCGCTCCCGCGCTCGAGGAGGGTTTCGACGGCGTCGCCGGGGGCCACGTAGTCGGCGTACTCCGCGGTCGGCGTGTGGTAGGAAGCGACGAAGGGGCAGTCGCGCGTTCGCGCCAGCCGCAGTCCCGCGAGGCCGACGGCGAAGGGCGTGTGGGCGTGGACGATATCCACGTCTCGGACGCGACGGGGAATCCAGGGGATACCGATCCGGAAGCCGGGGTAGAACGGGAAGGGGAGGCTCCGGACCGGATACTCGCCGACGCGGGCGGCGTAGCCGTCGGTGCGGGGGTAGACCACGTCCATCCGGCCGCCGCGGTCGGCCCAGCAGTCGCGCCACGCTTTGACGGTGTAGGTGACGCCGTTGACGGTGGGGAGATAGGTGTCGGTGAAGACGGCGACCGAACGCATTGCCGGCGATTCGACGAGGAGGGGTTAATGGCTTGTGACTTCGTTTCGGACGCGCCGATACGCGTCGACGAGTTTCTCGCCCACTCGCCCCAGCGAGTGTTCTCCCGCCGTCTCTTTCGCGTTCTCGCCGAGACGCTGGCGCAGGTCCGGATCGGCGGCCAGCCGATCCAGCGCCTCGCGGAACTCCGCCCGCGTCTCACACTTCAGACAGTCGTGACCGTGGGTGTAGAACTCCTCGAAGACGGGGATATCGCGGAGGACGACGGGTTTCCCGCAGGCCATCGCCTCCAGCACCGCGATGCCCTGATTCTCCGCCTTGGTGGGGAAACAGTACACGTCGCCGGCGGCGAAGGCGCCGCGTTTGTCGTCGACCCAGCCGGTGAAGGTGACGTTCGCGGGCGGGTCCTGCGTCCAGCGACGCACCGTCTCGGAGGCCTGCGGCCCCGTGTCGTAGGGGCCGAACCACGCGAACTCGTAGTCGGTCTCCTCCGCGAGGCGGCAGAACGTGGTGAGGCCTTTGCGCTCGAACACGTTGCCGACGGAGAACACGACGAGGCCGTCGAGATCGAACCGCTCGCGGTACTCTTCGCGCAGATCCTCGAACCCCGCCAGCGACGCGGTGTCGACGCCGTTGGTGATCGGCTGGATCGGCGCCTCGACGGGGTAGGATTCGAGCGTGCGCTTCGTGTACGCGCTCGGACAGAGGACGAGGTCGGCCTGCGAGTAGAACCAGCGGAGATACCGACGGAGCGGCCCGGCGAGGTGGGTCGATCCGCGGAAACTCTCGGCGAAGTCCTCGGCCGTGACGTGGGCGTGGAGAACGAGCGGCGTGTCCGTCCGCTTGGCGTGGCGGGCCACCGCGAGGGTCCCCGGGCCGATCATGTTGCAGTGGGCGACGTCGTACTCGCGGAAGGCGCTCCGTCCGCGGAGGGCGTCGACGGCCGCCCAGTGCGGCTCGCCGCCCCGCCACGGCGACGTGAGCACGGATACGTCGGTCGTCGCCAGCGCGGCGCGCTGCTGGTCGGCGGCGGTGCCGATGCCGCTCCGATCGAGCCGACTCTCCAGTTCGAGGTAGTTCAACACCCGCACGGGCGGCGATTGACCGGTGACGCTCTTGACGCTACCGATAGCGTCTCCGTCCGGTCGCGGCACGCGCCACGACACGGTGTCGGAAGGCCTTTGCCACCCCGCGGCCCCGATTCGCGTATGGGCATCGCCGCGGAGCGCATCGAGCGACTGGAAGCGCTCGCCCGCGACGCCGTCGACGAGGGGCACGAGGACCGCGCTCGGGAGTACGTCCGCCTCGCCCGCCGAATCGCCGAGCGAAATCGGCTCACGCTCCCCCGCACCTTCCGCCGGTTTACCTGCGACGCCTGTGACGCCTACCTGCGACCGGGACGGAACGCCCGCGTCCGACTGCAGGACGGCCACGTCGTCGTCCGCTGTGACTGCGGCGAAATCGCCAGATATCCGTACGAGTGACTGCCGGGGGACGCCTCGCGAACCGCTTCTCCGCTCCGCCACACTTATTATAAACTTTCAAACCGATTCGGCGCAAGGAACATCTATGGATACGCAAGCGCTTCGCAAGCGGGCCCACGACCTCGACGTGACGGTCTGGGTCGGCAAGAGCGGGGTGGACGCAGTCGTCGGCGAGTGTGACGACCAGTTGAAAGATCGCGAGCTGGTGAAGGTCAAGTTCCTGCGCTCGGCCCGCGGCGGAACGGACGTGGAGTCGCTGGCGGCTGATCTGGCCGAGCGGGTGGACGCGCAGGTGGTCGAGACTCGCGGCAATACGGGCGTTCTTTACCGATGAGTGGCATTCCGATCCAGACTGGCGGGACCGGGAGCGACGCCCAGGCCCAGAGCGGCGCCCTCGCGCAATTTCTCGCGAACAACGGCGTGCCGTACGCCGACGCCATCGGCTCGGCCATCTCCTTCTTCGTCGCCTTGCTGGCCGTCTACATCGTCGGCCGGGCGGTCATCATCCCACTCATCGACCGGGTGATGGACGCCCGTGGGCTGGAGGTTCACGCCCGGAATCCCCTGCGGAAACTCACGCTGGCTATCATCGTCTTCGTCGCCATCGCCGTCGCGTTCGGTTTCGCCGGCTACGGTAGCTTCCTGCAGTCGCTCGCCACCGTCGCCGCGGCGGCGACGCTCGCCATCGGGTTCGCCCTGCAGAACGTCATCGCCAACTTCGTCGCCGGCATCTTCATCTTCACCGACAAGCCGTTCAAGATCGGTGACTGGATCGAGTGGGACGGCAACTCGGGCATCGTCGAGGATATCAGCTTCCGCGTGACGCGGGTGCGCACCTTCGACAACGAACTCCTGACCGTTCCCAACTCCGAACTCACCGACGGCGTGATCAAAAACCCCGTCGCGAAACAACAGCTCCGCCTGCAGGCCCCCTTCGGCATCGGCTACGACGACGACATCGAGCGGGCGAACGAGATCATTCTGGAGGAGGCCCACGCCCACCCGGAGATTCTCGACGACCCCGCGCCGTCCGTCCGCCTGGCCGAACTCGGTGACTCGTCGGTCGTGCTCAAATCCCGTGTCTGGATCGACGATCCGAGCCGCTCGGACTTCGTCAAGACGCGCGGGGAGTACGTCACCTCGGTGAAAGAACGGTTCGACGAGGAGGACATCAACATCCCCTATCCGAACCGCACGCTGGGCGGGTCGCTGGATATCAGCGGCGTCACGGCCGAAGACGTCGTCGAGGGCTAGAGTTCGATCCGTTCGACCAGCCCGCTCTCCTCTTTCGTGTTGACTGCGACGATGCGGACGTACTCTTCCAGCATCGAGTCCTGCAGTTTTGCCTTCAGCAGGTTGTCGACCTGGTAGACGCCGGCGGCGTTCACCATCTCGATTTCGACGAGGACGGGGGCGTCCCCGCCCTCCTCTAACGTGACGTTGCGGATCGCCTGACTCGACAGGGTGTTGATGCCGCGACCCCCCTTCTCGTAGGGGATGCGCGAGCGCCCACGCTCCATATCGAGGGCGTCGGCGACGCGGATGACACCCGCCTCGCGAGTCAGCGGGTCCTCCTCCGTGTGGTGACAGAGGATGGCGTGGAGCGTCTCGGCTTTCACCCGCACTGCCTCGGGCGTGTCGTACCACTCCGCGAGAAGGCGGTCGAGGATGTCCGACGCCAGCGGAATCGAGTAGTAGGCGTGTTGGTCGCGGTGGACGACGTGGCCCACATCGTGGAGGGTGGCTGCGAGGGCGACGATGACCGGTTCGTCCGCTTCGTCGAGGCCCTGGTCGGCGGCGCCGTTGAAGTCCACGTCGGCGCGTTTCAGCAGTTCGTACAGGCGGAGCGCGCGGTTGCGGACGATGCTGATGTGTTTCGGGCCGTGGTCGTTGTACCCCTTGCGCTTGACGGCGTTGACGTTCTGGGCGTCGAGATACGCCTGCACCTCGGGATCTTCGAGCAGCGCCGGCAACATCCGGTTCAGCTTCTCGTCGGGGAAGGTGTGGGGGGCATCGGGGTCGTACACCCGGCCGTCGGCGGGCTCGTCAGTGCTCATACGAGCCGTTGGCCGCCGACGGGAAAAAGCCCGCTGGCTCGGGGGCGGTTTCCCCTACGCGCTGGCGTCAGCCGCCGCCTCGCGCACCGCGTCGTAGTCCGGTTCCTGTTTCGGGTTGTCCGCGATCCAGCGGTAGGTGATACGCCCGTCGCCGTCGACGACGAACACGGCGCGTTTGGCGACGCGAATCTCCCGTGGTTCCCACGACTCGCCGACGCCGTAGGCGTCGATCAGGTCCCGTCGCTCGTCGCTGATGAGTCCGAAGTTCAAGTCGTTCTGCCGACGGAACTCGTTGAGCGTGTAGGGGAGGTCGACGCTGACGCCGTACACTGTCCCGCCGACGTCCTCGAACCGCGACAGGCGGTCGCGGAACGTACACATCTCGGTCGTGCAGGTGTTGGTGAACGCCGCCGGGAAGAACGCGAGGACGATGGGCGCCTCGTCGAGGTGGTCCGACAGCGTGAACGCTTCGACGTCGCCGTTCGCGAGCGGAGCGGTGAAGTCGGGTGCCTCGTCGCCGATGTCGACCATATCCGTCGTTCGGCCGACCGCGGTATACGCTTGTGGGTTCCGGTCGATCCGTCGACGGGTGTGGCTGGACGGGCCGTCGCCCCGACCAGTGGTCGCGAACAGCAAAAAGCCTATAATTGCGAACAGGCTAGCGGGAGGTAGTGATGCAAAACGCAATCGTGCCACTGTTCCCCGGGCTGCCCGGCGGGCCGGAGTTGCTCATCGTGCTCTTCGTCCTCGTCCTGCTGTTCGGGGCGAACAAGATCCCCAAGCTGGCTCGCTCGACCGGCCAGGCCATGGGTGAGTTCAAACGCGGCCGCGAGGAAATCGAGGAGGAACTGAAGGAGGGTGCCGAGGAGTCGGGTTCGAGCACGGAGACGGCCGAGACGTCGACGAGCGAGACATCGACCACCGAGACGTCGACGACCGAACCCGAGAAATCGAGCTGAACGCGGCCGCTCCGCCGGCCGATCCTCTCTCCTCCCGCTTTTCCCCCCGGCGAGCGACAGCGACGCTCGCTCACCTCCTGTCCCGGTCCCGCACTGCGCTTCACCGGCGCCGTTCGACGACGAGGGTCACGTCCGTGCTCGCAGGCCGAGAATGACGCGCCGCTGCGGTGGCGTAGGGAGCCAGTAAAACGTGGTGCCGTCAGTTCACTGCGGCTCGCAGGGTAGCATATCCTGCGAGTAGTCCTGATCGCCAACCACAACGGCCGCACAGCCGCCGATGTGGCCGAAGTCGTAGTCACACTTGTACTCGTAGACGCCCGGTTCGGGGAAGTAGTGGGTCACCGGCTCGCCGCCGAGGTCCTCGTCCATCTCCCAGTCCGAGGCGATTTCCGGGTTCCACGCCTGCCTGCCGCTCTCGGAGGCCGAGGGATACATCGACGTGACGCTGTGTGAACTGAGGCTCTCCGTGGTCCACTTGACGACGGTCCCCGGCTCCACCTCCGCGACCATCGGGATGAACGTCTTGTTCTCGTTGCTGACCGTGAACTCCGGCGCGTCCTCCGGCGGCCCGGAGGGTGTCGGCGTGGCCGTCGCCGTCGGCTCGGGCGTCGCCGTCGGGGTCTCCGTCGCCGTCTCGGTCGCCGTCGCCTCGCCGCCGTTACCGCCCTCGCTGCCGCCACCACCGGAGCCGCCCGCACAGCCCGCGAGTGTGCCAACGAGTCCAGCAGCGGCCGCGACAATCTTCCTGCGACTGAATGTCATGGTCGGGTGTGAAAGGCGGTTAGCGATACCCCTTCAAAAAACGTTCGAGATTGCCCCGGCACATTCGTCCAATTATCACCCGTCTAGATCGGCCAACAGAATTTATATTCGTGAACTCCCTGATCCGTGCAATGGCTATCGACGACGCCGAGAGCTCCGATTCCGAGGGGTTCGACGGCGCGACCGCTCTCGGGCTAGATCACGACGCGGTCGGCCGTTCGGAGCTTCCCGCGTTGCTCGCGGCCGGGGAGGCGGCGGCGACGCGACTCGACGCTGCCGTCACGCGAGTGCAGGACGGGGCAACACCCGTCGTCAAGGATCTCTGGACTTGGGAGGACTACAAGGAGGAGTTCTACTACGACGAGAGCGGCAACCCCCCGACCGACGGCGAGGGGGAGCCGGTTCCCTTCGATCCGAGCGATGCGCTCGGCTTCGACCCCGAGAAGACGGAGAACGTGCTCTCCTTTGCCGCCGATCTCGGCGCGGAACTCGACGACGTGGTCGACGAGCGAACGGTCGACGTCGACGACGGCCTCGACGAGGACGCCTTCTTTCGGACCGAATTCGGCACCACCACAGTCACCAACCGCTACGACCTGGAGAAGACGGTGCCGCTGGAGAAGAAGACCCACTTCGAGGAGATCGACCGCTACTGGGTGAACAAACCCTACGCCTACGTCGTCATCTTCCAGTCCCGGAAGGAAAACGAGAAGAAATACTACGTCGTCCAGCCCCACACGACACCCATCGAGGACGACCTGCTCGAATTTCTGCGGGCCAAACTCCAGAACGCGATCAAGTACGCGGACGTGGAGGTGGCGGGCGGCCTCGACGAGCGCGAGCGAGTGATCCAAGACGAGACGTACGCCCTGCTCGACCGGTACGACCTCTACTCGGAGACTTCCGGAAGCGGGTTGCTCGACACCATCGCCAGCAGCGTCGGCGTCGAGGACGCCGATGGGACCGTCGGACGCCTCCTCTCCCGACTCGGCTGGCGGCCAGCACCGGATTTCGACGAGGATCTGTCCGGGCTCAGCGTCCGTCCAGAACCCATCTTGGTCGAGGAAGACGCCGACCATCTGTCGGAGTACCAGGTCGAGAAGCTGCTCTACTACCTCAAACGCGACTTCATCGGCTACGAGCGCATCGACGGCATCAAACACGACATCAACGTCGAGGACATCTCGTGTGACGGCTACCACTCGCCCGTCTTCGTCTACCACAGCGACCACGAGCAGATCATCTCCAACATCTACCACGGCGACGATGAACTCGACGACTTCGTCGTCAAACTCGCCCAGCGGTCGGGGAAAGGCATCAGCAAGCGCCGACCGCAGGTCGACGCCACCCTCCCGGACGGGTCCCGCGCGCAACTCACGCTCGGCAAGGAGGTGTCCGACCACGGCACCAACTACACCATCCGTCAGTTCAAGGACGTGCCGTTCACGCCCGTCGACCTCATCAACTGGAAGACGTTCTCGCTGGAGGAGATGGCGTACCTGTGGCTCGCCATCGAGAACAACAAGTCGCTGATCTTCGCCGGCGGGACGGCCTCCGGGAAGACGACCAGCCTGAACGCCGTCTCCCTCTTCATCCCCTCGAACTCCAAGATCGTCTCCATCGAGGACACCCGCGAGGTCGAACTCCCCCAGCGCAACTGGGTGGCCTCCGTCACCCGGCCCTCGTTCTCCGACGACGAACAGGGCGAGGTCGACGAGTTCGACCTGCTGGAGGCCGCACTCCGCCAACGGCCGGAGTACATCGTCATGGGTGAGATCCGTGGCGAGGAGGGGCGCACCCTCTTTCAGGTCATGTCGACCGGGCACACCACGCTGACGACCTTCCACGCCGACTCCGTGGGCGAGGTGCTCAAGCGGTTCACGACGGAACCGATCAACGTCTCCAAGACGATGTTCTCGGCGCTCGATCTGGTATCGATTCAGACCCAGACCAGAGTGGGGGGACGGAAGGTCCGCCGGAACAAGAACCTCACCGAGATCAACTTCTACGACGCGGAGAACGACGAGATCAACGTGCAGGACGTCTACCAGTGGCAGGCGGAGACCGACGAGTTCCTCCGGATGAGCAACTCCAACACGCTCGAAGAGATCCGGTTCGACCGCGGGTGGACCCGCCAGACGCTGGAGGAGGAACTGTTCAAGCGGGAGGTCGTCCTCGCCTACCTCATCGAGAACGGCCTCAACACCTACACGCAGGTCGCCGCGACGGTGCAGGCGTTCATCAACGACGAGGAGACGATCCTCGCGCTGATGGCCAACGATCAGCTCGAACGCAGTCTGGAGGACCTCCGCGAGATGGAGTCGGTCCTGATCGACATCGACCCGGAGAAGGAGGCGATGGTGCCCCGCCCCGATCCGAACGAGGAGGGGCTAGAGCTGTGTGCAGACCTCCTCGACCGGGCGGAGACGGAACTGTTCGAGGAGTACCGCGGGGAGTCGGTCCCGGGTATCGACACGGCGCTCATGGACATCGACCCGGCCGCGGACGTGACTCCCGAGGCTGGGGACGCGATGGCCGACGCCGGAATCGATGCCACGGTCGACGTGCCGTCCGCGACGGACGACGATGTCGACCGCGACGCGACCGGTGAAGCGGTCGATCTCGACGACGGCTCGTTGTTCGCCGACGATGCCGACGACGACACCGACGACGGCTCCCCGGTCGCGGACACCGACGACGAGTTCGGTATCACCTTCGACGACGGGCCGTCGG
Source organism: Haloplanus aerogenes (assembly GCF_003856835.1). Classification (NCBI taxonomy): domain Archaea; kingdom Methanobacteriati; phylum Methanobacteriota; class Halobacteria; order Halobacteriales; family Haloferacaceae; genus Haloplanus; species Haloplanus aerogenes. The sequence continues at coordinate 1,226,664 of NZ_CP034145.1, forward strand.
ACGCGGCGACTGATCCGGGTGCGGGCGACTGGGGGGCGCCGGACGACGCCACGTCGGGCGAGTCGGCAGGTGAGGCGGATGCGGACGCCGACGCAGGATTCGATGTGGCCGACACCGACGCAGGATTCGATGCCGACCCGAACGCGGATGGAGACGACGGCGCGGATGGCGATTCCGACACCGAATCCTCTCCCGTCCCGGACGCGGGTGCCGACGCGTCGGAGACGGACGACATCGAGGCCAACGCGGCCGAGACGGACACGGACGACACGGACGACACGGACGACGCCGAGACGGACACCGACGACGCGGACGACACCGAAGCCGACATGGACGAGTGGGGGTTCGGTGACGTGACCGACGCGAACGCGGACGAGGAGGACTAATGAGTCTGGACACGGGGAGTGGGCTGGATCGGAGCGTCGACAGCCTCGGCGACCTGTTCTACCCGCTCTACCAGTGGCTCTTCGACGACGACGGCGACTTCGTGAGCGACGTGGAGACGAAACTGGTGCAGGCCCGGATGGCGACGACGGTCGAACTCTACCTCTCCCGAGCGCTCGCCGTCGGCGTCCTCCTCGGCGGCGTGCTGTGGGCGCTCGGGACGTTCGTCGGCTACAGCCTCTTCGCGTTCGGCATCGTCTCGCCGGATCTGTTCGAGACGGGTGCGCGGATTCCCAACGAGACGGTCGTCGCCATCATTGAGGCGATCAAGATCCCCGCCGCCATCGCCATCATCGGCCTCGTCATGGGGTCGTTCGGGCTGGTCACCGGGTTCGGGACGCTCGTCGCCATCCCGTACTCGCGGGCGTCGTCGCGGGAGCGCGAGATCAACATGTTGCTCTCGGACTCCATCTCGTTCATGTACGCCCTGTCGGTCGGGGGGCTGAACCAGCTAGAGATTCTGGAGGCGATGGCGCGAGCCGAGGACACGTACGGCGAGGTGGCCCGCGAGTTCCAGAGTATCGTTCAGGAGACGGAATACTTCGGCACCGACTACCGGAACGCCATCCAGGAACAGGCCATCGAGACGCCGAGTGACGACCTCTCGCAGTTCCTGACGGACATGCTCTCCATCGTCAACTCCGGCGGGAACATGCAGGCGTTCCTCTCGGACAAGAAGGACAAGCACATGCGGACGGCCAAACAGCAACAGGAGGTCACGCTTGACACGCTCGAACTGTTCGGCGAGATGTACATGACGCTCTCGCTCTTTCCCCTCCTGCTCATCATCATCCTCGTCATCATGAGCATGCTGGGCGAGGCGCAGACGATCATGCTCTACGCGACGGTGTACGCCCTCATCCCCCTGACCGGCGTGATGTTCATGGTGCTGGTGTCGACGGTGAAGCGGGACGAACCGGGCGACGGTTACCTCGACCCCGGTGGCGGCGACAGGGTGTCGCACACGGCCAACGAGGGTATGTTCCACCTCGGATTGATCGAGCATTACGTCGGCGAGTTCGGCATCTTCGACCGCATCAAGTCCCGCGAGGGAACCTTCCAGACCAAACAGCTCCTCCGGAATCCGCATCACTTCTTCCGGGACCACCCGGTGTTCACGCTGGCGCTAACCGCGCCGGCGGCACTGGTGCTGGTCGGCTTCGCGGCGGTCAGCGGCGCGGCGCCGACGACGTGGGGCGGCATGGTGCAGGCTCCCGTCTGGGGCACGTTCGTGTGGGTGTACGTTCCGCTCTACCTGGTTCTCATCCCCCTCGGGGTTTTCCACGAGTGGAACGTCCGCTCGCGCGCGGCGATCACCGGCAAGTTGTCCGACAACCTCCGGAAACTGTCGAGCGCGAACGACACGGGCCAGACCCTCCTGGAGTCGGTCAACACCGTCGCCGAAACCTCCTCGGGCAAACTGGCCGACGAGTTCGACGTGATTTACGCGAAGGTGAACTACGGGATGAGTCTGCGGGAGGCGCTCGTCGAGTTCAACAACAAATATCACATCCCGCGGCTGGCGCGGACGGTCAAACTCATCAGCAAGGCCCAGGAGGCGTCGAGTCAGATCACGCAGGTGCTGACCACCGCGGCGCAGGCCAGCGAGAATCAGGACGACATCGAACGAGAGCGGCGATCACGCACCCGGATGCAGGTGGCGATCATCCTGATGACGTATCTCACGCTGCTCGGCGTGATGGCCATCCTGAAGACGCAGTTCCTCGACGTGATGGCGGGGCTCACTCAGCAGGCCAGTAGCGGCGGGGGCAGCGGTTCCTCACAGTTCGGCGGTGGCATCGACACGCAACTCCTCTCACTGCTGTTCTTCCACGCAGTGACGCTACAAGCGATCCTGTCGGGGATCATCAGCGGCTACATCCGGACAGCCAAGCTGATGGCCGGGGTCAAGTTCGTGGTGATTCTCCAGACCATCGCGCTCGCCGTGTGGCTGGTGGTTGGATGACCGATCGCGCCCAGACCACCATCGACTTCGCCATCGGGACGAGCGTCTTCCTCATCACGGTCGCCTTCGTCGTGGCGTTCGTCCCCGGCATCTTCCAGCCGTTTGCCGAGGGTCCACAGGAGGAACTCGCCGGTATCGACCGGATCGCGGACACGCTCGTCTACGACCTCCTCGGCGACGGGGACGACGGTGCGACGCTCGACCGGCAGTGTACGATCGCCTTCTTCGACGGTGACTCGTCAGATACGGGCTGTAACTTCGACGACAGCGAGTCGTTCGCGACACAGGTCGGTTTATCCGCGGGCCACCACGCGAACGTGACCCTCGTCGCTGGCGACCCCGACGGTGGCGAGCCGAACGCCGTCTGCTCCGACGGGACGCGCATCACGGTGAGCGACACCGACACGTGTCCGAGCGGGTTCGCGCTCGACGCAGGTGAACCGCTCCCCGACGACGGTGCGTCGGTGATCGGACGGCGGGTCGTCTACGTCGACGGGACGACGGCGACCGTGATCGTCAGGATGTGGTAACGTGCGCGCACAGGCTCACACACTGGAGGCAATCGCCGCGGGTATCGTCGTACTGGCGAGTGTCGTCTTCGCCCTGCAGGTGACGGCAGTCACCCCGCTGTCGGCGAGTACGGCCAGCCAGCACATCGAAAACCAGCAGCAGTCGTCGGCCGCGGGCGTCCTCGACGCCGCCCGGGAGAACGGCTCGCTCGACACAGCGGTCCGCTACTGGGACGAGACGAACGGGACGCTTCACGGCTCCTCCGGGGGAGGGTACACGACCGACGCCGAGGTCGAACGGACGACACTCGGCCGGATGCTCCTCGACACCTTCGAAGCGCGCGGCGTCGCGTTCAACGTCTACTTCGCTTACACGACGGATACGGGGACGCTCGTCCGCGAGCGCTTCATCTACCGTGGCGAACCCAGTGACAACGCCGCCACGGCGACGACGGCCGTGGCCCTCTACGACGACGACCCGCTCTACGATGCGGACGGGATGCCGACGGACACGACGGTCAACGGGTCGAGTTCCTACGACACGCAGATCCCGCCGGACTCCTCGACCGGGCTGTACAACGTCGTCCGGGTGGAGGTGGTAGTATGGCGGATGTGAGTGACCGCAGTCGTGCCCAGTTGCTCCTCGTGGGTGCGCTCGCGCTCGCCGTGGTCTTTCTCTCCCTGAGTCTCCTCCTCAACTCCGTCATCTACACGGAGAATCTGGCGACGCGACAGACACACGCGGACACGGAGAAGGCCACGACCTTCCGGACCGCCGTCGTCGACGGCCTCGGCGGGGCTATCGGCCACGCCAATCGGCGGAACACGACGAGTTTCGCCGACCGGCGCGACGCGTATCGGGCCGCGGTAGACGACCTGATACCGATACTGGCGAACCACTCCGCGACCGACGGGGTGGCGGCCGACGTGGACCGCCAGGGGGTTCAGGAGGGTACCCGCCTCGTCGACGACGACGCGACTTCGGGTATCGTCGACCAGGATGGCTCCGGTACGTGGACGATGGCGACCGACTCGAAGGTCAGGGCGTTCCGGCTGAACGTCACCAGCGTCTCCGGCGACGTGACGATCACCTTCGACGACGGCACCGCACAGGACGTGGTCATCGCCGCCGCCGGTCCGTCGGTTCGCGTCGACGGCGAGTCGTGTGCGCTGGAGACGGGCCGCATCGACATCGGCGCCGGGACGGTCGACGGCGAGTACTGTGCGCCGCTGGCGGACGCTCGGCCGACCGGCAACGTGAACGTCACGGTCGAGAATGGAGGGTCGATCGAAACGACGTACTCGCTGGTCGTGGACCGCAACCAGGCGGGCTTCCGGACCGCCGTCGACACGGCGAACTATCCCACCCAGTGTACGCCGCCGTCATCGACGTACGCGTCGACTGACGCCGGCGACCCGTACACGACGCCGGCCGTCTACGCCGCCACGGCGCGGATCAGCGTCGCGACGCAGGACCTCGACTACGGACGGGATGTCCGCGCGGCCCCCGGTGAAGTCGGTTCGCCGGCGAGCGAACCGACCTTCACGGAGTTCAGCGTCACACAGTCGGGGAACGATTTCGACGTCAACTGGACCAGCACCGACCCGAACGGCGACATCGACCACGTCGACGTTCGGATGTACTACGTGACCAACGGCACGCTCTACGGCGACACACTCGGTGCGCCCGCGGACGGGTCGACGACGTTCAAGGACGTGCCGAGTGGGTACCAGTACTACGTCAACGGGACGGTGGCGGACGACGCCACGTCGACACGGCGCGTGAGCGAGGTGGTGTGTTCGTGATCCGTCGTGACCGCCGGGCCACGTCGACGGCGCTCGGCTACGTCCTGTCGCTCGGCATTTCGGCCATCCTCATCTCCGGGCTGATCGTCGCCGGCGGCGGGTTGATGGAGAGCCAGCGCGACCAGTCCGCCCGGATCGAACTGCAGGTGATCGGCCAGACCGTCGCCGACGACCTGTCGAGCGCCGCTCGCCTCGCGGACTGTGACTCCTGTGAGGTTCGCCTGCGCATCGACGTGCCGTCTCGTGTCGCCGGCGAGTCGTACCTGATCCAGGTCGACGAGATAGATGGGTCTCCGCCCGCCTACCGCTACCGACTCACGCTATCGACCGGTCGGTCGAACGTGGCGGTCGACGTCTCCGTTCGGACGAGCGTGCCGGTCGCGGAGACGAGCGTCGCTGGCGGGACGATGATCGTCGACTACGACGCGGGACAGTTGGAGGTGCGGAATGACTGACGACCGTGCCGTCAGCGACGTGTTGAGTTTCATCCTCGTGTTCTCGCTGATCACGGCGTCCGTCGGCATCGTGACTGTGGTCGGTCTCGGGAGTCTGCAGGACGCGCGCAACGCGGAGCGGATCGACAACGGCGAGCGTGCGTTCGAGGTGCTCGCGGACAACCATCGCGACATCGCCCACGGCGGCGCGCCGTCGCGAGCGACCGAAATCAAACTCGCGGAGACGACGCTGACGCTCGCGGACCCCTCGGACTCCAACGTCACGCTGTCGGACGGGACGGCCGTGGGATCGACCGAGTCCAGATCGGTCACGTTCGGCACGGCAGGCGACGGCTCGGCGCTCTCCCGTGGCGTCGTCTACGAACTCGGTGCCGTCTTCCGCGTCGACCGCGGCGGGGCCGCGATGCGCCGGGCGCCCCCCTTCCAGTTCGACGAGAACCGGACCGTGCTCCACTACGTGACGCTCGAATCGCGGACCGGCCAGATCCAGCGCCAGTCCGGGTCGACGACGGTGCTCGTCCGGAGCGTCCGCGGGACGACGACGCTCATATCCCACACGGAGCCGACGAACGAGGTGACGATCACGGTCGAAACCGAGCCCCGGCGAGCCGAGGCCTGGAAGCGCTACTTCGAGACGCAGCTGGAGGGGATGGCGGGGTCGGGCTGTGATTCCCTCGACGGCTCCGGGACCGTCTCCTGCTCGTTCGAGACGGACGACCTCCGCGTGACGCGGACGACCATCAGGGTTCAGATCAGTTGACGCTGGCCGTCACGTTGTGTTTCGTGATGTGGAGATAGGTGACGACCTTCCCGCTCCCATCGTAGTAGATGTAGCCCGAGGAGCCGGATTCGCCGATGCCCGCGTTGTTGCCGTCGGCGACGATGAGGTCGAACCCGGGGCCCACCTCCGCGAAGTAGTGCCGGGTAAGGAACGTCAGATCCTCCGGGTCGCCCGTGCTGTAGGGGTAGGGGCCGTGGCTCGAATCCGACGGGTGGTCGTCGAAGTTCGCGTCGCCCGCGAGCGTCTTCGACCCCGACTTGAAGTGCGTCATCTCGTTTTTCACCTTCTCGTAGTTCATGCTGGCCGTGCCGTTGGGCGGGGTGAGGTCCACGTCGACCCAGATTTCGTCGCCGTCTGCGGGTTTGCCGTTAATCTCGCCACACTCGGCAGTGAGGTAGTCGTCGCTGTACCACCCGTGATGGGTGTCGCCCCCGTCGTCGCTGTAGTAGAGGTACAGATCGACGTTTTCGCCGCAGGTGGTATCGCCGCCGTCTTCGACGTGAATCTCGAACTGTTGCTGTCCTTGCTGGGCGTACAGCGACCAGTCGAGATTCGAGAAGGAGGACTCCTCGCTGTCCTGCGGACGAATGGTAAAGGAGAAATCTTGGAGCGAGTGGCCGCTGTCCATGCCGCGGACGGTGATGCCCTGCGTCTCCGGCGGCATCTGGAAGTCACCAAGCGTCCCGATACTGATGAGTTCGACGGCGACGGTGTTCGAACTTGGGTGCGAGACGTTGCCGTCGGTGCGTGTCTCGAAGTACGATCCCCACGCTTCGGCGTACTCGCTCTGGATGATGACTTCGACCGTCCCGTTCTCGACGGGATTCGAGTAGTCGGTGCCGTCGGGGTACGTCTCCGTGTCCGGATACACCGGCACGCCCTGTCCAGGTGATCGGGCGCTCACCGTTGTCTGTCCAGCGCCCCCACCGGAGCCCTGGATGCGGACGAGGGGGAAGGTGAGCGTCCCCCGCCGGTAGTGAAACTCCGGCGGCGACACCATCTGTGACGAGCCACCTTCGTACGAGCGCCAGACGCCCCCGCCCTGGTAGGCGATGGACTCCCCGTCGCTCCGGTAGATGATCGCGCCGAGCGACGTGTTCGGGACGAGCGTCGCGTCGTTGGCGCCGTCGTAGTTCCGGTGGACGATCCGAATCGTCCCGGCGTCCTGATCGACGGTGTAGCTACCGCTCGTCGTGGGAAGGTCGACGCGCTGGCTCTCCGAGTCCCCGAGTGCGACCGTCGACAGCCGGGAGTCCAGAAGCGTCATCCCGTTCTCCGCCCGGTCGAGTTCGGATTTGGACTGTACGTCGTTGATCGCGGTCGATCCGAACGCGATGACGACCGTCGTCGAGACGATGACCAGTGCGAGGACGAGGATCACGCCGATCGGTTCGGCCTGTGCGGTTCGGTCGCGGACGAACCGGTACAGGCGTGGGGCGCGTGACCGCATTACCGTTCAGTCGGTGGCAGCGCATAAAAGCCGACTGGCCGATTCTCGAAGCTGAGATTCTGACCGTCCGTTCCCCTTGAACACGTCGTACGGCGCTGCGTCGCGTTCTCGTGTCCGATAGTGATCCGTCGCGTGTCGAGCAACAGGACTATACTCACGCCCCTGTTGAGTGGGAGTATGCACCACGACACCGCGTTTCTCGACGATCTGGGTCTCGCTTCCGATCAGATGTCGGTCACCGACGCGGACCGGGAGCAGCGCTCGCACGACTGGGGCACTCCCCGCGAGGACGGCGTCCGACCGGACGTCGTCGTCTGGCCCGAATCGACGGAGGACGTCGCGTCGATCCTGCAGGCGGCGACCGAACACGGCGTCCCCGTCACACCCTACGCCGCGGGGACGAGTCTGGAGGGCAACGCGGTTCCCATCGAAGGTGGAATCACCCTCGATATGACCCGGATGGACGCCGTCCTCGACGTACGACCTGACGACCTGCAGGTGGACGTCCAGCCCGGCATCTTCGGCGACGACGTGAACGAGGCGGTGGCGAAACACGGGCTCTTTCTCCCCTCGCTCCCCTCCTCGGGTGCCATCTCGACCATCGGCGGGATGCTCGCCAACGACGCCAGCGGGATGAAGACCGTCAAGTACGGCGAGGTGAGCGACTGGGTCCTCGGCATGGAGGTCGTCCTCCCGACCGGCGAGGTGATCACGACCGGGAGTCGGGCGGTCAAGACCTCCAGCGGCTACAATCTCGGTGACCTGATCGTCGGGAGCGAGGGGACCTTGGGCGTCATCACTCGGGCGACGATCAAGTTGGCCGGTCGCCCCGCCCAGATCCGGGGTGGACGCGCCCACTTCGAGACGCTCGACGACGCCGCGGAGGCCGTCTTCGACGCCGTCCGCTCCGGCGTCGACGTGGCGAAGATCGAACTCATCGACCGGCTGAGCGCCGCCATCTCGAACGCCCACCTCGACACCGACCTCCCCGACGTGCCGATGGTGTTCGTCGAGTTCCACGCCAACCACGGCATCGAGGAGGAGATCGACTTCTGTCGGTCGGTGTTCGAGGCCCACGACGTCACCAGCTTCGAGGTGGCCGAGAACGACCGCGGCATGGACGAACTGTGGCAGGCACGGCGCGAACTCGCGGACGCGTTCGAGCCGTACGACGACGACCTCTCGCCGCTCACACCCGGCGACGTGACCGTCCCCATCAGCAAGTATCCGGAGATCACCCGTTACGCGAAGCAGTTGGGCGAGGAGGAGGACTTCCTCGTCGCCTGCCTCGGTCACGCCGGCGACGGCAACCTCCACTACATCATCATGGTCGACCCCGACGACCCCGAGGACGTGGCTCACGGCAAGGAAGTATCCCGAAAGATCGTCGAACGCGCCATCGAACTCGGGGGCACGTCGACGGGCGAGCACGGCATCGGCCTCGGCAAGCAGGACTACCTCGCCGCCGAACACGGCGAGGCGGCGGTGGACGCGATGCGGTCGATCAAGCGGGCGCTCGATCCGGCGGGGATCATGAACCCCGGAAAGGTGTTCGACGGGCCGGACGCCTGATCACTCGGCCGCCGTGTACAGATACGCGCTGACGGCGACGATCAGCACTTCGGCCGCCTTGGCGACGACGGCCATCATGTTGAGTTCGCCGCCGCGGTAAAACGGCGAGACGAAGCCCTCGAACCCACCGAAAAAGAAGAAGGCGAGGAACGTGACGAGAGCGTAGCCGGCGGCGACGAGAAAGAGTTCGCGCCGCCAGTAATGAGTCAGGTAGAGGATGATACCGCCCATGAACCCGAGACCGTTGAGGATGAAGAGGATGCCGAGCGTCTGGCTGAAGCCCATCACGCGCGGACCCAACAGCAGGTGGATCACACCCGTCACGATCGCCAGTAGAATCGCCAGATAGCCGACGGGGTTCTCCGGGAGGCTCACGAACGACTCGCTGGACTGCGTGCTCACGCTCATCGGTCTCCCCCCTGACGCCGGTTCGTCGGCGTGATCACGTCTCGGTCGGGGACTAGCGACGGGGCAGTCGCGTTGGAATAGGCTCGTGCCATGGATAGCTTGTCAACGCCGCGAAACAAATGCCGATTGGTGCGATCCTCGAAAGATCGACGTCGAGTCGGCCGACTGCGGCGCCGCTCTCCCGTTCACAGGTCGACGCGGTCGAAGTCGTAGAAGACGGCTTCGAAATCCTCCTCGTTCATCCCCGATTCGAGTTGCTCCACCCGGTCGCGCGTCCGCTTCAGTTTCTCCCGGAGTTGCTGGTACTTCTCGTTCTCTGCCAGTTCGTCCGCCTCCTTGTGTGATTCGAGTGCGGCGAGTGTCGACGCCGTCGCAAAGAGTTCGGAGAGCTGTCGGTCGTAGGCGTTGCGTTCGAGGAGTCCCCTGACGAGTCGCTGGATGTCCTTCCGGAAGAGAGGCTTGACGACGTAGTCGTCGAACCCCATATCGAGCACGTCGAAGTCGGGTTCGACCGCAGTCACCATCGCCACGCGACAGTTGTAGTCACGCTCGCGAATCCTCTCGAGCACCTCGTCCCCCGAGAGTCCGGGCATCAGTCGGTCGAGTAATACGATGTCCGTGTCGTCGTCGACCAGTTCGAGCGCTTCCTCCCCGTTGGTCGCGACATCCACGTCGTACTCCTCGGAGAGCCACTCGGCGAACAGTTCGGCCAGTTCAGTCTCATCCTCGACGACGAGGACGTGGGGTGGTGACGAGGTCATGTCAGCGCCGAGCCGCTCCGGCTACAGGACGTTACGGCGGCAGGGTAATGATATTTCTGCCGATTTACTGACAATTCATCGCCGCTCTCGTGGCGTCGGGGCGTCTTACGAGTCCACCATCGAGCGCCGCTCGAGTGTGAGCGTTCCACAGACGGGACAGAGATAGTGGTCGTCGTCGAACGTCGAGTCACAGTTAGAACAGACGTACTCCGATCCGTTCTCCGGGCCTAGGGGGAGCATCCCATCGTAACTGTACGGTGCAGTCACAGGTTTCCCACCCCTTCGTGTTGGCCGCGTACACCACCGTGCATGGTATCTATCGGTACTGGGGCCTACTGCTCCATAGTACCAAAAGCTACCGGTCGTGGATCTGTCGGTGTCGCGATTCGATGCCGGAGCCCGTCAGCGTACGCAGGGCTTACCTGTCTCCGCATCTAGCCCCGACCATGACGAACCGCGTCGTGCAGGGACGGATGGTGACCGCCGAGCGTCTGGCCGAACTGATCGAGGGCGAACCGCCCATGGAGGCCGACGCCATCGAAGATGCCGACCGCCAGTGTCCCGAGTGCGACGGCGATGTCCTCACCGTCGCCTACATGCCCTCCGTAACCGAGTTGATCACGGGGTACAAGTGCCAGGAGTGCGACTGGGCCGACACCGACCGATAACCGAAATCCCTTTACCGTCCTTCGGATAACGGAGTATCGAGGGGTCGTGGCCAAGCCCGGCATGGCGACTGACTCCAGAGGCTCCGCCCGGTGACGACACTCCAGACTGATATTCCGAGCGCGCGACTGATCATCGCCGCGCGACGACGACCCTCTGGAGTACCGAGGCGCAACCGGAGATATCAGTCGATCGGGGGTTCAAATCCCTCCGACCCCACTCTGAAATAAACTCTTACGGTGGGTTTTATCGACCATTAGCGGCGCTCCACTAACGAAATGTGAACGCGAGCGGCGGCTATTCTCTGAGCGTGGCTGTTCGTCTCGTCGGCCTGCTGTAGTCCGGATCATTCTGTTACCTCGTCGAAGTCGGTCGGATCGCTGTGCTCGCAGATGTCGATGTCGTCGAACTGCTGGAGGTTTGCGGGGACGGTGCTGGCCGGCGCTCGAAGTTCATCAGTCTCCAAGCCCGGCTCCAGACGTTCGAAGGAGGAGTATCCGTCAGATCTCAGCGGCGTCTGTGGAGAGTTCTGGGCAAAATCAGTCTTGAATATCGATACTTCGTTGAAAGAATCCGAATCCAAGTTCGGACTGAAAACGGCTTGCCAGTTCGAGAATCTGTTGGGTCGCTCCTGCAGCGATCAGTTCGTCAACAATTCTACTGGTCTGTTCGTACAGGACTCGCACTTCGCCATCTTCAACAAACTCATCGATAGCTGGTTCGACATCCGCCATCACGTTTTGATGCTGGAGGATGCTCTCGATCGCGCTCCATCGGATAACTGTGAGCCCAGCATTGACTTTCAGCAGATAAATCTCCGTTTCATCGAATCGCGTTGCAATCGTCGGTGACGGTTCTATACCCCGATCGGTAAATGACACCAGGGAAGGGAGAGGGGAGTTGGCCACCGCATCCAAATTCTCGCTCATCGCCTCGAAGAGTTCGAACAGGGGATTCGACGGATCAACCTTCTTCAACTCGTGAAACATCTGCTCAGCATCGTTTAATGCGTCGAGATGTGCGTCTTCTGTATCGATAGAATACAGATCGATCGGAAATTGACGGTTGATCAACCAATACAGAACGAAATCGGGGATTAGCCACCAAACTACCTTTTGGAGCCACCGCAGTATTCGATCAGAAAAATCGTCTGACTGTTTTCGGGCCAGAACCACCTCGATTTGTTCGAGCAGTCTCAAAAAAATGGATGATGGATTGCCTTGCTCGGACAGATTCGACGAAAGCTGAATGAATTCTGGAATCGCTCTAATGTGTTCCTCGCCGTACCTGTCGAGAATATCAAGAATACGGTAGAGCACGTATCGTTGGTATTCTTGGCCGTACGAGTGCCATTCTGCTCTGAACATCTCCAAAATGGATTCCATGTCGTCCTCGTATCCCTCCATGAACTCCTCGACAGACGGACGAGCAGGAGGATCATTCTCCGCGGAGTTTGAAGAGAGGCGAGCGTAGTGATCTGCTAGTACATTCCGCGTTTCATCGGGAGCCGTAATCGCCTCTGCAATCCGGGCGCTCACCTCCTGCAATGGTTCCCACATCGAGAGACTTATCATCATATGACAATGAACACCCACCTGAAGACCGAAATGGAATAATTGGACGAGTGAACTGATGTCGAAGTGACTGTACTCATTTTCGTACCGCTCAAATTCGTCCAGTTCGACGTCGAGACTTGTGAGGACGAAACGTATCATTCCGGTATGTTGATCGCGCTCGATCGTTCGCTTCGAGCTCGCCGTGAATATTTTGAGCAGATTTAGATAGACGATGTTCGCAAGTAAATTAGGGAAGTACAGTCGAACCCAAGCGGGGCTACCCCTGTTCTGATACGTGTGTTCCAGTTCGTGGCTGATGATCTCTTTTGTAATCTTGCCCAATTCGTCCTCCACCCCGTCGGCCGCAATCTCCGTACGTAATTCCTCCAATGTCTCGACAGGTGCTGGAAACTGGAATTGACAGTAGTCGATCGTCGGGAAGTACATTCCAGGGGGTGTATGGGCTTGAGTCACCCCTCCAGTGAGCGGATAATGATACCCGAACACCGGTGAGTACTCAAACGATTGGAACCATTCGGAGGTCATCTTAGGCGGTCGGGTGGAGGCCGGTCTCGATTACGGTCCGAACAGCATTTCGCGTGATGATTACTGTGCTAATAGCATCGTCCTCGTCCATCGATTCGTTACGCTCGTTGATTTGTCTGCTCTTTTGCTTGATAAATTCCAACTTACTGAATAGATTGGCGGTGTGATCGGGTGTCATCTGTGCCTGCACTAACTCTATGCCATCTTTCCAAACGTCGTCGGGGATCTCAGAGCAATACGCTTCACAAAAATACGCTATCAGATGTTCGATTGCGAAGGCGCTGTGTAGTATCACACCCGTTTCTGACCCCTCATGGAGTGCATCGTACGATTTCTGCAGATCGTCTTTCGTCTCCGTCGGCAGCTGCGTCCAGACATCAGTCCCTACCCACTCGGCGGGATCTGTGGCAATTGATTTCGAGTTGATAGTGATCAAGTCACCGTCAAGCCGCTCCCGCAGTTTTCGAGCGAGACGCTCGTTCCCGCCCGTTAGTTCTCCGATTTGATAGCCCACGATGAGGAGTTCGATTATCGGGAGGATTTCGATCCAATTGAAAGCAAAGCCTGTGTCGCTCTCGTCACCCTTCATCTCCTGCGTTGGGTCGAACGATTCGAACCATACACTTGGAGAACTCCTACGTGAGTCTGTCAGCTCGTCCTGAATCTGTTGCAGATCATCCTCAGTGAGTTCTGTCGCTGGCGAAAGCACGAGGTACTCGTCTCTCATATCGATCTAGTTGCCAGTGTGTCATGTTATATCTTCTCGTGGAAATCGGTAGCAAACATACGATAGAAGATAACCCCAATGAGATCCGACTATGTGGCCCTCGATGATCCTCAGTCAAGAGTTTGAAATTGGGTGTTTCGAATGGATCCCTCGCACAGCGACGGTACTTCACTGTGACCGGCAGGGGGATAGAGTCCGTTTTCGGCGGGTTCGGACTCTCCAGAGGCGTCTTTGCTCTCTCTCACCTCACTTCGTTCGGTGAAACTGCACTGTGAGCGGCTACTGCACCAGTTTTCCTCCGACCGGACACGACGGACGACCGAGCCGGCCGCGGTCGTCACCTGCTCAGGCGTCTCGCCGAGCGGCCAGTAGTGCAGCCGCGACGAGCGCGATAACCGCGACGACGGCCCCGAAGCCGGCACCACCCCCTTCGGTGGGCGTCGGTGTGGGCGTCGCAGTCGGCTCGGGCGTGGGTTCGGGTGTCGGCTCCGGCGTGGCTGTCGCAGTCGGCGTGGGTTCGGGCGTCGCCGTCTCCGTCGGCGTCGGCCGCTCGGTCGGTGTCGGCTCGGGCGTCGCCGTCTGTCGGGTTTCGACGATCTCTACCTCGACCGTGTCGGTGTTGTAGGAGTCGTCCACTTCGAGCGTGTACGTGCCCGGCTCCACCTCCACGTCGTCGAGGTCGAGCGCGATCCGGTACCTGCCGTCGTAGCCCCACTCGTCGGTCGTCGTGAGGGCGACGGAATCGCCGTCGTCGGTCAGTAACTCGACGGTGATCGAGTTGTCGCCCGGCCGCAGGTTGGTCGTCCCCTCGATGATCATCGTGTCGTCGATGGCGATCGGATTGACGCCTGTGGCCGGTGCCCCCTGCGGGTAGACGTTTCCGATCGTGGATCGGGAGTCCGCGAGCCGGAAGGTCGTCGTCACCATCCGGTCGTCGCTCGCGGTCGCTTCGGTCGTCGCATCCAGGAGGCGCGCGCGGACCTGAGCACCCGTCAGCGACTGCTGATCGAGGTTGGTCGCGAACTGCTGGAGATCCGAGTACGCGTCCCCGCTCGTGAGCGCACGCAGGCCGCCGTTCCCGAACTGGCCGTCGCGTCCGGCGGTGAGTGCCATGGCGATGACCGGCCCTTCCTCGAGATCCTCGCCGATGTTCAGGTCGTCTTCCTCGAACGTGTTGTCGGAGTCGATCCGTACGTCCGTGTACTGGACGTTGCCGCGTTCGTCGACGAACAGGAAGGCGACGGTCTGCGAGCCGAGCGACGTGCCGGACACGCCGATCACGCGGTCGTCGACGGACACCTGTCCGCCGACCGACTGGAAGGTGGCGCTCAGTTCCGTGTCGGTCACGCGGAGCGACCGCTGGAAGCTCGTCCCGGTCGTGAACTCGGAGACGCTGAGACTCCGCGCGATGTTCCCGCGCCCGCCGGCGTCGGCCGCGTCGATCACCCCGAGGCGGTACGTGCCGGGCAGGGAGAGGAGGTCGTTACCGTCCTCGTTCCCTTCCGAGAGGACGATCTCCTCCTCCTCGAACGTGCCGTCGGCGTCGACGGAGAGCGTCGCCTGCGTGCCACCGGAGGCCGAACTGTCGAGATCCAGAAGCTGGTAATCACCCTGTCGGCGCACGTAGAAGGCGACGTCGTCGACCCCGCTCGACGCCGTCCCGTTCAGGGTAATCTCGCTGCCGATGGCGTACGTGTCGCGCGGGTTCGTGATCGAGACTTCGCCCTGTCCGACCGTCATCGAGGGGTCGTCGACGACGCTGAGACTGCCGAGGTCGGCGTCGACGTCAGCTTCGCTGGTGGGCCGATCCGGCGAGGCCCGGTAGAGGTCGATGTCGATACTGCTGTCGTCGAGGTTGGTCGTGTCGATCTGGCCGACGCCGAGGCCCGTGTCGTCGTCGATCTCGACGACCGCGTACGCCACGTCTCGTTGCTCGGAGTACCCCGTGAGCACGGTGTCACCGACCCGTCGGAAGATCCGCTCTCGCTGGGCGGTCGAGAGACTCCCCGACCGGAACTCGTCCTCGGCGATGGTGACGATGTGGTACTCGCCGGCGCTCGACCCGCGAATCCGGAAGCTCACGTCTTCGCCCCGCGTTACGGTTCGACGGTTGAGGACGAGTCGCACGTCGTCGTCGCCGGTGACGGTGATGGTCGCGCTCCGGCTGGCGGTCCCGAAGTCGAGGTCGTCCGTGCCGGCGAGCGTGACCGTGAACGTCCCCGTGTTGAGGTCCGAGAGATCCATGTCCCACCGGACCTCGCCGTTGGTCACGTCGGATGCCTGCTTGGTCGCCGGGTCGCCGGTCGATCCTGGCGATTCGACGATGGCGTCGCCGGTCACGTCGAGACCGTTGTTGTTCCGAACGGTGACTTCGAGGTTCTCGGCCTGCTGGTAGTTCCAGGCGCCGGCGACGGTGAGTTCGCCGGATCCGCTGGTGGCACTGCCCTGCCGAACCGATCCTCCAGCGATGTCGACGCCACGGATGTTCTCGATGTCGAGCGTGGTGACGCGCGGCGTCGTGACCGTCACGCCGGGTGATCCCCTGTCGCCGTCGGTCGTGTAGCGGCCGATGGCCTGATCTTGCGGGACGTTCGGCGTTTCGAGAGGCACGCCCTCGGCGTCGCCGGCCGTCTTCACGACGCCGCCGGAGAGCGAGCCGCCGAGTTCGATCCCGGATTCGCCCTGGAAGACGGTCGCGCCGTCGTAGACGACACCCTCGCCGTCGACGGTGTCGAACGGACCGCTCCCACCGGGACCGGAACGGGTCGTCCCGCTCGGTCCGGCGACGTCCTCGACGGTCACCGACGCGAGCGTCGTGGAGCCGAGATCGTCACTACCGCTGTCGGTGAACCGGTACGTGATGGTCCCAGTCTGGTCGCTGGTCACCGATCCCCAGGTGACGCGAATCGTCGCGTCGACGGTGAGATCGACGTCGGTGTTACTGGACCCCGACAGATCCTGTGTCGCGTTGATGTACGCCGTTCGGCCGACGACGTTGGTCGTCGAACTGACGGTCGTGGTGTTGTTCGTTACGGTTGCACTGGTGATCGTGGCGCCAGTCGCCGTCGACGGAAGTGTCACCGCGAACGAATCGGTGCCGCTGTCTGCCGTAACGTCGGTCACGGTGACGGTGAAGTCGTGTGAGACGGTCGATTGTTCGTCGACCGTCGTCGGCGACAGTGCGCTGTCGATGGAGAGTCCACTCGCCGCGACGCCCGTCTGGGAGAGGGCGACGACGCCAGCGATCGGTGCGACCACGACCAGCACCGCGAGGAGTACTGCTCGAACGTGTTCTGTATCAGATCTCATTTTCGTTTCGTGTGTTTGGGTGGGAGCTGCTGGGCCAACTTCTGGTTCGATACGACACCTACCGCTGGTTGCTGTCGCCAATATGTTTTCCACCTATAATAAAATAGCTTACCACTCTGTGTCGGTCGGGGCATCGACCCGTCGTGCTTCCGGACGCGGCCGTCTCGATTCGCTCGTCTGCCCGGCCGTTACCCCTGCCGACGTGGCGGCGACGAGTGAAGCAATTACCCCTTCGATTTATCTCACACACTCGGCCACGCGGAACACGACGTGTGAACGAAACGGTCGTGCGATACGTCGGCGGCGGTGGGGTTGGGCTGCTGTTCTCCTCCTGGCGATCCCCGTCTTCGGGATTCCATCGGCGTTCGTTTCGTTCGCTGCCCGCACGATCACGACCACGATCGCGGCATCGCTGCTCGGTATCTGGCTGTTCGACCGGTATCTCGACTGGTGACACTAGGCAGAAACAGCACAGTTATGATCGACTCGACGGAGGAACGGCCATGACTCCGGTCGTCCTCCTCGGGTCGTTCGTCGCTCCCCTCGTCGCGGGACTCGTGTATCTCGACGCGACCCGGCGAAACTTCTCGCGATCGGTGCGCCTCCGGTGGACCGTCGGCGTCGCCCTCGTCAGCGTCGGCGGATTTCTCCTCCCGCTGTTCGTCGGTGACGCGCTCGTCCGTGCGTACTTGCTGTGGACGAAACCGGCGCCCGTGGTCACGTCGCCGCTCGAACGCCTCGGACTGCACGCTGCTGTCGGACTGGCCGTCACCGGGGTGGCGCTCGTCGGCTACGGGATCGGGACGGTCGCCGTTCGACGCCGTGGCGGGCCGAGCGACCGGTGACGGCCTTTCAGACTCGGAACTCGGCGATCAGGTTGGCGTCGTCGCCGGTCACCGTTCCGGGATTACCCCCCTCGATCGGCTCGGTGTTCCAGTAGATGCTGATCGTCACGCCCTCGGCCGTCCCTTCGGGATCGAGATAGATCGTCTCGCCGGACTCCCACTGCTCTCCGATGCCGACCTGCGGCGGATTGTCGCCCGCGGCTTCG
Source organism: Haloplanus aerogenes (assembly GCF_003856835.1). NCBI lineage: Archaea > Methanobacteriati > Methanobacteriota > Halobacteria > Halobacteriales > Haloferacaceae > Haloplanus > Haloplanus aerogenes. The sequence continues at coordinate 1,244,671 of NZ_CP034145.1, forward strand.
ACGAAGTTCTCCCTGTCGCTGGCGTACGTCTCGTCCGCCGGCGTTCCGCTTCCGGGTGCGCCGCCGATGTCCAGCGGCTTCGACCCGGTGACGTAGAGTTGGTCGGTGTCGACGGCGTTGCCCCCCTCTAGCGTCACGGCGATCGTCCGTTCGTCCCCGTCGGACACCAACTGGTGCGAGACACTGATCTGTGGGGCCGGCGGTGGGAGGTCCGGATTGTCCACGAGGACGAACGCCGACACCGTGGTCGCGAGAACGACGGCGAACGCGACGAGTATCGTCACCGCGATGACCGGCGCGACGCCTCGTCTCTCCCTACCGAGATCCCTTGACACAGTGGTATTTTCAGCAGCATGAATTAAAAACGCTACCGCTCGGACCGTCCCCCGATGCTTTTGCTCGTGGCTACCTGACGCCCCGTATGGCGTCGTCATCCGACGCGGCCGGCTCGGCCGGGCGCCCGTCCGCGACCAATCCCGGATCGTTCCTGAGCTGGTATCACCACGCAGTCGCCGTCGCGTACAGCGTCAGCGCCGCCGTCTCCGCGGAGTCGATGCCGCTCGACCGGTTGGCGCTCTACTTCGCCGGTTCCCTGCTCGGTGCGTACGTCGTCGTCGTCGTCCTGACGGTGATCTGGCGACGCCTTATCCCGCGTCTGCTGTAGCCGATCCGTGTACAATGGTGGCCTATGGCAATCGTCGAACCACCCCTTCGACAATATATTGCCACGAACACGCAGGTTTTTATTCCGTTCGTCCTTCACTCGATATATGAGAAGTCCACCCGAGACGAGCGAACTCGATACACCGTCACGCATTCTGATGGGCCCCGGCCCGAGCATGATCCACCCGCGCGTCCTCCGCGCGATGTCGACACAGGCGCTCGGCTACATGGACCCGTCCTTCCTGGAGATTATGGACGACATCCAGGAACTCCTTCGCTACACGTTCCAGACCGACAACGAGTGGACGCTCGCGACGAGTGGTACCGGCACGGCTGCCATGGAGACGGCCATCGGCAACATCGTCGAACCCGGCGACACGATGCTGGTGCCCACCAACGGCTACTTCGGCGACCGGATGGGGAAAATCGCCCGCCGCGCCGGTGGCGACGTGGTGACCGTCGACGCGCCGTGGGGTGAACCCCTCCAGCCCGCGGACGTGGCCGACGCCTTCGACGAACACCAGCCCGACGTGTTCGGCTTCGTCCACGCCGAGACCAGTACCGGCGTCCGCCAGCCGAACGTCCCCGAACTCACCGACATCGCCCACGACCACGACGCGATCACCATCGCCGACTGTGTCACCTCGCTCTCCGGCGTCGAACTCCGAATCGACGACTGGGGCATCGACGCCGCCTACGGCAGCCCCCAGAAATGTCTCTCCTGTACGCCCGGCGCGACGCCACTGACCATCGGCGAACGCGCCCGCCAGAAGATTCAGAACCGCGAGGAAGACACCGGCTCCTGGTATCTCGACCTCGACCTCGTCATGGAGTACTGGGGCGACGAGCGTAACTACCACCATACGGCGCCGACGACGAACTTCTACGGCCTCCGCGAGGCGCTCCGCCTCGTCGCCGAAGAAGGACTCGAGAACCGCTGGGAGCGCCACCTCGACATCGCGGGCGAACTCCGCGAGGGCCTCCAGAGCCTCGGCCTCGACCCCGCCGCCGAGAAGGAGTACTGGCTCCCCAGCCTGAACTCCATCGAAGTGCCCGACAGCGTCGACGACACCGCCGTCATCGAGTACCTGATGAACGAGTACGACATCGAGATCGCCAGCGGCCTCGGCGCTCTCGAGGGCGACATCTGGCGCATCGGTTGCATGGGCTACTCCGCCCGCCGACAGAACGTCGCCTGCCTCCTCGCCGCGATGGAGGACGCCCTCGAAGCGCAGAACTTCGACGTGGACGAACCGGCTATCGAGGCCTGATTACTCGCTCTCGACTTCTCTCGCCGTCTCGCCTATTTCGACCGCCGTCCCCCGGTGTCGGCACTCCTCTAACGCGTGTTTTGCCGTCATGCCGGCGGCGTGGGCGTCCTCACCCCGCCCGACGCCGACCTTGAGGTCGACCCCGACCGCCTCCTCGACGTGGTCGATGGCGGCCTGATAGTCGCTCGCGTCGATGTCGGGCATGACGGCGATGATGTTGTCGCCGCCGACGAAAAAGGAGAGCCCGCCGTGTTCCTCACGGAGGTAGCGCATCAACGCGGCGTACCCCTGTTCGATCTGGATGAAGGAGTCGAACTCGTTGAGTTGGTCGGTGTACTTTTCGGTCGCGTCGTTCACGTCGAAGTGGGCGATGGCCACGTCGTCGGCCGACGGATCGGCGACCGGCGTTCCGGTCAACACTTCCCGTCTGTCGCCGTCCTGTGCGCTCCCGGCCCCCTGGAGTCCCTCGGTCGCCCGTTCCAGCGCGACCGCCGGGTTCGGGTCGACGCCGATGCCGAGGCTGACGGTCACTGGGTAGCGGTTCCCCGTCGACTCCTGCAGGAGTCGGTGGTCGTCGAGGTCGAGGCCGTTCGTCACCGCGACCATGTTGTCGAAGCGGGTGAAGAAGGCGTAGCCACCCCGGTGGCCGACGAACTGCGCGAGGTCGGCGAACAGGCGCGACTGGAGCGTCTGTAGGTCCATCTCGCGGCGCGGCTCCGGCGTCACCGTCCAGGGTCCGTAGTTGTCGATCTGAACGAGCGTCAACTGCGTGTTCGTCACGGTATCGGACCGTGGGGCGGCGACCCAATGGCTCTTTGGTTCTGTGGCGGGCGGGAGAACAGTGGACCGACGCGCTACGCCGAGTCGTAGAGCGACTGGACTTCGCTCGCGGAGAGGGCGCGCGAGTAGATGCGCACGTCGTCGGCGTCGCCGGAGAGATTTCGGTTACCGTAGTGTTGCATCATGCCGAAGAACGAATCCCCGTCCCGGATGGCGACATCTCCGGGGAAGGCGAGAGTCTCTTGGAGCGTGCCGTCGATGTAGAACCGCACCTCGTCGGCGTCCGCGTCCCGGACACCGGCGTAGTGGTGCCAGGTGCCGTCGAAGGCCGGTTCGTACGCGCCCGTTTGAGCGTTGTTCGACCGGTTTGCGTCCCTGACCCAGAAGAACATCCCGTCGCCGTCGTTCGTCCCGATGGCGAAGAAGCCGTCGTGGCTGGTGTCGACGTAGTTGCTGAAAGCGAAGTGGTTCTGACCCACGGACTGGCTGGGAAGCTTGAGCCAGCCGGCGACGGTCAGCGACTCGTTCGCGCTGCCGACGTTCAGGCTCGTCGTGACCAGATCCGCGTCGCCGTCGAACGACGCCGCCTGCCCGACCGGCCCGCTCGTGAACGACGTGTTGCCCACGAGCGTCCCGTCGTACCCGTTGCCGCTCACGTCGTCGGCGCTCCCTTCGAACGGGTAGTACGCGACGAGATCCGTTTCGCCGTCGTTGTGGCGGCACTGCTCGGTGTAGAAGCCGAGGTCGAACGTCACGCTGTCGGACTGCACCTGATTGCCGTGGTCGATGGGAAGCCACCAGACCACGCTCACCTCGTGGACGCTCGGCTCCTCGGGGTTGCCTCCCGAGAAACAGCCCTGCTCACCCGTCCCACCGCCAATTTCGGCGTCGATGTCGCCGTCCAGCGCGATGCCACCGCCATCGAGCATCGCGAGGAACTCGCGGAGGGTGTACTGCTCGACGGGCTGGAAACCCGCGTCGGTGTCCTCGAAGGCCGACGTGTCGCCGTTGATCGGCCCGACGCCGTAGGCGACCTGCACCTCGTCTAAGAGTTCGACTCCCTCACCCTCGTCGGGGTCGTCACCTTCGGGTTCGGTCACGCCGTTCTCGCTGGCGCTCTCGAGTCCCCCGGTGAGCCAGACGTAGCCGGGGTTGTCACAGAGTTTGAACGCGAACTGCGCCCCCCCGAAGTCGCCGGGCTTCACGTCGCCGATGTCGATGATGACCGGCCCGTCGGCGTCACTTTCGGTGCCACAGAGTCCGCCCGCCGCGGCCGCCATCCCACCGTTGACGCGGTTGTACGGGTTGCCGTCCGCGTCCGTCGAGATGGCGTCGAAGAAGTTGGCGTAGTTGTCGCCGTCGATATCGATGGCGATGTCCTGTGCGTCGGACTGCCCGTCACCTGCCGGTAGACGGATGTCCGTCGAGGCTTCGTCCGTCGCCATACCCGCGTACTCGGCCTCGTCGGCCGACCAGTCGGAGTAGTACTCCGTCGCGGTTACCTTCATGTCCAGCGTCCCCGCGGTAAGCTGGTTGTTCTCGAACGTCTCCTGATCGCTGAAGTACGCACTCGTTCCCAGTCCTGCACCGGCCGACGCGACACCGATACTGCCGAGAGCAGCCAGCGTCTTCCGTCTCGTGAGTTCGAAGCTGTCGTCCATAGTCTCTCCCGGATCGGGACGCTCGACGGCGTCCCCCTCCTTGGTACTGCGATCCTCACCACCTACCCCGTTAACTAATGACGCCTTGTGCCACCTAATGGGTCGTTAACGGCGTTCAGGCCGAGCGCGAAGTTCAACTGCCTCGCGTTCGTACCCCCGTCGATGAGTTATCGCGGAGTCGTCCTCGACGTGGACGGAACGGTGGTGCGTGGCGACGAGCCTATCCCCGGTGCTGCCGAGGGGCTCGACCGACTGTCCGCGGCGGGGCTCCGTCGCCTCTTCGTCTCCAACAACCCGACCAAGCGCCCGCCGGCCTACGCCGACCGGCTCCGACGGGCCGGTTTCGACGCCCACCCCGACGAAATCGTCACCGCCGGGACGATTACCACCGCCTACCTCGCGGAGCGCCACCCCGACGACGCGCTGTTCGTCGTCGGCGAGAACGCCCTCGTCGAGCAGTTGACCGACGCCGGCCTGACCGTCGTGACCGACGAGGCCCGCGCCGACACCGTCGTCGTCTCCATCGACCGGTCGTTCGACTACGACCGGCTCTGTGCGGCGCTCCGCGCGTGCGACGACGAGGACGTGACGCTCGTCGGCACCGATCCCGACATGGTGATCCCCGCCGCCGAGGGCGACGTGCCCGGGTCGGGCGCGATCATCAACGCCGTCGCGGGCGTCGTCGGCCGTAAGCCGGACGTGGTACTCGGGAAGCCCTCCAAGCCGGCTCGTCGGATGATTCGCGACCGCCTCGACCTCCCGCCGCGCGACTGTCTGGTCGTCGGCGACCGTCTCGACACCGACATCGCGCTCGGCGAGCGGGCGGGCATGACGACGGTGCTCGTTCGCACCGGCGTCACCGACGACCGCGACCTCGAACGGAGCGACGTGACGCCAGATTACGTCCTCGATTCGCTGGGCGATGTCGGATCGATCCTCTAGCCCCGCAGCAGGTTCATCACTTCGTCGGCCACGTCCGGTTCGACCGCGATCACGTAGCGCTTGCCCGGCGTGAGCGTCGTCTCCGGCCGGGCGACTCGCTCGCCGTCGTCGTCCGAGATGACGAGCGTGCCGGCGGGGAACCGCACGGACTGCAGTGCCTTGCCCGCCGCTGGCGCCCCTTCTTGAACCCGGATCTCCATGATGTCGAGCGTTCCCGTCACGTCGGCAAGCGTCCGTACGTCGCTCCCCTCGATTTCGTTGGCGGCCACGCGCGCGCCAGCCCCTTCGGGGAAGACCGTCTCGTCGACGAACTGGCCGTAGCCCTCTTGATTGCGGTTCCCGATGCGCGCGACCGTCCGAATCTCGGCGTTCATCTCTTTCGCTTCCATACAGATCGCCAGATTCAGCCCCGGTTCACCCGTCACCCCGGCGATCACGTCGCTTCTCGCCACGTCCGCCTGCCGGAGGATGTCCGGGTCCGAGGCGTCGCCACGGATGATCGTCGCCATGTACTCGTCGGCGAGGTCGTCACAGCGCGCCGCGTCGGGTTCGACGACCGTCACGTCGTGCCCCCGGTCGTCGAGGAGGACCGCTGTCTCGAAGCCGACACGTCCACCGCCCGCGATGATAATGTCGAGTGTCATTGTTACTGTGGTATCGTTGCGTCGTCCGGTTCGTCCGTCTCCTCGCTCGACCCCAGTCGGGTGTAGATGCCGTACGCCACGACCCCGAGCAGGATCCAGCCGACGCTGAGGACGAGCGCCAGCACGTCGGTTCGGAGCAGGTACGTCACCAGTACCCCCGTCAGGATCAGATTGAGGACGATTCCGAGGATCGGTGGGATCGGATAGTACGGCATCTCGTACGGTCGGTTCATGTCCGGGCGCTCCCGTCGGAGTTTGATCACCGACCCGTTGACGACGATGAAGGAGAGCAGGAAGAAGAGACTCGACATGTTGCCGGCGCTCTGAGTGGGGAGCGCGACGGAGCCGAGCATCACCACTCCGCTCGCGAGGATGGCGACGAACGGCGTCCCGTAGCGATGGTGGAGTTGGCCGAAGGAGGGGAGGAGTTGATCCTCCCGCCCCATCGAGAACGCCACCCGCGAGGAGGCGATGACGACGGCGTTCAACGCCGTCAGCGTCGAGAAGACGGCGCCGAAGACGATGATCGCGCCCCCGTTCTGGATGATCGGCAGGCCCGTCGGCATGAACTGCGTCGCGGCCTGTGCGATCCCGGCCTCTCCCGCCTCGGCGAGTCCCTCGGCGCCGAGCGTCCCGACCGCGACGCCAACCACCGCGAGGTAGACGAGCACCGTCACCCCGAGGCTCACGAAGATGGCCTTCGGAATGTTCTCCCGCGGGTTCTCCACCTCCTCCGTCACCGTCGTGATGAGGTCGTACCCTTCGAACGCGATGAACGTCAGCCCCATCGCGGGGAGGATGCTGAGGGGGCTGGCGCCACCCGGAAAGAGCGGCTGGAATTCGGCCGTCGCGAACATGGGCGACGTGGCGCCGAAAGCGACGAAGATCACGAGGATGCCCACCTTGACGAGCGTGAAGATGGTCTCGACGCTCCCGCTCGCGGCCGTCGAGAGGGCGTTCAGCGTGACCAGAAAGAGGACGGCCACGAACGCGAGGGCGACGGCGGCGGGCACGCCAGCGTCGATCACGGGGAGGGCAATCGCACCCACCTGATTCGGCGCCGGTGTCACGTCGTAGACGTGCAGGAGTTCGAGGAAGTTCGGCGCGAACCCCAGCGCGTACAGGCCGCCGGCGATCATGTAGGCGAACCACAGCATCCACCCCATCACGAACGAGGGGAGGTCGTCGAACACCTCGCGCACGAAGGCGTAGCCGCCGCCGCTCTTGGGAATCGACGCCGCGAGCTCCGCGTACGAGAGGCCGGTGAAGGCCGTCACGACGCCGTTGAGCAAAAAGACGAGGATCGCCGCAGGGCCGGCAATCTCCGCCGCGAGGCCGGTCAGGACGAAGATCCCCGCGCCGATCATCGCTCCCATCCCGATCATCGTCGCGTCGAGCAGTCCGAGGTTGGCCTCGGGCGCTCGCTCGCCGTGTCCGCTCACGGCATCCTCCGCCGTCCCCATCGCTCTCGATCCATCCCGGCGTCGATTCGGTCGTGACCGTCGTCGGTCGTATCGCTACGATCCATCCCGATGTATCGGATACGATGGAAACGGCGCACAAGAAAGTACGGTGACGTTCCCGCCCGACGGCAACGCCGTCCGAGCGACTCGACGCCGGCTGGCAGGAATCCGGCGCGACACGGCGTCACACTGCCGTCTGACGTAACTTTATTTATGTGTGGGAGCGTACCACGGTGTATGTCACCGAACAACAGCCCGTACGTCTTCCGCGAGGAGGTCGAAGACGAGGTGGATGACGCCGACGAGCGGTCGACGACCGAGGGACAGGAGGTCGTCATCGTCGACGGCCGAGCGATGAGTTACCGCTGGTACCGCCGCTGAACGGTCGTTTTCGGCGTGGTCGTCCACCGTCCGTGAGCGGCGGCGCCGGGCCGATCTCAGAAGGCGTCGCCGTAGACGTCGACCTCGGCCGCGAGGCCGTCACGGAGCGCCGCATGGACGTGACAGATGTCCTTGGCGCGCTCGACGATTTCGTCGAACGTCTCGTCGTCGAGGTCGGCGGCCACGTGGATCGCGAAGTGGATCGAGGCGAGGTCGTCGTCCTCGTCGAGGTCGGCGCTCGCGTCGATCTGAATCTTTCCGAGGTCGTCGTGACCGTGCTGTTGACCGCCGACGCGGAACGCCGGCAGGAAACAGGAAGCGTACGTCGCCACGAGCGCCGCGTTCGGATTCGGCCCTTCCTCGTCGGTGGCGTCGACCGTGAACTCGAAGTCGCCGACCTGGTTGACACACGCGAATCCTTCGTCGCTGACGGTGATCGTCTCGATATCGCTCATTGCATCCGTCGACTCGGGACGCGGCGTCTAAATCCTGTCCCTACTCCTCGGCGTACGGCCGCTCGAACGCGAAGCTCTCGTCGCCGTCGAGGACGTGGACCGTCGCAGTCGATCCGGTCGCCGCCACCTCGCGTTCGAAGTCCCCCACGTCGATCTCGATGGGCGGGAACGTGTCGTAATGCATCGGGAAGACGTGATCGACGTCGAGCCAATCGGCCGCGATGGCGGCCTGTGCCGGCCCCATCGTGTAGTGGTCGCCCACCGGGAGCGCCGCGGCGTCGGGTTCGAGGAACGGCCCGATCACGTCGCGCATCTCGCTCATCAGCCCCGTATCGCCCGCGTGGTAGAACGCGAAGGCGTCCTCGTCTGTCTCCTGCGTGGGGACCGTGTCGCCGATGATGTAGCCCGCCGGCGGCCCGGCGCTGTACTCGTAGTCGGTGCCGATGCCGTTCGTGTGATCGGCACGGTGCATCGTCACGTACGCGTCGCCACACTCGACGGTGCCGCCCATGTTCATCCCGACCGTGTCGTCGGCACCGTGTTCGTCGGCAACCCACGCCGTCAGCTCCGGGGTGCCGACGATCGTCGCGTCGGTGAACGCGCCCACGTCGCCGATGTGGTCCGCGTGGCCGTGGGTCAGGAGAACGTAGTCCGGATCGAGATCCGACGGATCGACGGCCGTAAACGGGTTGCCGAAGAACGGGTCGATCAACAGGGACGTGTCGTCGACGGAGGCGTGCCACGTGGAGTGGCCGTGCCAGGTAAGCTCCATGGTTCCGGTACAAGTTGTCCGGATTCGAACATCAATCTTGCTCCCCAGCCTAACGAGGAAGGCTTATTTCGCCCGCGGATGAGCCCTCTCCCATGCGACGCGTCAGATTCCGCGATCCTGCAGGTATGGTTCGGACGGGCGAATGGCACGGCGACAGCGTCAGTTTCGCCGACGCTACCTACGATCTCGACGAGGTAGATGTCCTCGCCCCCTCCGAACCCTCGAAGATCATCTGCATCGGCATCAACTACGCCGACCACGCCGAGGAGACGGGCATCGCCGTCCCCGACCGCCCGATGCTCTTTCTGAAGACGCCGAACACCGTCGCCGCCCACGGCGACACCATCACCCTCCCCGAGGGCAAAGAGCAGGTCGACTGGGAGGCCGAACTCGGCGTCGTCATCGGCGAGCAGTGCCGGAACGTCGACGCCGAGGACGCGGAGTCGGTCATCGACGGCTACACCGTCGTCTGTGACATCTCCAACCGCGACGACCAGCGCGAAGAGCAGAACTGGGTGCGCGGCAAGGCCTTCGACGGCGCCGCCCCGATCGGACCCGTCGTCGCCGACCCCGAACACCTCTCCGACGACGCGGCCGTCTCTCTCCGCGTCAACGGCGAGACCAAGCAGTCCTCCGACATCTCACAGCTCATCTTCTCCGTCCCCGAACTGATCGAGGAGATTTCCTCGTACATGACGCTCGAACCCGGCGACGTCATCTCGACCGGCACCCCCTCGGGCGTCGGCGGCCTCGAAGACGGCGACGAGGTCGAAGTCGAGGTGGAAGGCGTCGAGACTCTCCAGTTCACCGCGCGGCGCGACTGATACGGAGTGTCGTAACTGATCGTCGGCGGTTCGCCGTGTCGTGTCGACGAACCACTTCCAACGATCTGTACGAGACTGCGGTTCGCGGGTTCTTTTTCCACGCCGCCAGAGGACAAGCCATAAATTTAGGCTCCCCTAATCCGGTCCCGATGAACCTGAGTCGACGGGACGCGCTCGCGGCGCTGGCGACGGCCGGCGCCGTCGGCGTCGCGGGGGCGACGGCCCTCGGTGACGAGGGGAGTCCCGACACCACCGTCTCCGACGACACCCTCGCCATCCTCGTCGCCGTCGCGGAGGCGGTGTATCCCGCCGAGGCAGAGGGGATCGAACCCTTCGTCGAGACGTACGTCGCCGGCCGCATCGCGGACGATCCGGCCCACCGCGAAGGCGTCGTCACGGCCGCCGCCGACCTCGACGCCACGGCCCGCGACTGGCGCGGCGCACCGCTCACCGACCTCGACCGGTCGGCGCGCGACCAACTTCTCCGCGATCTCAGCGTCGACGTGGCCGACCCCGACCCCGACGGCAACCTCGCCGCGCAGGTGCGATTCTACCTCGTGAACGAACTCCTCTACGCATTCTACGCCTCCCCGACCGGCGGCCGTCTGGTCGGCATCGAGAACCCCGTCGGCTACCCCGGCGGCACCGAGAGCTACCAGAAGGCCCGGATGGAGGACGAGGATGGCTGAGGATCGGTCGCCCGAACCGGACGCCGACGTGTGTATCGTCGGCGCCGGTCCCGCGGGCGCCATCGTCGCCGCACGGCTCGCCGAGGCGGGACACGACGTGGTCGTCCTCGACGCCGGGCCGCGGTTCGACCTCTCGGAGCGGGAAGAACAACTCGACGCCCACCTCCGCCCCGGTGTCGAAGGTGAGGCGTCTGGGGGAGGCGGCGTCGACGGGCTCTGGGGCATGGGCGGCGAGCGCGACGCCTACACCTCCAGCGGCTCGAAGGGCTACCCCCTCAACGCCGCGCGCGTGAAGGGAATCGGCGGCTCGACGCTCCACTGGCAGGGGATGGTGATGCGCCTCCACGAGCGCGATTTCGAACTCCAGTCCCGCCACGGCGTCGGCGCGGACTGGCCCATCGACTACGCCGACCTGCGCCCCTACTACGCCGAGGCGGAACGCGAACTGGGCGTTGCCGGCGCCGCCGACAACCCTTTCGCACCACCCCGCGAGGAACCGCATCCCCTCCCCGCCTTCCCACCCTCGCACAGCGACTCCATCTTCGCCGACGCCTGTGAGGCGCTCGAACTCCCCATGCACTCCGTGCCGAACGCGCGCAACTCTGAACCCTACGACGACGCCTCGGCCTGTGTCGGCTACGGTACCTGCAAACCCGTCTGTCCGTCGGGGGCGAAATACACCGCGGAGCGCCACGTCGCCCGCGCGGAGGCCGCCGGCGCCCGCGTTATCGACCGCGCGCCCGTCCAGCGTCTCGACCATGGCCCGGACGGCGAGCGCATCGAGGCCGCCGTCTACGCCACGCCCAGCGGCGAGGAGCATCGGCAAGAGGCCCGTGCCGTCGTCCTCGCCTGCGGCGGCGTCGAGAACGTCCGCCTCCTCCTGCTCTCGGCGTCCGACGCCCACCCCGACGGCCTCGCCAACTCCTCCGGCGCGGTGGGACGATACTTCATGGACCACTGCTTCGCGGGCGTCGGCGGCCGGATCGACCGCCCCACCCGCCAGAACCACGTCGGCTTCAACACCAGCGAGTGTCACGCCCTCTACGACGGCGAGGACCCCCTTCCGGGGGTCAAACTGGAGTTTCTGAACTACGCCGGCCCGTCGCCGGTGATCGAAGCGCTCCACGCCGACGACTGGGGCGACTCCCTCCTCGACACCCTCCGCGAGTCCTACGGCACCCACCTCGCCGTCGGCGCCCTCGTCGAGCAGTTCCCGCGCGCCGAGAACCGCATCACGCTCGACCGATCCACGACCGACGACCACGGCAATCCCGTCCCCGACGTGCGCTGGTCGGTCGGCCCGGAGACGCGACAGGCCATCGAGCGCGTCAACGAGGTCCAGCGGGCAATCTTCGAGGAACTCGACGCCGACATCGACTGGGTCGTCGGCCCCGACGGGACGGGACCCGCCTTCCACCACATGGGGACGACCCGGATGGGCACCGATCCCGCGGAGAGCGTCGTTGCGCCCGACTGCCGCGCCCACGACTGCGACAACCTCTGGATCGCCGGCAGTAGCGTCTTCCCCACTGGCGGCGCGATGAATCCCACGCTCACCATCGCGGCGCTCTCCTGTCGGATCGCGGAGCGCCTCGACTCGTGGCTCGGCTGATCGCCCCCTCTGCCGCCCCGGATAGCTTCAAGAGCCTCGCCGGCGTGTAGCCGTGTGTAATGGTAACGAACGTGACATTCGTCGACGCGGCGACGACGCCGCTGGAGCGGAGTGATGCCTGACCGACATGGCCCGTTCCGGATGGCCCGCTTTCTCGTCGAAATCGACGGCATCGCGAAAGCCGGGTTCAACTACTGTCGGCTCCCTACCTCCTCGACCGCTGTCGTCGAGTATCGCGAGGGCAACGACCGGCCCACGCCCCGGAAACTCGCCGGCCTGAACGAGTACGGCCCGCTGGAGTTGCGGTACGGCGTCACGATGGACGGCATCGAACTCGCCGAGTGGTGCCGACTGGTCCAGCAGGGCACGGTCGACGAGGCGCGGCGAGCCATCGCCGTCGTCCTCCTCGACGAGGAGGGAGCGTCGGCGGCACGGTGGGAACTCCGGAACGCGTGGCCCGCCCGATACGAGGCCCCGACGCTGGACGCCGACCGCTCCGCCGTCGCCATCGAGACGCTCGAAATCGTCCACGAAGGGGTCGAACGCGTCGACATGGGCGGCGAGACTGACGGCGGAGAGCGACGGGACGAGGGTGAACGGGAGACGGCGGACGAACCGGACGAGCCGGAGACGTATCAGACGAAACACGAGAAACCGGAGACACGACGGACGGAACACGAGAAGCCCGAGACGCGACGGACGAACCACGACAAGCCACCGAAGCGGACGAAATGACCGACCGCCCTGTCGATCCCTACGGCCGTCACCGGTTCGACGTCGACCTCGGTGACGACCGTCCACCGCTCGGCTTCACCGAGGTCAGCGGCCTGTCGGTCCGCGTGCAGGCGCGACCGGCGGACGACGCCCCCGAGGACGACAATGTGGACTGGTTCGACTGGGGCGACCGTCTCGGGCGTGCGGTCGGCCGCGTGCCATCCGCCCCACGACGGCGGACTGTCTCACCGACGCTCACGCTTCGGCGGGGTGTCACCGACGACCGACGGCTCTGGGACTGGCTTCAGGACTGGGTGGCGGGGATCGTCGATCCGCGGACGGTGCGGGTGTTTCTCCTCGACGCTGCAGGCGAGCGAGCGCGGGGGTGGCGCTGTGTCGACGCCACACCGGTCCGGTGGGACGGGCCGGAACTGGTGGCCGACCGGCCGGCCGCCGCCACCGAGACGCTGGAACTGGCTCACGAGGGCATCGAGGCGATCACCGGCGACGGCGATGAGTGATCAATCACGCTTAAGCGTCGTCGTCCGCATCATCCGGCCATGCAACCACGGGACCTCTCCGACCTCTCGCCGTACGTCCCCGGTCGCGGCGCCGAGGAGGTGGCCCGCGAACTCGGGATGGACCCCGACGACCTCACGAAACTCTCGTCGAACGAGAATCCGCACGGCCCGAGTCCGGCGGCCGTCGCGGCCATTCAGGAGACCGCGCCGCGCGTCGGCGTCTATCCGAAGGCCTCCCACACCGATCTGGGGGAGAAACTGGCCAACCACTGGGACTGCGCGCCCGAACAGGTGTGGGTGACACCCGGCGCCGACGGCGCCATCGACTACCTCTCGCGGGCGTTTCTCGACCCCGGCGACCGCATTCTCGCGCCCGAACCCGGCTTCTCCTACTACCGGATGAGCGCCCGGTACCACCACGGCGACGTGGCGACCTACGAACTGTCGAAGGCCGACGACTTCGCGCAGGCGCCAGCCACCGTCCTCGACGCTTACGACGGCGAGCGCATGGTCTACCTCACGACGCCGCACAACCCCACGGGCGCGGAGTTCTCCCGCGAGGCCATCGTCGAGTTGGCCGAATCGGTGAGCGAGGACACCCTCCTCGTCGTCGACGAGGCCTACGCCGAGTACACCGAGGCGCCGTCGGCCATCGACCTTCTCGACGACTACGACAACCTCGCCGTCCTGCGGACGTTCTCGAAGGCGTACGGCCTCGCGGGCCTCCGCGTGGGCTACGGCGTCGTCCCCGAATCGTGGGCGGACGCCTACGCTCGCGTCAACACTCCCTTCGCCGCCAGCGAGGTGGGCTGTCGGGCCGCTCTGGCCGC